>JBDGQM010000256.1:0-23262 GCA_042219065.1 Salinibacter sp. | reverse complement strand
CCCACGTGCCCGACCCGCCGCTGGCGTCGTTCGTCGACCGCTTCCGGTACGCGAGCGGCCTCGACGACGACCACACGTGGGAGCGCGTGTTGCCGACGGGCGCGATGCAGCTCGTGGTCAACCTGCGCGACGACGCCATCGTGATTAGGACCGGTTCGCAGACCGATTCCGCCGCGACGCTCTCGGGGGCCGTCTGGTTCTCGCACGAGCGGGCGGGGAAGCGCGCCGAGTACAAGCGCCTGCTGGGGCCGACCGTCCACTTCGACCAGCCAGTCAACGCCATCGCCTTCAACGCCGCCTGGCTCGACGAGCCGCTCCAGACCGGCGACCCGCGTCTGGAGGCGCCGCTGGAGGTGGAGGCGGCCCGTGCCCTCTCGAAGCTGGAGGCGATGAGTCCGATGTTCATTTTTTGGCGGATGGTTAGTTGTGGATTGTTGATTGCGGGCTGGAGCTCCGGTTGAGCGTCAAGTCAATCTTCTTGAGAGGATGGTTTCTGGTTGCAGGATGTGTTCTCGGAATGCGATTGGACAGAGGAGGCTGGTTTCTTTTCGATACCAAGTATACATTGGGTACTGCGTGCCGGTCAAGTAGGCACGGCGTGGTAACTAGGTTTCCAACTCTACACTTTTGCCGTTAGCCCATGCAAACGGACGCCGACACACAAGATTTTCACTGTCCCATCGAAGCTACGCTCTCTGTGATCGGCGGCAAGTGGACGCCGCTGGTGCTGTGGCACCTGCGCGACGAGACGCTCCGGTTCGGGGAGCTGCGCCGAAAGATTCCGGACATCACGAAGAAGATGCTGTCGCAGCGCCTGCAGGAGCTGGAAGACGAAGGCCTGATTCACCGCGAGGCATACGCGGAGGTGCCGCCGCGCGTGGAGTACTCGCTGACCGAGTTCGGGCAGACGCTGCGCCCGGTGCTGGAGTCGATGTGCGAGTGGGGGAATACGTATCTGGACCACGCTGCCGAGTCCGGTCTGGAGGGGTAACGTAATACCAATTGCGAGCGTTCAATATGCATTATTGCTCCTATCCGTTTATGTAGGGACGACCCGCCGGTCGTCCCTACATCGAGATGGAGGCAAAATCTACCTTTCGGTTCCCATTTATTGGCCGCGCCGACCCCTCTGGATCTGCACACCGATTTGGCGCAGATGGTATAAGACCCGGGGCCGGGGGCCGCATCGTCGTTTGATCGAGCCGAGTATTCCAGACCATGACGTCGTCACAATCCCCCCGCACCCACACATTCGAGGCCCGCGATGGCCGCTCCCTCGTCGGCTCTCTGTTTGAGCCCGACGGATCGCCGCGCGCCGCGCTGCTCGTGAGCTCCGGGACCGGCATTCCGCGCCGCTTCTACGCCCGGTTTGCCGCGCACGCCGCGGATCGGGGCTTCGTGGCTCTGACGTACGACTATCGGGGCATCGGCGACTCGGCCCCCGCCTCCCTCCGCACCGACGACGCGCGGTACCGCGACTGGGGACAGCAGGACATCCCCGGCGCCATCGCGTGGCTGACGCGCCGCTATCCGGACGTGCCCCTCTACACCGTCGGGCACTCGACCGGCGGCCAACAGCTGGGGCTTGCCCCGAACGTTGATCGGGTGCAGGCCGCTGTCTTTGTGGCGGTGTCCACCGGCTACTGGGGCGGGATGCCGCTGCTGTATCGGATTCTCACCCTTGCCATCTTCCGGCTCTACGTCCCCCTCACTTCCCGCCTCTGCGGCTACGCACCGGCCAAAAAAATCGGCTGGGGCGAGGACCTGCCCACAAATGTGGCGCGGGAGTGGGGGGCGTGGTGCCAGGAACCGGACTACATGGCTGCCTTCTTCGACGAGGAGGGGCGACGGTCGCCCCCAGACGGAGCCCCGTTTGGCCCGACCCACTTCGACCGAGCCCGCTTCCCAATTCGCGGCTACTACTTCCCGGACGATCCAATCTCGACCCCCGACAACGTCCCGCCGATGCTCTCCCTCTACGACCAGGCCGAGATTGAGACCCGCTGGGTCGACCCCTCGGACCTGAACGTCTCCGAGATCGGCCACCTCGGCTTTTTCCGACCCGACGTAGGCCGGCCGCTTTGGGACGAGGCGCTCGACTGGCTCGTTCAGCAGGGGTGAGGTGACCCGCCGGACACTCAGCAGGCCTCTCGCGTCACGTCGTCGACGCGGCGGATATGGTCGAGGCGGATGCGCCGGTCGTCGTGTCCGCCAAACAGCGTCCGAAAGACCCGTGCTGGACGGTGGATGCGAAACAGAACAGAGACGGAGACCTCCCCCAAGCGAACCCCAGAACCGGACGGTTCTGAACCACCGCGCCCGCTCGGCGGTGTGACCGCTTCCCGTGCAGGGCTCGTTCCGGTCGTCCCTCTGGAATGCGTCTCATTCCGAAACCAGGCCCGCCGGAACGAAACGCCCACACGCCCACACGCCCATACCGGCCCTCCGGCCAAGGCGATACGCCAAAGCCAAGCGGGCATCTCCTCATTCTCCCCCTCGCCTCCCGACCGACCGAACCATGCAAGCCTCCGACCTCCTCGTCGCCTGCCTCGAACGCGAAGGCGTGGAGCACGTCTTTGGCGTGCCCGGCGAAGAGATGGAAGCCCTCCTCTTCTCGCTCCGCGACTCAGACGTGACGTTCGTCCCTACGCGCCACGAGCAGGGCGCCGCCTTCATGGCCGACGTGCATGGGCGCCTTACGGGCGAGGCCGGCGTGTGCCTCGCCACGCTCGGCCCCGGCGCCACCAACCTGCTCACCGGCGTGGCCGACGCGCACCTCGACAAGAGCCCGGTCGTCGCCATCACGGCGCAGGGCAGCCTGGAGCGGCTCCACCAGGAGAGCCACCAGGCCATCAACGTGCTTGGCATGTTCGCGCCGGTGACGAAGTGGAACACCCAGCTAGACGACCCCGACATCATCCACGAGTCGGTCCGCAAGGCGTTTAAGATGGCGGAGTACGAGAAGCCCGGGGCCACACATCTGGAACTCCCCGAGGACGTGGCGGCCGAGGAGACGGAGATGGAGCCCCTCCCCGTCCGCGACCCGGTACCCTTCGCCGCCCCCAATCCCGAGGCCCTCGACCGCGCCGAAGCGCTACTCGCCGACGCGGACCGCCCCCTCGTGATCGCCGGGAACGGGGCCGTGCGCACCGACGCCGCCGATCCGCTCCGGACGCTGGTGGCCTGCACCGACCTGCCCGTGGTGTCGACGTACATGGGCAAGGGGGCCGTGTCCGACGCCGACCCCCACTCGCTGATGACGCTCGACTCGGGGGACGAGGGCGAGGCCGCCAGCGCCATCGCCGAAGCGGATCTTGTCCTTACCGTCGGCTACGACATCGCCGAGCACGACCCGGCGGACTGGAACTGCGACGCCGCCATCGTCCACGTCGACAGCGAGCCCGCCGAGGTGTACGAGGCGTACAACCCGGAGGTGGAGGTCGTCGCCGACCTCGGCCGGACGCTCCACGACCTGCTGGAGTGGTGCCGGGGCGCCGGGCTCGCGTTTGACCCGGAGTGGTACGCGGGCCTGCGCGAACAGATCGTCGCCGACGTGGACCGGTCGCCGTCCGATGAGGCCCCCTTCGCCCTCCGCGACGTGCTGCCGCTCCTCCGCGACGCCATGGCGCCGGCCGACGTGCTCCTCTCGGACGTGGGCAGTCACAAGATGGCCATCGCGCAGAACTTTCCCACCTACGAGCCGAACACCTGCATCATCTCCAACGGTCTCGCGTCGATGGGCATCGCCGTGCCGGGCGGCCTCGCCGCGTCCCTGGCGGTGGACGCGAACGTGGTGGCGGCCACCGGCGACGGCGGCTTTCTCATGAACGCCGCCGAGATCGAGACCGCCACCCGCCTGGGCTGCGGCTACACCATCGTCGTGTTCAACGACAACGACTACGGCCTCATCTCGGAGAAGCAAATGGACCACACCGGCGAGGCCTTCGGCACCGGCCTCACGAACCCCGACCTCCCGGCCTTTGCCGAAAGCTTCGGCATCGACGGCTACCGCCCCACCACGCCGGAGGAACTGCGGGGGGCCTTCGACGCGGTCATCGGCGACGGGATGAGCCTGATCGAGGTGCCGGTGGCGTAGAGGGTGCTCTTTCGCTCCGGTAGAAACGGGATTTTGGCTCTGCTGCCTGGGTTCGTCCAGAGTGCCAAAAACGAATGGGGAAACGGGAGAGAGGGGGCGCGGGGGAAAGGGCAAGTGGGAGAAGGGGCGCACGGTCATACCTGTCCCAATTGAGGAAGAACGCACGTCGTCAGGTTCGAGGTGCAGGGCAATCGTATCTCCGAGACTTCATCGGAGAATAGAGGCTCGACTGCCACCGACTGATCATTCATGCCGAGGGAAGCGCGGGTGAGAGGGGACGTGGGTGCGTGGGCGAGCGCAGTTACGGGCTGCACATCGCAGTAGAAAACAACCGAAATCAAGATGTAATCACCCTGGGTTCGAGGTGCGATTACCGCGGTGTCATACATCCGAGGAGAACTCCGTTTGCATGCGTTTGTGCATGTAATTTTGAATACACTAGAATAACAGATCGGATTCATGGCGGATAGTACGACAATCCGAATTGATCGAGACGTCCACGCCGAGCTGAAGGACATCGCGGAGGAGGAGGGACTCACCCTCACCGACACCCTCCGCAAACTCGTCGAACAGCGTCGTCGCGACCGGCTGTTCGACCAGGCCGACCAGGCCTATCGGCGCCTGCGTAAGGACGCCGACGCTTGGGAGGAGGCCGAGGCAGAACGACAGGAGATCGAAGGCACGCAGGCCGACGGCCTGGGAGACGAGTAAGCCTGACGCTCCTCCCCAGCGTGGCGAGATCTGGTGGGCCGACTTCTCTCCGACGCGCGGCCACGAGCAACGGGGCCGTCGCCCCGCCCTCGTCGTCTCCGACAATCGGTTCAACGAGTCCGCCGCGGGCCTCGTCTTGCTGTGCCCATTGACGACGACGGAGCGGCCCGGCATTCCCTGGCACATCGGGGTTGGCGAGGAGGCCGGTCTTCCCGAGCGCTCCTTCGTCATGTGCGAGCAGGTCCGGAGTGCCTCCTGGCAGCGGCTTTCGGATCGGGCCGGTGTGGCTCCCTCGACTGTGATGAACGAGGTCGAAGACCGCCTCCGGGTGTTAATGGCGCTGTAGAAGGGCCCAGCAGCCACGCAAAACACGGCATCCGTAGACCGCGCGAGCAGCGTGCTGGGACCGCCCGCCTCCGAGACCCGAGAACCCACCTCTTCGGAGCGGTGTACGATTATCGGAGCAGGACGGAGCCCTCTCGCCCCGCCCCACGGAGTTGGTCCGGCCGTCACTCATTCCCTCCCCCGTCAGACAACCTGTGGCCGCCGCTGCCCGACGCTTCGACAACTTCTGGTTGTACTCTTCCGCCCCCTTCGCATCCGTGTGGCCCACGACGAGAACGTTGGATTCCTTGAACGCCTTCATGCTCTCCGCAAACTCGCTCAGATTCGTCCGGGCCGCCTGGCGAAGCGCGTCCGAGTCGAAGTCGAACAGGATATGGATCGTCCTATTCATTCGCGGGCGCACCCAATTAGTCAATGCGATTACCGAACACGTGCCGTAACATTCCGCCCCGTGTTCTGCTCTCAGTGCTCGGGGCGGAATCTCGAGGACCGAGAGCACACCCTCAGTCATTCCATTCGCGGACACCTGCTCACTGAAGCATCTCGGACCCATGCGTCGCCTCCCCTGCTTCGCCGTGCTTACCGCCATCCTCGGGGTCGGTGGAACGCTCGTCGCAGCGGCCGGGCCACCTGCGGTGTACGTCGGGCACTTTTCGGCGGCTCCGCCCTCACAGACCCATCCGGACGGGTGGGAGACCATTCGATTTGGGGACAACGACGCACCGACGACCTACGACCTCGTGCGCGCCGACAGCACAGTCGTCCTGCGTGCCCGGAGCCAAAACAGTGCATCCGGACTGATTACCCACCAGCGCGTCAACCTCGATACGCATCCGATCATCGAGTGGCGGTGGCGGATCGAATCGGTTGTCGACGGCGGCGACGTGGCCTTGGAGAGCAGCGACGACGCGGCGGCGCGCCTCTACGTCACGTTCGATGACGACGGCCTCGGGCTGCTCGATCGATTCAAGCTCGCCGTGCTGCGGGGACTGGGCTACGACAACCTCCCAACGCGGGCCCTCAACTACGTGTGGGCCAACCAACGTCCACCGGGCGAGGTGCACCCCAGCCCGTATACCGATCAGATTGGGGTAATGCCCGTGCGCAGCGGCCCTGCACAGGAGGGACAGTGGGTGTGGGAGCGCCGGAACGTCCGCGCGGACTACCGAGAGGCGTTCGGCGAGGCGCCGCCGCCGGTGGCCGGGGTGGCCCTCATGACCGACACCGACCACACGGCCGACTCTACGCAGGCCCTCTACGGCGACATTGTGTTTCGGCCCGAGCGATCCGCCTCAGAAACGACAAGCCCCGCGTCGGAAACAATCCCTCCTGGGGAAGGCCCGTAGGAAGGAAACGCCGCTGTGCTGAGCCGGCAGCCAGCGATTGGTCGGCCACGGCGAGGGACGCAGCGCTGCGCCTACGATTCGCCAACCCCCGTGTCGCGCACGTCGAGGCGCGATCCGGCGTCGGCCCGGAACGGGGCCGTGTCGTCCCGGTGCTGCAGCGCCCGGAGCTCGGCGTAGCGGCCGCCGCGCGCCAGCAGTTCGTCGTGCGGGCCGGACTCGACCAGCTGCCCGTCCTCCATCACAAAGATCGTATCCGCGTCCTCGATGGTGCTGAGGCGGTGCGCAATGACGATGGAGGTGAGTTGGTCGCCCCGCGCAAAGAGGCCGTCCAGCGCGTCCTGAATCACCGCCTCCGACTCGCTGTCCAGATCTGAGGTGGCCTCGTCGAGCAGCAGAATGCGGGCGTCGGTGAGGATGGCGCGGGCGATGGCCACCCGCTGCTTCTGGCCGCCGGAGAGCCGCACGCCGCGCTCCCCAATTTGGGTGTCGTAGCCGTCCGGCAGGTGCTGAATGAAGCCGTGGGCATTGGCCATGCGGGCCGCCTGGCACACCGCGTCGTCGGGGGCGTCGGGCTCCCCGTAGCGAATGTTGTCCGCCACCGTGCCGGAGAAGAGCGTCGGGTCCTGCGGCACCAGGGCGATGTGCTCGCGGAGGGCGGCCAGGTCGAAGGTCCGGATGTCCTGGCCGCCAATCGTGACGCGGCCCTCCTGGGGGTCCCAGAAGCGCCCGATGAGGCTGGCCACAGTGCTCTTGCCCGCTCCGGACGACCCCACGAGTGCCGCCGTCTGCCCCGGCTCAATCCGGAGCGACAGGTCCCGCAGTGCCGGCTCCTCGGCGTCCGGATACGTAAACCGAACCTCGTCCAGCTCGATGGCGCCCATGGGCACCTCCTCGCGGTCCCCGCTGGCTTCGGGGGAGGTATCCACGAGTTCAGAAAGCCGCTCCAGCGCCGCCATGCCCGCCTGCAGCTTGTCGTTGAAAAACATGACCGACTTGACCGGTCCCTGCAACTGACGCTGGTACATGATGAAGGCCGTGAGCTCACCGAGCGTGAGGCTGCCCCCCGCCACCATCCATCCGCCCACCAGCAGGAGGCCCCCAATCCCGTAGTTCGCCGTGATGTTGATGAGGCCCTCCATCTTGCCCACGTCCTTGCGCCGATCCAGGTTGATGTCGACGTAGGCCTGATTCTGCTCGCCAAAGCGGTCGCGCTCCTGCTCTTCGCCGACGAAGGCCTTCACGACCCGGATGTTGGAGATCGCCTCCGTCGACGTGGCCGTCAGGCGGGCCACCGTCTCGCGAATGCTGCGGGAGGCGGTGCGGAGCGGCTCCTGGTAGTAGTACGTCACGAGCGCCAGGAGGGGCAGCACCACCAGATTGACCAGGGCCAGTTGCCAGTTCATCCACACCAGGATGCTGGCAACCACCAGAATGGCCACGAGCTGGCCCGACAACCGCGAGGCGGCCGCCTGAATCATGCCCTCCAGTGCGTTGGGGTCGCTCACGACGCGCGAGCTGAGGGACCCGGACTGCTCGTCGGAGAAGCGCGAGACGGGCAGCGTCAGAAGGTGGTCGTAGGCCTGCATGCGCACGTCGCTCACCACCTCCTGCGTCAGGGCGAAGCTCCAGTACATGCCCCCGTACTCCACGATGGCCTTGAACAGGTAGAACCCCGCAAAGGCGAGTCCGAACCAGATGAACAGCTCGGCACTGCCGTCGGGAATCACCACGTCGAACGCGTACCGCACAAACTGCGGCCCCGCGGCCTGCAGGGCCGACGAGAAGCTGATGAGGAGCGCCAGTGCAAACACCCGCATCTTGTACGGGGCCAGGACTCCCCAGAGACGCTTCAGGATGGTGAGCGTCGATTCTCGCGTCTCGGTGTCGGAAGGAGGCATGGGAGCTTAACAAACGTCAAAAGCAAAACGGCCCGTACGACGAGGGTGCACCGGGAACGTTTCCAAGCAAAGCTCGGCCCCTCGTTCCCGAGGATCAGTTCCGCGCGAGCAGCTTCACCGGGCGCAGTTCGGTAAGGGCGGCCACCATCACGTGGCGCTTCCACGACTCTTCGGTCGAGCCGGTGTCCGTCATTTGGTCCGGGGCGCGGCGATGGGTCGCGGCATCCAGGGCCGCACGGTGCACCGTTTGCTCCGTCAAGTGGCTGACGAGGTGCTGCATGGAGGCCTCGTTGTCGAATCCGAGGTCCCCAAGGCCATCCTGGGACACGTTCAGTTCCTGCTCGAAAAACTCACGTAGAGAAGGCTGTGCGGTCATGATAGAAGTGGGGGTTCGTATCAAAACAGAAGGGCACGTGTGCATCATGTGCCGGACGCGTCCTGAATCGGCGTGACGCCTCGATAATACCGGTGGTAGGTTACGTACGAGACCACGAGAAGGGCAAACGCAATTACAGGCGCCGCCACGTCGGAGAGGGGATCGCCCACGGCGAGGTGCGCGATCGTAGCGGACACGAAACTGATCGTGAAGCCGGCGTACGTCCACTCCTTCACGGCACGGGGCACCGGGGACACCAGCGCGATGGACCCTGCCATCTTGGCGATGCCAAGCTGAATCCGGAAGTAATCGGGGAAGCCGAGCCGCTCGAACGAGGCGGCGGGCTCGGTGCCCACAAAGTACCATACCGATGAGGCCGCCATGAACACGGCCAGGAGGCCTGTGGCTCCCCAGTAGAGGTATTTCGAGTTCATCGCGTCACGGATGTCTGGTCGTCAGTCACGAACGGCGAATGGGATCTGCAGATGCCCCGTCTCTGGCGTGCCTACGCGTCGGCGACGAGCGCGGAGGCGGCGTCCCAGGTGTCCCCAAAGACAAACTGGTCGAGCGACTTGCGGGAACGAGGCGTCTCCTCCGAGTCCCGCTGGCCCTCCCCCAGCATCTCCGGATCGCCGAGATAGCCCACCGCCAGCCCCGCCATGGGCTCAAAGTCGTCCGGCACGTCGTACGTCTCCCGCGCCACGTCCTTCAGAATACCGGCCATCTGATGAACGTACAGGTCCATCGACGTGGCCTGGAATGTGAGCGCGGCCGAGGCGGCCCCCACGTCGTGCGGCGCACACCGATTCGGGTCGCCATTCCCGGAGAACGTTTCCTTGTAGAAGGACATCATCAGCACGGGGGCATTCTCCGCCCACTCCTGGTTCCACTCATTCATGCAGTGAAGCAGCCGCTCGTATTCGTCGGGATCGTCGTGTCTTGACGCCACCACGTAGCGCCAGGGCTGCTCGTTGTAGGACGACATCGCCCAGCGGGCCGCCTCCAGCATCCGCCGAATTTTCTTGGGCTCCACGCGGCGATCCGCGAAGGCACGCGGACTCCAACGCTCGGCAAACACCGAGAGAATGTCGTGCTGAGGATCCGCGATTTTGGGGTGTTCGATCGCAGAAGGGGCTTCCATCGACAGGGAGACAGCTTGTGGGATGTAAAGTGGGCGTCGGAGGAAGAAGCGTGGACCGCGAGATTGAGTGTCGTCTCGTCGGATCACATTCTCCAGTTGCTGGAAGTCTTATTTGGAACGAATGTTTCAGATCCTCCCCCAAAATCTTGTGACGAAGGACAAACGAACCGGACGATACCCTTCGCGGACGTTCGGCGTGCACTCCTTTGCAGTCAGCAGATTTGCCGTCGACAGACAAGGTTGCTGCGGGGCGGAGGATCGTGCTCAGTGCCCCTGGACGGTCGACGGCGTCGGGGGCGCCCCTGCGGCGTCCATCACGAGTCGGCGGGGTCGTCGGCCGGACAGGTGAGTCCGCGGAGCGTCTCCTCGACGATGTCGCGAACGACCGCGTCGGGCGGATCCGTCTTGGCCGTCAGGTGAATGCCGTTGTAGGCATTGGTGAGATGCCGCCCCAGCGCTTCCGCGTCGCGGGACGCATCGATGGCCCCCTCCTCCTGGGCTCGTTCCACGGCGTCCCGAAAGAGCGTCCGCATCCGGTCGAAGCTTTCCCGGGCACGGTCCTGCGTCGATGCATCGTGGGGCGCACATTCTGCGGCCGCGTTGGTGGTAAAGCATCCGTAGCAGCTCTCGGTGGCCCGCTCTGCCACCGCCATGAACGCCTGCCGGATGCCCTCCATCGCCGTGGGGGCGTCCTGAAGCTGGCGGCGAAGCCGATCGATGCCCTCCTGCCGATACCGGTCAAGTGCCTCCAGGTAGAGCTCGTGCTTGCCGCCGAACGCGTTGTACAGACTGCTCCGGTTCAGCCCGAGGCGCTCGACGAGGTCCTGTACGCTGGTCGCCTCGTAGCCCTGCTCCCAGAACAGCTCCATGGCCTCTTCAATCTTTGTGTCGCGATCGAATGTGGGAGAGCGAGGCATGGTACAAACCGCCGGAGAAGGGCGACTAGGTGAAAATGTTGGGCGAGTTATTTTCTGGAACGCTCGTTTCAACCAAGTGTTCGCCGCGGTCATATACCCACCGAGATGAAATCCGAGCCGCTCTCTCTGTGTCACCCCGACGACCGAAGCGGCTCGTCGAGGTCTCGCCTCGCTCCGCGGCCCCCTGCCGGTACGGTTCGCATCGACGAGCATTTTTGCGCATACATCCTCGTCGGACGCATGATGGTTGCGCTCGACGACATCTGGACCGCCCACGACCGACTGGATGGTCCCCCGGCCGTCCGTACGACAGTTGCTCCGCCTGCGCGCTCGCATCGAGGATCAACCGGGAAACATGGCCAAGATTTCCCGGTGCATCGCCACACAGGGGGCCAACATCCGCGAGGTGCGCCACGAGCGGGCGGTCGACGACCTGGACGTAGGGGAGGCCTACCTCGTCTTCGAGGTCATCCCCAGCGGCCGCGGCCAGGCCGAAAACGCCGTCGAGGCCATCGAGGACGCGGGGTACGAGGTGGAGCGGGTGAACTGAGTGCGCCCGAATCGTTTCCGTCTTTTCGCTTTGATGGTGAACGGCGCGGGCGGGATCAAGTAAGAAATTTCTGTATTCTCCCGATCCCAGGTTTTTCCCCACCGATGCCCCCGAACGCCTACGTCGAGCGTCTCATCAACCTCCTGGACCCTGCCCGCAATGTCTTTCTGGACGGCACGGCGACGGAAGCCCGAGATGCCCTCGCGGCGAACGACTCCGGTCGCCTCCGAGCGTGCGACGGACAGTTTGCGCTCGTCCACAAAGACGGACAGACGGTGCGCATGGCCCGGTCCATCGGCCGTCCCATGCGCTACTTCCTCGCGAAGCGGGCCGAGGGCCCCTGCCTCGTCGTGGCCGAGCGCATTGACGAGATCCAGGACTTCCTGGAGCGCGAAGGCCTCGCGGACCAGTTCCACCCCTCCTACACCCGCATGGTCCCGGCCCACCACATCACCGAGCTCGAGCTCGTGGGCTGCCCCGACCCGAAGCCGTCCTACACCCGTTACTTCGACCCCGATCAGGGCACGCTGCCCGCCGACCTCGACGCGATCGGCGAGGCGTACATCGGCGCCCTGGCCGACGCGTGCAAGACGTGGCTAGACCGCATTGACGACGACGCCCCCATCGGCGTGCTCTTCTCCGGCGGCATCGACAGCGGATCCCTCTTCCTCGTGCTGCGCCACCTGCTCCTGGAACGAGGCGAGGCCCCGACTCGCCTGAAGGCCTTCACGCTGTCGGTGAACGGCGGCTCGGACGTGGAGCAGGCCCACGCCTTTCTCGATGCCCTCGGCCTGTCGATGTTCTTGGAGGTCGTTGAGACCGACAAAGACGCGGTCGACTTCCGGGAGGCCATCCGCGTGACCGAAGATTACAAGCCGCTCGACGTGCAGGCGGCCACCATGACCCTCGCCCTCTGTCGCGGCATCCGCGAGCGCTATCCGGACTGGACCTACCTCGCAGATGGCGACGGCGGCGACGAGAACCTGAAGGACTACCCGATCGACGAGAACCCGGAACTCACGATCCGGAGCGTCCTCAGCAACCAGATGCTCTACCAGGAGGGCTGGGGCGTGGATGCCCTCAAGCACTCGTCCACGTACTCCGGCGGGCAGAGCCGGGGCCACGTGCGCAGCTACGCTCCGGCCCGGCACTTCAACTTTCGGCCGTTTAGCCCCTACACGCTCCCGAGCGTGATCGAAGTGGCCGAGAACATCCCCTTCGTCGAGTTGACCGACTGGGACCCGGAAACACTGTACGAATTGAAGGGCGAGGTCGTGCATCGCGGCGTCGAGGCCGTCACCGGCGACGACATGCCGGTCTTCGAAAAGACACGCTTCCAGCACGGCGCCGTCGAGGAGGACGGGTTCGACGACCTCTTTCCCGAGCACGAAGAGGCCTACCGACGCGCCTTCGCCGACCTCCACGAGTGACCGACGCCGATGATTCAGGACCCGCCGACATACACAGACGAGGAGATCGTCGCCGCCCGGCCCGAGAAGGCCGATGTCGATCCGTGGCGGCCGTATGCGTATCACGTTGAGGAGGAACGCTCCGCGGCGGGCACGGTCGACCCGGTGGCCACGGTGTTTCTGACGAACCGGGAGTGCCCGTTCCGGTGCCTGATGTGCGACCTCTGGACAAACACGACCGATGAGACGGTGCCGGAGGGCGCCGTGCCCGCTCAGATCGACCATGCCCTGGAGCAGTTGCCGGAGGCCCAGCACATCAAGCTCTACAACAGCGGCAATTTCTTCGACCAGCAGGCCTTTCCGCCGTCCGACCGTCCCGCGGTCGCCGAGCGCGTGCGGTCGTTCGACACGGTCGTCGTCGAGAACCATCCGAAGCTGTGCCGGGAGGTCTGTGTCGACTTTCGGGACCAACTCGACGGCCGCCTCGAAATTGCTCTCGGCCTGGAGACCGCCCACCCCACGGTCCTCGACCGGCTTAACAAGCGGATGACGCGGGATGATTTCCGCCGGGCGGTCGGCTTTCTCCGCGAGCGTGACATCGACGTGCGCACGTTCATCCTCCTCCGCCCGCCCTTCCTGAGCGAGGAAGAAGGCGTGGAGTGGGCGCTCCGGTCCCTCGAGTTTGCGTTCGACGCCGGGGTGCAATGCGCGTCGGTCGTCCCCACGCGCAGCGGCAACGGCATCATGCAGCGCCTGGAGCGCGACGGGCATTTCGAGCCGCCCTCCATGGCCTCCGTCGAAACGGTGCTGGAAGAGGGGCTCCGCCTGAACCGGGGCCGCGTCTTCATGGACCTCTGGGACCTGGAGCGGTTCTATGAGTGCGACACCTGCGGGCCGGACCGACGCGCGCGGCTTCGGCGCATGAACCACACCCAGGCGGTGCAGCCGCCCATCTCCTGCTCCTGCGAGCGCGGGGTGTGAGCGTGAGGGCGTGGGAGAAAGAGAGTGGGGAAGAGGAGGAACGCTTTTCGGCGGTCCGCGATCGTGCAAGTGGGAGGCAATCAGTCTCGACCCAAGTTTTCTGCTTCATGAACGAGTTCTGCGCCGACGTTGCGATCCTGGGCGCCGGCTTCGGGGGCACCATTACCGCCCTGATGCTGGAGCGAATGGGCCTCCGGCCCGTCGTGCTCGACCGCGCGAGCCATCCGCGCTTCGCCATCGGGGAGTCGTCGACCCCGACCGGCAACATCATTCTGCGCGCCCTCGCCGACCGGTACGACCGTCCCCGCCTGCGCCCGCTGGCCGCACACGGTCCCTGGCAGGACGCGTATCCGAACGTGACCGGCGGGCGCAAGCGCGGCTTCAGCTACTTCCGCCATCGGCGCGGCGAGCCGTTCACGCCCACCCCCGAGCACGCCAACGAGCTGCTGGTGGCCGCCAGCAGCGACCCATACCACTCCGACACGCAGTGGCGCCGGGCCGACGTCGACGCCTTCCTGGCCGACGAGGTGCGCGATGCGGGCGTCCCTCTGCTGGAGAACACGACGGTCACCGACGTGACGGGCGGCGATCCGTGGACCGTGCAGGCCTACCGCGCGGGCGAAGACGTGCGGTGCAGGGCGGGCTTCCTCGTCGACGCGACGGGCGGCGGACAACTGCTGCCTACTCTTGGTTTTGCGGAATCGGGCGCCGCACTGGAAACGACCTCCCGGGCGCTCTACACCCACCTCGACGGGCTGCCCCGGTGGCGGGACCGGCTCGTCGACCGTGGCGCCCGCACGACGGACCATCCGTATCCCTGCGACGAGGCGGTCGTGCATCACGTGCTCGACGACGGCTGGCTCTGGGAGATTCGGTTCGACGACGGGCGCGTGAGCACCGGGCTCGTCCTGGATGCCGCGTCGGCCCCGTCCCCGTCCGGGACGCCACCCCGAGAGGAATGGCGCTCCCACCTGAACGGCTACCCGACGCTACTTCGTCGCTTCGCAAACGCCGACCTCGCCGATCCGCCGGGCCGCATCGTCCGCGCCGGGCGGCTTCAGCGCGTCGTAGATCGGGCCGCCGGGCCCGGCTGGGCGCTCCTGCCCTCCACCGCCGGCTTCGTAGACCCGCTGCACAGCACCGGCATCGCCCATACCCTGAGCGGCGTGGAGCGGCTGTGCCGCCTCTTCGAGCACCACGGCTCGGCCCCGCCCCCGTCCGCCCTCCGGGACTACGACCGGTCCATTCGCCACGAGCTCCGGTTCGTCGACGAACTGGTCCGCCTCTGCTACGACGCCCTCCCGTCGTTCCGGGCCTGGACCGCGAGCACGATGCTCTACTTCGCCGCCGCCACGACCTACGAACGGCGCCGGGCGGACGCCAACGGCATTCCCGACGATCCTCCTGCGTTTCTCTGTGCCGACGCGGAGGGCCTCTGGACCGCCCTCCGCCGCGCCCATCAGACGGTTCCCTCCGACGATGCGGCTTCAAGCGGCGCCCTCGATGCGTACGACTCCACCGTCGAGGACGCCATCCGTCCGTTCAACGAGGTGGGACTGTTCGATGCGGCCGTCCCCAATATGCATCCGCACACGGCTGCCCCGGCGACGTAGCAGCAGCCCTCATCCCGGACTGACGCTCCGCCAGGCTATACGCCGCCCGGCACACGGAAAGGATCCCGTCCGCACGCATACGGCCAACGCATCCCCTTCCACGCTCAACCTTCAACGCCATGTCTCGCCACATCCCCGAGGCCGTCCGCCGCCGGATTGAGTACTTCGACGGAGCGACGTGCGCGGAGTGCGGACGTACGATCGACGGGGACGCACTGACACGCCATCTCGACCACCGCGAGGCCTTCAGCGAGGGCGGCGAGCACGCCGTCTTCAACCTCGATCCGCTCTGCCACGCGTGCAATCAGGCGAAAGGGGCCGGGACGACCGAGCGCACCGAGCAGCTTCGGGATCGCCACGAGGAGCAGCACGAAGAGACCCGGCGCTACTTCGAGGCGACCGACGCACACATCGTCGGAAATGAACAACTCCGCGTGCCGCAGGAAGAGGGATACATCGCGCTCCGTGACTACTTCGAGACGGAGGGCACGACGCAGCTTCCGGCGATCGTCGTCCTCCCCACCGGGTGCGGCAAGAGCGGCCTCATCGCCTGCGCGCCGTTCGGCATCGCGGAGGGGCGCGTGCTGGTCGTGGCGCCCAACCTCACGATCAAGGACGGGCTGGCGGAGGGCACCTTCAGCGGCACCGACAACTTCTACCACTTCTGCGACGTGTTGCCCGCCGACGCCCGCCTGCCCCGCGTGGTGGCGCTGGAGCGGGGCCGCGTGAACGAGGAAGACTGCCGCCGGGCGGACATCATCGTCTCCAACGTGCAGCAGATGCAGGGCTGGCTCCCGCTCTTCCCCTCCGACTTCTTCGACCTCATCGTGGTGGACGAGGCGCACCACGCCCCCGCCGACTCGTGGCAGAACATCAACCGGGCCTTTCCCGACGCGAAGAAAATCTACTGCACCGCCACGCCCTTCCGCAGCGACGAGCGCCCCATCCGCGCCGAGCCGGTCTACCGCTATCATCTGGCCGACGCCATCGCCAAGGGGTACGTCAAAAACATCGTGCGGGTCGACGCGGTGGCCTCCGAGATGACCTTCACCGTGGACGGCGAAGAGCGGACGTACAGCCGCGCGGAGATCATGGACCTGCGGGCGGAGACGTGGTTCTCGCGGGGCGTGGCGCTGTCGGACGTCTGCAACGAGACGATCGTGGACCGCAGCGTGCAGCTGCTCCAGGCCAAGAACCGGCGCGGCACGGAGCGCCATCAGATTCTGGGGGCTGCCTGCTCCATCCGGCACGCCGAGCAGGTGGCGGCCCTCTACCGGAGCCGCGGCATCGACGCCTCGTTCGTGGCAAGCCGCGGCATCACGACCGAGGAGCGCGAGGATCGCCTCCGCGCCTACGAGCACGGCGATCTCGACGCCATGGTGCACGTCGGCATCCTGGGCGAGGGGTACGACAACAAGAACATCTCCATCGCCGCCCTCTTCCGCCCGTTCCGCTCGGTCGCCCCCTACACGCAGTTCGTGGGCCGCGCCCTCCGCGCCCTGCCCGACGGCACCGACACCGACAACCTCGCCCACGTGGTGGCCCACGCCGGCCTCAATCAGGAGGGCCACTGGCAGTACTTTAAGCACGAGACGGAGAAGGCGCAGGTGCTCGCCGACCTTAACGCCCAGCAACTGTCGGGAGAGGGCGACGCGGAGGACTCGCTGGACTCAAACGAGGACCCGTCGGAGTCCTGTCGCGAGAGCGATCCGGCGGAGGTGACGAGCGAGGAGATCGAGGGCTTCGACGTGGACGCGTACCTGCCGGTAGAGGGCGCCGAGGCGGAGGCGGCGCAGGCGCACCTCGACGACGTGGAGCAGGCGCTCGACGCCCTGCAGGAGCAGGGCCTCGACGTGCCGGACGCCGACGACATCAAGCAGGAGATCGCAGCCCGCAACCAGCCCCTGGGCGACGAGGACCTGCCGCCCCCGCCCAATCGCCCGGCCCGCGAGCGGCACGCCTACCGCACAATCCTCAACCACGCCGTCCGGCGCGCCGCGGGCACCGTGCTCTACCGCCTCGACATTCCCGAGGGCGCCGACCTCGTCGACGCCGTGGGCACCGGCGAGGCGGACAGCAACATCGAGGTCGTCATCCGCATGTTGCACCGCCGCGTCAACGCCGCGGTGGGGCGCGACGACGAGTCGGACGGCCGCAACGAATGGCCGCTCGCCACGCTGAAGGCGGCGAACGACCACGTGTCGGACGCCCGGGACGCCGTGATCGAGTGCATTGAGGCGGAGACGGAGTACCGCACTGAGCCCGGGAATGCGCCGAAATCGCCCGGCAATGACTCCTCGGAGGCGGGACGCGGGCGCGACGAGTCGTGGGACGCCGACGACGTGGACTGGGGGAATCCGTTTTAGCTGTAGAAACGACCGGGCCGGTCGTCTCTACATCGAGATGGAAGCAAAATCTACCTTTCGGTTCCCATTTATTGACCGCGCCGACCCCTCTAGATATGAATGCCGATTCGGCGCAGATGGTATGAAATGGGGTCGCAGAGGGGCAATGTTGAGCAAGGCTGCGGGTGCTACGGTCTGCATCAACGACGTGTCCGCCCCGTACAACCAGCACTTCACCGATTTTCTGAGTGCGTATCGAAAATGAATATCCCGACCTACCCTTGCCCTCGCCCCTCAGGATGCGGGAGATTCCTGCACGCATCGGTCCTGTTCGCGGGCCTCCTCGTCACGATGTACGTTGCGCCCTCGGCACACGCACAAGTCCTTCGGGGTGGCGTCCGCGCAGGCCCGACCTTTGGCTTCCTGAGCGACAGCCCCGTTCCCTTCCGGAGCAACGCCCTCGACGCCGCCACCAATGTCAACCTGCGTCTCGACGTTCACGTCGGCGGATACGTCGTCGTGCCCGTCACGGACCGCTGGTCGATCCAGCCGGAGCTTCTCGTCCTCCAGCGAGGGGGGCATCTCTCCCGGCCCACGCTCGAGAGCTACGCGGTCGAGCGGTACCGGCTGTCCTACGCGCAGGGCGCCATTCTGGCCCGACGCGCCCTTCCGCTGCCCGGCCCGCTCTCCATGCACGCCGTCGGCGGCGTTGCCGTCGACCTGGCCCTGGACGGCATCCTTCGGCGCGACCTTCAGACCACGGAGACCGATGCCCAAAGCCGGGTCGACCTCCTGGCATCCGACCGGCTTCGGCGATGGGACGCCGCCGGCGTCGTGGGCGTGGGATTCGGGTACCCGACCGGCCCGTCCAGCCGCGCGGCGCTCGAACTGCGGTACAACTACGGATTCCGGTCGGTATTCAAGAGCCGAGCCGCGGCCGAAGACCCATTTCCCCTGACCGGCACGTCCTCGTTCCACCACGACGCCATCACCGCCAGTCTGTCGTACACCCTCCCGCTGGCCTCTCTTTTTTGAGATCAGGCGGGCGCGGAGTTGAAAAGCGTTTCTCGCACGTACGGCACGGCCAGCGTCAGAAGCCGTCCGGCCATGAGGGCCGTGATGCCCCACCACACCCCTGTCAGTCCCCATCCCATCGTCGGGGCGAGCACCAGCACCGCGGCCGACACGGCCGCCGTCCCGATCATGGCCTTTGCCAGGTACGAAAATGCCTCGGCGCCCATGAAGATGCCGTCCCACACGAAGACGAGCCCATTCAGCGGCTGCAGCACCACCACGAACAGGTACACACTCCGAAGCGCCCCAACCGTGTCCGGGTCGTCCGTGAAGAAGCCCGGCAGGAGCGGCTCCAAGGCCCAGAACGCAAGTCCGAGCACGACGCCGACGGCGAGCCCCCACTGCAGAAGCCGGTTGGCAACGCGGCGAGCGGGTCCCGGACCGTCGCCCCCGAGGTGCTTCGACACGAGCGCCTGTGCCGCCACGGCCAGGGCATCCACCAGGACGGCGAGAAACATCCAGAGCTGTGCCGCCACCTGATGCGCCGCCACGGCCGTCACCCCCACGCGCGCCGCCATCGCCGTCGCCAGGGTCATGGTGCCCACGAGTGAGGCGGTCCGAAGGAACAGGTCGCGTCCCACCTTCAGGAAGGGCACCAGGGTCTGGAGCTCCGGCAACTGGAGTTCGATGCCGAGTTCCTCCCGCCGTGTCTTCAAGAGCAGAAACAGAAACGTGAGTGCCCCCATCCACTGCCCAATCGCCGTGGCGGCCGCGGCCCCCGCGAGGCCCCAGTCCAGGACGAAGATGAGAAGGGGGTCGAGGCCGCCGTTGACGATGTTGAAGCCGAGCGTGACCACCATCGGCGTGCGGGTGTCCTGATAGCCCCGAAAGGCGCCGTGGCTGGCCGTAATGAGGAGCACCGCCGGGCCGGCCAGGGCCCGGATGCGCAGGTAGGCCAGCGCGGGCGCCATGAGGCCCTCGCCCGCCCCCATGAGGAGCAGGAGGGGCTGGGCCAGGACCTGCAGGACAAGTAGGGCCACGATGCCCGCCCCCACCGCCAATGTGAGGGCTCGAATGACCACCCGCCCCGCCTCCTCCCGGTCGTCGTTCCCCACGGCCCGTCCCACGCGCGGCGTGGTGCCGTACGCGAGAAAGTTGAAGACGACGAAGGTCATCGAGAAGATCGACGTGTTCACCCCCAGCGCCCCGAGCGGCACACGGCCCAGCTGTCCCACGAACGCCGTGTCGACCAGCGACACGAGCGGACCGGCGGCGAGCCCGGCGAGGGCGGGCACCGCCAGGTCCAGAATGTCGCGGTCGTAGGGGCTGGTGAGCGAAAAGCGCACAGGGCGAGAGGGAGGAATTGAGCGTCCAAATCGCGTTCCCCCACGAGTCCCAACCGGGATGGATTCGGGGCATCGTCGCCGAACGCCCCGGGTGCCCAAAATTCATTGAAGGCCTACACCGGACCGTTCCCCTCTCCCATTCACCGACGAGTTTACAGGATCGCTTCGGGGACAGAAAATACTTCTGTAAGAAATATGTGGCATTATTTCTTTCACCTTGAAAGCGGTTCTTTTAGAAAATCGCCCCTCATCGCCGTTTGACGGCACTGTAACCAAAAGCGGTTTCGGCTAGATGGAAGCGTTTCCTTCAAGTTCTGGCTATAAGAAATACTTCCTTCTGTGATCAAATACGGCCACTTCTCCGGGGGCCACCCGTAGCGGACCCCGGATCGAGACGCGATCCATGTTCGCACACTTCTACGCACAACCCCCGATTCGATATGACACGCCTTCGACACACGTTCTTCGCCCTGCTGATTCTCGGCCTTCTGTCCCCGGCCTACGCAGCCTCCCCGGCCGACACGGTGGATACGCCCTCCCCGGAGACGATCGTGCAGACGGAACTTGAACGCGCGCTCACCTCCGACCGAGCACAGGCCCAGGAGCAGGCGGCACGACGCATCCGAGCGTACGCGCACACCGACCGCTACAGCCGTGCCTTTTTCCGTGACCTGGTCTCGCCCCTGCACGATATCGCGGCCGACGGGCAGACGGAGCTTGTGCGTCTTACGGCCATCTCCGCGCTTTCCGCCATCGGCACCGACGCCGTGCTGCGCACCCTGAAGGCGCAGGTCATCTCGTTCGAGGCCGGGCCGGTGCGCCGGGTGACGGTCCACGTGATTGCACAGCACGACGCGAGTTGGGCCGTCGCGGAGCGAACAAAAGATCAGCGGTAGGCCCCTGAGCCCCCGGCCGCTCGTTCCGGCGAGCCTCCCTTCTCTGCCGGGCCTCCGGCGCTACGGCGACAGTTTCTTCAGCAGCCGACGAGCGGCCGTATTCTGCGGATCAAGCTCCAATACCCGCTCGAACATGCGGCGTGCCCGAGTCAACTGATTCGTCCGTACGTACATGATCCCGAGGCTGCCATAGGCCTCCGCGTGGGACGAGTCGGCCGCGATGGCCCGGCGGAAGTGCTGGATGGCCTCCTTCGTCCGACTGGCCTTCGACGCGAGGCGGCCGAGCTGCATGTGGCCCTCCACGAGGTCCGGATCGAGCTGCACGGCCCGGCGGAAGGCCGTCCGGGCCGCCGTCGTCCGACTGTTCTGAAGTCGCACGACGCCCAGGTTGAACCAGGACTGCGGCGAGGACACCGGATTCAGATCGACGACCTGCTCGAGCCGAGTCTGGGCGGCGTCGAGACGACCGGCCCGAAACAGGGCCCCTGCGAGCTGAACCTGGGCCTCCAGCAGTTTGGACTGACGGTCCACGGCGGAGCGGTACGCACGGATGGCGACATCGGTGTGCCCTCGGGCCTCTTCCATGGCCCCGCGCCAGTAGTCGACCCACGCGTCGTCGGGATGCTCCCGAGTTGCCCGCCGCATCACGCGAGCCGCCGCGTCCACAGAATCGGCCTCGGCCAGGGCTCGCGCCAGTGCAATCCGTCCGTCGGCACTGGCATCCGGAAATTGCGCCTGCCGGCCGCGGTCAATGGCCCGGTGGATGTACTCTGGGTGCCGGTGCATGGTCTCGTAAAACCGGAAGTACGCGACGGTGGCCTTCACGTCGGCCCCGCTCTCCGGCGCGCGCGCCCCATCGAGGGCTTCCATCCGGCGGAGGGACGCCAGCTGGAGTGCCCCCGTGGTGTCGAATGAGGGACGGCCCGCGGACGGGTCATTCGGGGGCGTGGGCCGCGTCCGAATCCAGTGGTCAGTGAAGGTGACGTGGGGCACGTCGCTGGTGCCGCCTTTCTGCATGTGGCAACTGATGCAGTTGCCCGTCATCACCTGGTCCGGCGCCACGTCGCGCGTGCAGACGGGCTGCTCCGCCCGGTCGCCCCCGTGACAGGATCGGCAGGTCGTGTTATACTCCTCCGTCGTGGTCTCGGCCGCCGGTTCGTGCGCACCGTGACAGGTGGTGCACGTCATGTCGCTGTGTTCGAAGCAGGCGCTCCGGGCCAGCCGGATGGGGTGCGAGTCGATGCCCACCCAGTCCGGATCCGTCAGTTGCTTCTCGGGCACATACACCGTTCGATTGCTCCGAAGGGGCTCCCCGGGCCGAAACGTCATCGGGTCTTCCCCGGCCTCGAAGACCGAAATGCCCGCGAGATGACACTGCTGGCAGACCGACAGCTCCTCTTCCTGCGGGAGCGACGTGGGGGTGACGATGGACAGGTCCGCCGCCTCCGACGTCTCCCCCGTTCGCTGGCGTTGCACGTGCGTCTCTCCGGGGCCGTGGCAGCGCTCGCAGGTGATGGCTTCTGGAGGGTCGGGATAGTGGTTCTGGGTGAACGCGGACCGCTCGGGACGACCGCTGTGACAACTCATGCACTGGAGGTTAATCTTCCGCCCGAAGCGATCGTTGGCGTCCTCGTAGCCGGGACTCATGTCCCACCGTTCCTGGTCGGCGTACCACGTAAGGGGCATCTCCGTGAGGTACCCATTGACCTCCATGAAGTACGAGCGTGTGGCGTTGCCGGACCCGACGACGTGGGCGGCGGGATGCTCGCGTTCATGCACGACCGTCCCGTTCGGCCCGCGGCGAAATTCCCGCTGGTAGAGCGAGTCGTGTCGGACCATCGCCTCGTAGGAGAGATTGGTCGCGTCGTGGTCGACCACAGTACCGTTCCCAAACTGCTCCGGGGCCGTGGCGGGATCGAACGACGAGAGCGACTGGCCATGGCCCGTCTCCTCGTAGGACTCGGCAATCTCCGAATGACAGGACGCACAGGCCTCGGTCCCCACGTAGCGGGCCGAATCCGGAACCGAGACGGCCGTCTTGGCCGGTTCGTCGGTCGAGGCGGTGGGAGCCTCCGGTGAGGATTCCGACGAACAGCCGGCCCCGACGCCGAGCAAAATCCCAAGAAGCAAAAGTTGGGGAACCGAGAGGCGCATCGGAATCGTTCAGTTAACGGCGGCACCAAAGCGGAAACACGGGGCAGTCCCTTCTCGGCCCCGCCTTCCCGTTCTGGGCCGGATGGAGGAGACGCGAGGCCCACAATTCTCGTACGAGCAATGA
>JBDGQM010000255.1:3310-6600 GCA_042219065.1 Salinibacter sp. | reverse complement strand
AAAGTTTGAAGATTGGGGATGACGTGATTTCTGGACGTTACTCTTCCTGCGTGGAGACGGGAGCAGGAATTTTCGTGGGGTCGTTCAGGTAGGTGGGGAGAGAGAGGGCGAGGAGGGGGGCGGTGAGGAGGCCCTTCGAGCCGAGGGCGGTGAACGTCCAGAGGCGGTCCCGGCGCGGGAGGGGGCCGAGGAGGGGCTGGTTCGTGTCGGCGTGCTTTACGCGGACGCCGGCCGTGGCCCCGAGCACCTCTGCCTGCTCCAGGCCCGAGATCATCGCGCTCGTCTTCTCCTGGATGTACGTCGTGGCGTCGGGGTCGGGCGTAAGATCGTCGTAGTCGTTGTGGTAGTTGCTCCCGAGAACCAGGCTGTCGCCGTTGGGCACCACGTACCCGCGCCCCGACATCGGAGGAAGCGAACCTGTGAGTGGGGCGGGGCGCCGCACCCGGACCGTTTGTCCCTTTACGCCGTCGAGGCCCAGCCGCCGCAGTTCCGGAAACGGCGGAAAGCCCTGGCCGAGGGCGAGCAGCACGCGGTCGGCCCGGAGCTCTTCCGTGTCGTCGCCGCGGTCCACCTCCACCACCGCGGCGTCCGGCGTCTCGCGCCAGTAGAGGACCGGCGCCTGTGTCTCCACCGTCGCGCCGCGGGCCTTCGCTGCGTCCAACAGCGCCCGTACCATCGCCCCCACGTCCACAGCCCCGCCCCGTGGAATGTAGAGGCCGCCGCGGTCGGGCCGCACCGCCGGATGCCGGTCCTGCACCGCGGCCGGCGGGAGCCACGTGGCGAGGTCCGGGTGGTCCGCGGCCGCCTGCCGGAACGGCTCCACCTGATCGGGGTCCACGGCAGGCCGAAGCACCCCCGTGTCGGGGAAAAGGTCGGTGGCGCCCGCACTTTCCAGGAGCGTAGGGACGGCGTCGAGCGCCGCCCGCAGGCGCCAGACGGGCCGGGCGCGGCGCCCCATGAACGGATTCACGAGCCCCGCGGCGGCCCCGGAGGCGCCGGACGCCGGCTCGTCGCTCTCCAGCACGTGCACGGAGTGGCGGGCACTGAGGGTGAACGCCGCGCAGGCCCCGGCCAGTCCCGCCCCTACGATGAGGATGTCGGCGTCGTGGTGCATGGGTCGAGTGCGAAGATCCGTCATGATCGTTGACATTCCACACGCGCCGGGCGCGGGACCGTTCGGGACATCTCAGAGCCGTTGCTCGTTAGTACCACTCGAAATCACATGCTCGCCAAAACGCCCGATGCTCTTATGGCCGAAACACAGGCTCCTGAGCCGACTCACAAGGCCCCCCCGGCCGCGCCCATCTCATACGACGAATTTCTGGAGTGGGCCGACGAGGACGTTCATGCTGAATGGATTGATCGAGAAGTGACTCTCATGCCGCCCGCTTCGAACCGCCATCAGGATCTCGTCCGATTTCTCACGTCCCTGTTCAACATGGTCGTCGAGACCACGGACGCCGGCGCCGTAGTCCGGCCGGCCCCGTTCCAGATGAAACTGGACAACGGACGGGAGCCCGACGTGCTCGTAGTCACGGCGGCAAACCGTGATCGCGTCCAGGACACCCACGTCGAAGGCCCGGCTGATCTCGTCGTTGAAGTCTTGTCTCCCGGGAGTGGACCGCGAGATCGAGGCGACAAGTTCTACGAGTATGAGGCCGCGGACATTCCGGAATACTGGATCGTGGATCCCGAGCGGGAGCAGCTCGAGGTGTACCGGCTGACGGAGGACCGGTACGAAAGTGTCTTCATGGGGACAGAGGGACGGGTGGAATCAGAGGTGCTTGATGGGCTCTGGGTGCGGGCTGAATGGTTCTGGCAGCAGCCGCTGCCAAAGGTGATCGACGTGCTTGCTGAGCTTGACCTCCTGTAGGCAATCCCTCCGCGCTTTCCCTGAAGCATCGTTCCGTGCAGCATGGACCGAGACGTACTCATCGTTGGGGGCGGGACCATTGGCCTGGCCATTGGCTTCGAGCTGGTCCGTCGTGGGACCCCCGTGACGATCTTCGAAAAAGAAGAGGCCGGCCGGGGCACGTCGTACCAGGCCGCGGGCATGCTCGCGCCCGACGCCGAGATCGAGTTCGAGGAGCTCGACCTGTATGCGTTCAATCGGGAGAGCCTGCGCCGGTGGCCCGACTTTGCCGATCGGGTGGAGGCGGCCAGCGGCCAGTCGGTCGATTACCGCGACGACGGAACGCTCATCGTGGCCGACGACCGCGACAGTGCGGAGGCCCTGGAACGGCTCCACGCGTTTCAGCAGGAACAGGGCCTGGACGTGGAGTGGCTGACGGGGGATCAGGCCCGCGACATCGAGCCGTTTCTGGCCCCGCGCCTCTCCGCCGCCGTGTTTGCGCCGTCGGACCACCAGGTCGACAATCGCCGCCTGCTCGAGGCCCTGCGGGCCGCGTTCGCGGCGGAGGGCGGGACGCTGCACGAAGACAGGCCCATCGAGGCCGTCGTCCCGGACGCCGACGCCCCGGCCGTGCGGACGACGGAGGGGGAGCGCGTTTCGGGCGAGCGGGTCGTGGTGGCGGCGGGCGTGTGGTCGCGCGAACTGGACGGCCTGGAGCCGGACGCAACCCCGCCGGTGCGGCCGGTGAAGGGACAGATGATTCAGCTCCGGCGCAAGCGGCCCTTCAACCTTCAGCACGTGGTGCGCGGCCCCGAGGCGTACCTGGCGCCAAAGAGCGACGGGCGCATCGTCATGGGCGCCACGAGCGAGGAAATGGGCTTCGACACGACCGTCACGGCGGGCGGGCTGTACGACCTGCTGGAGGGGGGGTGGGAGGTGGTGCCGGGCATCCGCGACCTGCCGGTCGACGAGACGTGGGCCGGCCTTCGGCCCGCCACCCGCGACCACGCGCCCCTTCTGGGACCGACCACGGCGCCCGGCGTGCTCATGGCGACGGGGCACTACCGGCACGGCATTCTGCTCACCCCCGTCACGGCCGAAGAAATGGCCCGCCTGATCCGGACGGGGGAAACCTCGGACTGGATCCAGCCGTTTTCTCCCGTCCGCTTCTCTGACGCCGAAGCTGCCCCCCACTCTGTATGAGTTCTCCCACCAAGACGACCATTCCGATCACGGTCAACGGCGACGATCGGACCGTCCCGGACGGCTATCCGCTCACGGATCTGCTGCGGGATCTGGACATCGACCCCGGAGACACGGACCAAACGGCCGGTGTGGCGGTGGCCCTGAACGAGAGTGTGGTCCGTCGCCAGGACTGGGACGACGTGCGCCTGGCCGAGGAAGATCGTGTGGAGGTCATCCAGGCGCAGCCGGGGGG
>JBDGQM010000255.1:0-3210 GCA_042219065.1 Salinibacter sp. | reverse complement strand
GAGCACACGTTTTCGTCTCGCCTCATTGTGGGGACGAGCCGCTATCCCAATCCCCAGGTGATGCTGGACGCGCTGGACGCCACGGGCACCGACCTCGTGACGGTGGCAATCCGCCGCGTGAACATCGAAAATCCCGCCCCGGAGAGCCACCTCGACCTCATCCAGAAGGGCGGATACGAGATCCTGCCGAACACGGCGGGCTGCTACACCGCCCGCGAGGCCGTGCTCACGGCTCGGCTCGCCCGGGAAGCGCTCAGTACCGACCTCATTAAGCTGGAGGTCATCGGCGACGACGAGACGCTGATGCCCGACGTGGAGCAGCTGCTCGACGCGGCCGAGACGCTCGTGGACGACGGGTTCACGGTGCTCGCCTACGCCAACGACGACCCCATTACGTGCCGCAAGCTGGCCGATCTCGGCTGCGCGGCCGTCATGCCGCTCGGCTCGCCCATCGGCAGCGGCATGGGCATCGTGAATCCGTACAACCTGCGGATCATTCGGGAAACCGTCGAGGAGACGCCCCTGATCGTCGACGCCGGGATTGGGACCGCCAGCGATGCCGTGACCGCAATGGAATTGGGCTACGATGGCATTCTGCTGAACACGGCCATCGCGCAGGCCCAGCACCCAGTCGAGATGGCGCATGCCATCCGGCACGCGGTGGAGGCGGGCCGACGGGCCCATCATGCCGGTCGCATCCCGCAGCGCCTCTACGCGGAGGCGTCGTCTCCGACAGAAGGACGCATTGGGACTTGATGTAGGAGATCTCCGGAAGGAAAGGCGGTTTTCTGTATTTCGTATTACGTATCTGATTCTCTTCCTTTGAGATCGTGATACGCAATACGCACTACGAAATATGGAACATCCACGTGTGTCTTGCTGATGGCACTGAACTACGAACCCTTTGACGACCCCTATGGTGGACCTGCCGTACCCACGCCTCGCGCTCATCGCCGACGGATTTACGAATGCTGTCCGGGCCGACCGGGCTGTCGCGGCCGTCGACGCAGGGGTGCGATGGGTGCACCTGCGGGACCACGACGCGACGCCCAAGGCCTTTCTGGACGCTGCGCGTTCGCTCGTGTCCCGGCTCCGGGACGCAGCCGAGGCGGTGACCCTCACGGTCAACGGACGGGCGGATGTGGCCACTGAACTCGATCTGGGACTGCACGTGGGTCGGCGAGGGCCCACCGTTCCCGAGGCGCGGGACGTGCTGGGACCGGAGACGCTCATCGGCTACTCGGCCCACGAGCACGTGGAGGCGGAGGGGGATCGCACCCAGGGGGTCGACTACTACTTCTTCAGCCCGGTCTTTCCCACCTCCAGCAAGCCCGATCAGCCGCCCACCGGCATCGGCCCGCTGCGGGCCTTCTGCCAGACGGCGGCCCCGACCCCGGTCCTGGCCCTCGGCGGCATCACGCCGGAGCGGGTCTCCGTGTGCCGGTCGGCCGGCGCCCAGGGCGTCGCTGTGCTTTCGGGCATCATGGAGGTCGACACGCCGGGCGCCGCGGCCCGCGCCTACCTCCGCGCCCTGAACGAAGTGAAGACGTAGTTTCAGACTGCGCCCTGAACAAAGTGAAGACCTACGCCGAACGCTTTCGGCATGCGCTCTTGTATCATTGATAGTGCTTGAGAACATTGCTCTCCCGACGAGCGTAACGCTGCCTCTTCGTTCTGACTCATTGATCTTAGGTCAAAGAGAAAACATTGGCGATGCATCCGAAAAACCTCAGGCAGTCATCCCGCACCCCGATGCGGGATCTCTCTTCTCTCAGCAGTGCTTCTCTCGGAAAGATCCTGAATCGAGTTCAGGATGACGAGTTGTGAAGACGGTTTTTCGGATGCGGTTTGAGCTAACGTATCTTTTCTAGTTTACTTATTTCAATATGTCGAGCAAACCTGTTGCGCTGACCATCGCCGGAAGCGACTCGGGCGGCGGCGCCGGCATTCAGGCGGACCTGAAAGCCATGGAGGCCAATGGCGTATTTGGGGCCTCCGCGCTGGCGGCCGTGACGGCCCAAAACACCGAAGAGGTCGCCCAGGCCCACGACCTGCCCCCGTCGCTCGTGGCGGCCCAGATGGACGCCGTGGCGGGGGACATGGACGTGGCGGCGGCCAAGACGGGCATGCTCTCGGCCCCCGCGATCATCGAGACGGTGGCCGACCGCGTGCAGGCCCACGCCCTCTTTCCGTTCGTGGTGGACCCGGTCATGATCTCGAAGACCGGCTTCAAACTGCTCCAGGACGAGGCCATCGAGACGCTGGTGAACGTGCTCCTGCCCCTGGCCACGGTCGTCACGCCCAACGTCCACGAGGCCGAGCACCTGACCGACGTGTCCATCGAGACGCCCGACGACCTGCGGACGGCCGCCGAGAGTCTGCTCGACCACGGCCCCGACGCGGTGCTCGTGAAGGGCGGGCACCTGTCGGGGGCCGACGAGGCGATCGACGTGCTGGTGACGGCAGAGGCGGAGCGCTCGTTTGCGGCCCCGCGCATCGACACGACACACACGCACGGGACCGGCTGCACCTACGCCTCCGCCATCGCCGCACACCTGGCGCACGGGCACGAGTTGGCGGCGGCCGTGGAGCGGGCCAAACGCTACGTAACGGGGGCCATCCGGCACGCCCTCCCGCTGGGGCACGGGCGTGGACCCACGAATCACTTCTTCCACCTCGACCCCGACGCGGCCCTCCTGGAGGCTGAGGGTGCGGGGAGCGCCGACTGATCTGACAACCAGCATGGCGTGAACACTCTGTAAGAACACCGCCCGCCGGATCTTTTCCACGCGGCGGGTCGTGTACACCTAGCAATATTGAGACACCTGCCCGTAGCTCAGTCGGACAGAGCGCAGCCTTGCGGAGGCTGAGGCCGGGGGTTCGAATCCTCCCGGGCAGGCCCTTCAAGCCCGCCTTGACCCCTCGTCAAGGCGGGCTTTTTCTATCTTCCCGCCGTTCTCCAGCACCCCGCCACGTGCACCGCTCGGAATTCTGGCCGTTCTTGTGTTTCTTGCATTCAGACCGGCGCTCTCGCCCCCAAACGGCCGAGCGACCGACTGAAGCGAACGCAGCCTCAACCGGCGGTTTCGGAACGGAGTTTTTCCGAACGGCAGGAAGGTCTTTCTCTGGGGCCGTGAGAGTTCGAAGGGCTCCTAGTGGGCTGTCAACCCTCATTCTTGACATCGGATACGATCTCAAAATCCCACAAAC
>JBDGQM010000254.1:0-4870 GCA_042219065.1 Salinibacter sp. | reverse complement strand
GCCTCGGCGACGGCGATCTGGGCGCCCCGGCGCGGGTTCAGGTAGACGTAGCGGCCGTTGCAGTCGGTCGTCACGGCGAGGCCCTTCCCCGTGCCCTTCAGCCGGACCACCGCCGCGTCGCTGGGGCCGGGCCCGACGACCGTGTTCGTGCGCACCATGGTGTCGTATTGCTCGTGCACCCAGCGCTTGGAGGCGATGTTGGGCGCACCGAGGAGGGTCGTGAGCGTGTCCTCCACGTCGGCCGGATCGAGGTCCGGCACGTCTTCGGTCTCGAACGACCGGGTCTCCTCCAGGTACCCAGGCCGCTCGGTGTCGCGCTCGTAGACGGGCACCTCGTCGCCCGCCACGTGGGCCGGGTCGAGGGTCGCCACCGCATCGTCGTGCCAGTAGGCGCGGACACGGCCGCTGCCGGTGACCGTGCCGATGCGCTGGGCGTTGAGGTCCCACTTCCCATAAATGTCCGCGAGGGCTTCTTCGTCGCCCGGCTCGCAGACCACGAGCATGCGCTCCTGGCTCTCCGACAACATGATCTCGTAGGGCGTCATGCCCGTCTCGCGGGTCGGCACGCGGTCGAGGTGCAGGTCCATGCCGGTGCCGCCCGACGCGCACATCTCGAACGCCGAGCTGGTGAGCCCGGCCGCGCCCATGTCCTGGATGCCCTCCACGACGCCCTCGCGGATCGCTTCGAGCGTGGCTTCGAGGAGCAGCTTCTCGGTGAAGGGATCGCCCACCTGCACGCTGGGGCGGTCCTCCTCACTGTCCTCGTCGATTTCGGCGGAGGCGAAGGTGGCCCCGTGGATGCCGTCGCGGCCCGTGGCGGCACCGACGAGCACCACGGGGTGGCCCGGCGTGTCGGCCGCGGCGCGGGCCGTGCGGTCCGTGTCCACCACGCCCACGCTCATGGCGTTGACGAGCGGGTTGCCCTCGTAGGCGTCCTCGAAGTACACCTCGCCGCCCACCGTGGGCACGCCGAACGAGTTGCCGTAGTCGCCGATGCCGCGCACCACGCCGTCGAACAGGTAGCGGACCCGCGACTCCTCCAGGGAGCCGAACCGGAGCGAGTCGAGCGCGCAGATGGGACGGGCGCCCATCGTGAAGATGTCGCGGTGGATGCCGCCCACGCCGGTGGCCGCCCCCTCGTACGGCTCGACAGCGGAGGGGTGGTTGTGCGACTCGATCTTGAACGCCACGGCCCGCCCGTCGCCCACGTCCACGAGGCCCGCGTTCTCTTCGCCCACCTCTGCCAGCAGCCGCTCGCCCTCCTGCGGCAGCGTCTTGAGCAGGGCAATCGAGTTTTTGTAAGAGCAGTGCTCGCTCCACATCACCGAGTAGATGCCGAGCTCCGTAAACGACGGTGTGCGCCCGAGCCGGTCGAGGATCTCGTCGTACTCGTCGTCGGTGAGGCCGTGGTCGAGGGCGAGGTCGCGGTCGACCTCTGGGGTTTTCGGAAGTGTCTGGGGCATAGGGACGTGCAGGGTTCGGTCGGTGGCGGTGGTTGGGACCCGGAGTGCCGGATTCGAGTCATGAGTTGTGGGTCATGAGGATCTCATTTCGACCCGGGATGGCATTCCGGTGGCCAGTGCAGTCGTGGGTATGAGGGGGCGGGGGGATGGATCCTCTCTTTGTCGGGAATTGGGAGCGTCTGGAGAGGTTGCGGGGCTACTCCACGTCACGAGGACGCATCCCTGGGTTTCTGTCTGATACGCGAGTCGAAAATAAGAACTGGAGCGCGCCGACCCGCACGGCGGCGCCGAATTGATTGTTCACCCCAGTAGGGCACCCTCAGGGCAACGACGTCACGGAGAATACCATGCGTGTCATCCGTGGTGTAGAGTAGTGTCCGCGTCTGCTCGTCCTCTCGTCCTCGCGTCACGCTTTTGAAACCGTGTTTTGGTTGGGGGTGGGAGGCAATCCTCCGAAGGAAGCGACGAACAGGCGTTCCCCAGTTCTTCTTGGAAGCGCTTGTAGAGGAGGCTATGATTCTTTAACATGTGGCCCCTCGATGAACCACGGACCAGCTCTCCCCCGCCATGAAACGTACGATCCAAGCCCGCCTCAGCGCGATGATGTTCCTGGAGTTCTTCGTCTGGGGCGCGTGGTACACCACCGTCGCGGTCACCATGACGGCCCACGGCATGGAGGGCCTCACCCACTGGCCCTTCACGGTAAACCCGATTGCGGCCCTCGTGGCGCCGTTCTTTGTCGGGCTCATTGCCGACCGCTACTTTGCAACGCAGCGGGTGCTGGGGGCGCTTCATCTTCTCGGGGCGGTGTTCATGTTCATAGCGCCCTCGGTCATCAGCTATCCGGTCGTCTTCATCCTCCTCCTGCTGGCGTACAACCTGTGCTACATGCCGACAATGAGCCTGGCCAACACGCTGGCGTTCCACAACATGACGGACCAGGAGGCGCAGTTTCCGGTCATTCGCGTCTTCGGCACCGTGGGCTGGATCGTCGCGGGGCTGCTCGTCAGTTTTGCCGGGGTCTACTTCGTGCCGGAGGGCGTCATTCCCGAAGAGACGACCTTTCCCCTCTACCTGACGGCGTCGGTCAGTGCCCTGTACGGCCTCTACAGCTTTACGCTGCCGCATACGCCGCCCCCGGCCGAGGGAGAAGACGTGTCCATCCGGAGCATCATCGGGGTCGACGCGCTGAAAGAGCTGGGGTCCACCTCTTTCTACGTGTTTCTCGCCAGTTCCTTTCTGATCTCCATTCCGCTGGCGGCCTACTACAACTTCACGCAGACCTTTCTGGAGAACACCGGCTTTCAGGACGTGGCGGCGGTGCAGACCATCGGCCAGGCCTCCGAGGTGGTCTTCATGCTGCTGATGCCGCTCTTCTTCGTGCGGCTGGGGGTGAAGTGGATGCTCGGGGTGGGCATGGGGGCCTGGGTGTTGCGCTACGCCCTCTTCGCGGTCGGGGCGCCGGACGTGGTGACGTGGATGATCATTAGCGGCATTGCCCTGCACGGCATCTGCTACGACTTCTTCTTCGTGACCGGGCAGATTTACGTGGACAAGAAGGCAAGTGATGAGATTCGCGGGCAGGCCCAGGGCCTCATCATTCTCATTACCTACGGCGCCGGCATGTTAATCGGCGCTCAGGCGGCCGGATGGCTCTTCAACTTCATCCGCACCGGCGACCAGTTGAGCCTGGACCAGTGGGTTACGTTCTGGTGGGTGCCGGCCCTCTTTGCGGGGGCCGTGCTCGTGTTCTTCATGCTCTTCTTCCACGACGAGGTGGAGATTACCGACGAGTCGGTTGCGTCGATCATGGGGGCCGAGAGCGAGGAGGAGGAAGAAGTGGCTGGATAGCAGGGCGATCGCATGGGAAGAGCCTCCGTTTGCGGATTGGAGGCCCTTCCGCTTTCGATCAACGAAACAGCCCGGTAAGCACGAGAGAGAGGGCGTGGGAGCGTGGGCGCACAAGCTCACCGCTCCTAATCAAGCGAATCAAGAAGGATATCGGATCGCCAAGACCAAGATGCGATCGCCGTGGGCTGGATAGGGGGGATCGGCACTTCGTGCGCGCCGCGGCGTACGGTATTTCCCCGACGCTTCGGGGCTGTGCCGTTGTTCTTCCCCTATTCCTGATGTGCCTTGCATGATCTTTCTCACCGGCGTCCCCGGCTTTTTGGGCACGCGGCTCCTGCGGGCCCTCGCCGCGGCGCAGCCCGCGTCGTCGTTCGGCCTCCTCGTGCAGCCGAAGTTTGAGGCCCGGACCCAGTCCCTGCTTGCCGACCTCGACCTGGCCGACCGGGCGGAGGTGCTGCCCGGCGACATTACGGCGCCGGACCTCGGACTCGGCGATCGGTACGACGACGTGGCGGATCGAATCACGACGGCTGTGCACCTGGCCGCGGTCTACGACCTCACGATTCCGCGGGACGCGGCCTGGCGCGTGAACGTCGACGGCACGCGGCACGTGCTCGACCTCCTCGCGCAGAGCCCCAACCTCGAACGCTTCGGCTACGTCAGCTCCGCTTACGTCTCCGGCGAGCGCACCGGCACGATCTACGAGGACGAGCTGGTCCACGACGCAGGGTTCAAGAATTTCTACGAGGAGTCGAAGTACCACGCGGAAGTGATCGTGCAGGAGCGGATGGACACCGTCCCGACGCTCATTTTCCGCCCGAGCATCGTGGTGGGGGACTCTGAGACGGGTGAGACGGACAAGTTCGATGGGCCGTACTTCGTGCTGAATGCGCTTCGCACCCTGCCGCGGTACACGCTCATGACCCGCATCGGGTCGGGCACCGAGCCGGTCAATCTGGTCCCGGTCGACTTTGTGATCGAGGCGATGGTGCACCTGATGGGCACCGGCGGGCACGAGGGAACGGTGTTTCACCTCACCGACCCGCAGCCCCTCACCGCCCAGGCCCTCCTGGAGCTCTTTGCCGACCTGCTGGACATGCATGTGGCGTACGTGCCGGTGCCGCCCAGCGTGGCCCGAAGACTGATGAGCACGGGAATCGGACGGGCGCTCGGCATCGCCCCGGAGCTCATCGACTACTTCGACCATCCCTCCCGCTACGACGCGTCCAACACGCAGTCGGCCCTCGGCAACACGAGCATTTCCTGCCCGGCGGTTCCGGACTACGCCCCCACGATGGTAGAGTACGCGCGCCAGCACCAGGCGCGGTCGGCGGCGATGTACTGACACCCCCCCCCGGCAATTGCGTCTTAGCGATGGCGGCCTGTTCTCACCGTCTACTGGGGCAGAAATTCGGTACTCCCACGCTCCCGCGCTCCCATTCGCCCGTGCTTTACGGGCATCTCTCCTGCGATCAAGGGCAGCTGAGCCTCCATCGCTCGACCGAGCCTTTACCGATGCGTGAGGAACTTCTTCAACGGGATGCGCCCACCTCGAC
>JBDGQM010000253.1:0-10164 GCA_042219065.1 Salinibacter sp. | reverse complement strand
TTTGGCGAACTTGCCGCCCGGCGTTCTCGCCGAAGACACGTCCAGGCGCATTATCGCTGCCAACGAGGGCCTCTGTGATGCGCTAGGCCTCTCGGCCACTCCGGGAGAGCTGGAGGGCCAAAACTGTGTAGAGGCAGCCGAGGAGGTGGCCGGCCTGTTTGCAGAGCCCGAACAGTTTCCCGATCGGATCGAGGAAATTCTCAGCCAGGGGGACGCCGTGTCCAGTGAAGAACTGGTTCTGGCGGACGGGCGAATTCTCGAACGGGACTTCGTGCCCTACCAGCTTCCGGATGGACGGGCCGCCCTGTGGCTCTACCGGGACATTACCGCGCGGAAGCGGCGCAAGCAGAAGCTTGAACGGCAGAACGACCTCTTCGCAAAGGCCCAGGAGATCGCCAGCGTCGGCGCCTGGGAGTACAACGTGGACACCGAAGACCTGCGGTGGACGCAAGAGGTGTACCGCATCCATGGCCGCCCGCCCGAGAATCCCGCCACGCTTGACGAGGCGCTCTCCGACTACCACCCCGAGGACCGCCCGGTCCTCGAAGAAGCGTTTGCCCGGGCCACGGACGCGGGCGAATCCTACGACCTTGAGCTCCGACTCCGGACTGAAACCGAAGAGGAGCGGTGGGTTCGCACCCGCGGGGAGCCGCAGCACGAGGACGGCAAGGTGGTTCGTCTCCGAGGAACGATCCAGGACATCACCGAACAGCGGCGACGGGAACGTGCCCTCCAGCGACGCCGCCAAGTGGTCGAGTCGCTCTATGACGCGACCGGCAGCCTGCTCCGGGCCGAACGCCGCGAGGCAGTCTTCCACCACATCCACGAGGTGCTCCGGAAGGTCTTCGACTATCCGTTCCGCCATACCGACTTCGTGGAAGAAGAGCTCCTCGTTCCGGAGCAGACCGAAGCCACGGAGGATTTCCGTCTGTCCGAGCCTGAGCCGCGGCCCACGGATGGGGATACCGTGGCGGCCCGCGCTCTTCAGGCCGGAGAAGGGGTCGTCGTCGAGCACACCGAAGCCTCAGATCATCCAATGGACTACGGGGACCTGCGCGCCGCGGCGGGGGTGCCGATCGGGGAACGGGGCGTGATTGTCGTTGGGAAGACCCAGCAAGGCGAGTTCGACCCAACGGACCTGCGCCTGCTGGAGGTGCTGGGAAGCTACGCCGCGCTCGTTTTAGGTCGGCTCGACCGGGAGCAGGCCCTTCAGGAGGCGAAGGAAGAGGCCGAGGCGGCCACCCAGATGAAGTCGTCCCTGCTCGCAAACATGAGCCACGAGATCCGCACGCCGCTGACCTCGATCATCGGCTTCGCCGAAGCGCTCGGCGCCGAGGCCAATGGGCTCGATTTGCCGGATGACAGTTCCCTCCCCAAGTACGCCAACCTGATCGAGCAGAGCGGACGGCGCCTGATGAAGACACTGGACGGAGTGCTCAACCTCTCGCAGCTGGAGGCTGGACAAATGAACCTTGGCGCCGAGCCGGTGGCCCTTGCGGATCAGGTCCGATGGGCCGCCGAAGAGCTTGGTCCCAAGGCCCGGAAGAACGAAATCGATCTCTGCCCGGAGGTGGAAGACATTCATGCTCGGGCCGATGAGGGTGGGGTGCAGATCGTGCTTCGTAACCTTCTGAGCAACGCGATCAGGTACACCGAGGAGGAGGGGACCGTCTGGATTCGAGCCTTCCAGGAAGCGGGCCGGGCCGTGCTGCAGGTCGAAGACACCGGTATCGGGATGGAATCGGAGACGGTCGAAAGCATCTTCAAGCCGTTTCGGCAGGCCTCTGAGGGACGGGGCCGGGCCTATGAGGGCACTGGGGTGGGACTGGCGGTGACAAAAGAGGCAACCAAGAAGATGGAGGGAGACCTTGAGGTCGAGACCGAGAAGGGCGAGGGAAGTCGGTTTACCGTGCGACTTCCGCAAGCGGAGGAGGGCGACGAAAAACGCAACCATCCGACAGAAGGCCCCGAGCGATAGCCGCGCCCCACCTCGAATACAGGATTGAAACGTCCCATCAGAATCGTCTCCGTGGGCGATTGCCGGGACAATGGAGAACGCGAGCCCCAAAACCCCAGCGGGAGAGCCCCATACCAGTGTCCGGTGTCCGTCGCTCATTCGGCACATCACGGCGAGAAGCGCCCGGCGCCGTGATCCAGGCCGGAAATCGTTCCGATGACGCGTAATGCCGAACCCGCTTGTGGGGTTCGGAGATGGATGCACGAACGTGTGGAGGTACGGAAGGCAAGACGCGTTCACACATCCGCTCTTCCAAGCATCCATGCCCAAACGGAGCGTGCGAAGTCACACAAAGTCCCCCTGCGAAACGTCCCACGACACCCCTCCCCCTACGCCTCTCGCTACTGTCTCTCACCCGTCGCCCCTCCCACAGCCACTCGTGCCCGAACTCGTCCTCATCGCCGCCGTCGCCGAAGAGAACCGCGTCATCGGAAACGACAAAGACCTCCCCTGGCACATCCCGGAGGACCTCCGGCACTTTAAGGAGTTGACGACCGGCCACGCGTTGGTGATGGGCCGCCGCACGTTCGAGTCCATCGTGCACCAGTTCGGCGGTCCCCTCCCCGACCGCCGGATGGTCGTGCTCACCCGCCAGCACACGTTCGACGAGTACTCCGGGGTCGAAACACACCCGTCCGTCGACGCCGCGATGGAGGCCGTGGCCGACGAGGAGGTCGTGTTCATCGGCGGCGGGGAGTCCATCTACCGCCAGTTCCTCCCCCGGGCCGACCGGCTCGAGCTGACGCTCGTGGAGGGGGCGTACGAGGGCGACACGTACTTCCCCCCGTTCGAGCACCTCGTCGGGGACGTATTCGAGCCCACGCAGGTCGACGAACGAGACGGCTTTCGCTTCGTCACCTACGAGCGCAGGGAGAACGAGGAGGACTGATCGACCGGCTCCCGGGCAAAGAACGCCTCGATGCGGTCGTGCTGGCGCTTCGCGTCGTTGTAGCCGACCTCCAGGAGACGGTGCAGGTAGCCGGGCGTGAAGAGGAGCATGCTCAACCAGTCGGGCGGCGGGTCGGACTGCCACTCCACGAAGTCGAGGAGGGCGCCCATGGCCCCGCCGATGTTGACCTCGTAGTCGCCCGCCAGCGCCCCCAGGTCCACGGAGGGGCGCAGGACAAGCAGATCGATGGGCTGGAGGCCGTCGCGTTGCTCGGGCCGGAGGCGGCGCACGAGGCGATTGATGCGGCGCAGCACAGCCGCGTCGTGCTCCAGCACGTCGAGCATTAGCACGTTGGCGAGGATGCCCAGCATCTGAAAGAGCGACGGGTAGGCGGGGGTACGGGCGGCCCGGTTGGCCTCGGCCTGCGACCGCTCGTAGCGGGTGGAGACGACGAAGAGCCGGTCGGCCCCCAGGTGAATGGCGGGCGCGAGGGGATCGAGCATGCGGAGCCCCCCATCGCCGTACCAGGCCTCTTGCAGGCGCACGGCCGGAAAGATCATGGGCAGGGCCGTGGAGGCCATCACGTGGTCGAGCCCCAGTTCCGTCCGGCGCCCCACCCGATTGGGCCGTTCCCAGTTCTGCATCTCGCACCCCTGCAGCCACGTCACCGTCTGGAGCGTGGCGTAGTTGGAGGTTGAAATGGCGAGCCCCTCCAGCCGTCCGGCGTCCAGGTTGTCGGCCACACCCGTCAACTGCCCCATCTCGTCCGTGGGCAGCCGCTCGTCGAGATAGGCGCGAAGGGGCGCGGTGTCCAGAAGGGTCTGCTCCGGACTCGGCGCGCCCCGCACCAGCGACCGTCCCAGCCGCCAGAGGGAGCGCGGCGTGAAGACATCGCTCGTCGTGAGTTCCTCCCAGTAGGTCGTGAGCCGCGCGGTGCGGTGGACCCAGGGGCCCGGATCGGCCGCGAGATGAGCCGCATTGATGGAGCCCGCCGACACGCCCGTCATGAGCGGCACGGACGCCCGTGGAAAGGCCTCGCCCACGTAGGAAAGCACGCCAGTCTGATAGGCCGCGCGGGCCCCGCCGCCGCCCAGCACGAGCGCCGAGAGACAGGACCCGGAGGCGTCGGGCCCCGAATGGGCCCCATCGTCGGAGGAATCGCCACTCATGAGTTCAGTCCAGTCGTGGGGAATGGGTGTCGGCTCTTCAACGTCCTGGCACGCCCGCCCCATTCCCCCGTGCGTCCAGCCTCACCAGTCACGACGTGTGCCAGCGGTACTGCTGCAGGATCTCGGGGTCGGTCGTGCGATTCATGACCGTGCCGCACTCTTCACAGTAGAAGACGACCTCTTTCACGGGCGCGGACACCCCGAGCATGAAGAAGAACCCGGCGCTCCATCCGTACTGGGGCTCCGCCGTCACGCGCGAGTGGGTGAGGTCGTTGCCGCAGGCACAGGGCGCACTGTCCACCTTCTCGGCGAAGGCGTCCTTGACACTCGTCGGCGTGGCCGCGGCCACTCCCACGCCTCCGTCCCCGGCGGGGTCCGCAACGGGCTCCCGCTCCGCTTCGCGCTCAAAGTCGTCGTCGCGCCACCACTTGTCCGGGTCTTCCTCTCGAAGCTGCGGCTCCCGCTCAAAGACGTACCGGTCGGCCGACCACTCGCCGGGCCCGAATACAAAGACGACCACGAGCAGGAAGAGCACGAGCGCCGCAAACTCAAGGGACTGGTCGGCGGTCAGCAGGCCCTGCGGGAGGTGCACCAGAAACACGGCCCCCGCGAGGATCGGAATCTGAAAGAGCGCCGCGAGGCGGGTGAGGAGGCCCACGGCCAGCATGAGCCCCCCGAGCAAATGCGCAAACGTGACGTAGTGGGCCAGCGCGGCCGAGGCGAGCGAAAACTTGGAGAGGTCCACGAGCACCTCCACGCCCTGGCTCTGGTACGCAAACAGGACCCCGCGCACGAAGAGCCCCACGCCCAAGTACATCCGGACGACATCCAGGGCGACGACCCGATGCGCTTTGATCCAGTCGACTATGTTGCGGTAGCGAGACATAACCAGTGTCGAATCGCTCGAGAGAGGAGAAGGCGATGCCCCAGGACGGGACGGCATTCGTGTTCAGACGCCTGGAAGCGTTTCGTTCTTTTTTTCTTCATACACGTGCCACGAACCGGCCACCGCATCGTTCCGGTTCCGTCGGCGCGCAACTCCTCCGGGCGGTCTCGCTGATCGGAGGCGGACGAACTCTTACCGTGTCAATCGTGACTGTACAGGCAGTACGCGATCTCAAAACCCAAGGCAAGTCGTTCCGAGCAGCGTCGAGGCGCCCTGAACGAAGTGAAGAAGTGCTCCTGGAGTGAACCTCCCGGAAGTAGGCGGCACGGTTCGAGGAGATTTCTCGACTGCGCTGGGAGCGGGGCGACCGAGTAGTCTCTGGGCTGCGCTCGAAGCGTGTCCCGACCACTGTCGGGATGACGTGCTGTAAAATGGGTTTTGAGATCGCCTAGGCATACCAACATTCAGGGTTAACAAACTACTCCATGCCACACAGGAATTTTTAACATGCGATCGCCCCATATGGAGGGGGCCCCTGACAAACATACCCGGTGGTCCGGCCTACAAAAGAGTCCCACAGCACCCGATCATCGCCAACGGATTCCGCTGCATGGCCGACCTGTCCCCCTTTTCTGCCCTCCCCGACGACGCCCGACTCTGGATCCACGCCGCGGCCGAGCCGCTGTCCGAGGGCACCCAGAAGGTTCTCCTCGACCACCTATCGACCTTCATCGACGACTGGGCCTCCCACGGGCACGCCGTCGATGGGGCAGCCACCGTCCTGCACGACCGCTTCCTGGTCGTGGCCGCAGTGTCGACCGGCGAGGACGACATCTCCGGGTGCGGCATCGACGACCTCGCCCACGCCATCGACCAGGCCGCGTCCCGCGTAGGCATCGAGTGGGTGCCGTCGCTCCACGTCCTGTACCGCGCCGGGGATGGATCCGTGGTGTCGGCCTCCCGCCGCGCCTTCCAGACGCAGGCCGACGAGGGCGCCGTCACGGCCGACACGCCCGTGTTCGATCCCAGCCTCACCACCCTGGGCGCCCTCCGGGACGGGCAGTTCGAACAACCCGCCCACACCTCCTGGCATGCGCAGCTTCTCAGCACCCCGGCCGGGACGTAAGCGGGCGGGCATTCGTCCGATGAAGAACGATGCCCGGGGTGAAATCGGAACGCCCTGCGCATTTCGGATTGTGCATTCGTTGTGTTCTTCCGCTGTACGGGATGAGACGAGCGCGACCGATGCCCCCCGCACGAAGGCCCGCCCCCATCGCCGCAGACGCAAAAGAAACGGATGCCCCTCAAACGGGTAGACAGTTCGCACACCCTCTTCAGCTCTTCCCTGAACGTCATGCGCACGACCTCACTACTGGTCGGCTTTGTCCTACTCCTCGTCGCGATGGGCGACCCCGCCCCCGCCGCGGCGCAGGGATATTTCGACCAGTACGCCATTGAGGACATCCTGACCCGGCGCGTCGACAACCTTGACGACCTGCCCGAGGTGTACTACGAATACGCGGTTCTCGACGACCCTAGCGGAAACAGCGTCGTGGCGCGCAACCGGTTTTACGCCCGCCTCGGCAACGGCAACACGGAACTGGGCCGCGAGCGGTCGCAACTTATTGAGCTGCTCAACCGGCGGGCCGTCGAAAACACGGCCCTCGGCGACACGCTCGTCGTCCCCACCCGGTACGGCCTCGACTTCCGCGCCTACTCGCCCTTTCCCCGCTACTACCCGGGTGCCCACAGCTTCAAGAAGCTGTTCATCATCCACAAGAAGGTGCAGGCCTTCGCCGCCTACGAGTACGGCAAGCTCGCACGCTGGGGGATCGTGAACACCGGGGATCCCGACTCAACGGTCACCCCAGCCGGCCGATTCAACTTCAACTGGAAGGAGAAGAAGCGGGTGTCTACGATGAGCCCGCCCGGGGAGGAATGGGTGATGCGCTGGGTCTTCAACTTCCACGCCTCGCGCGGCATCCACATCCATCAGTATTCGATGCCCACGGGCGGCCCCACGAGCCACGGATGTGTGCGTCTCCTCGACGCGGACGCCCGGTGGATCTACGACTGGGCCGACCCCTGGAAGACCACGCGGGGCCACATGGGCCCGTCGTCTGCGCGGGGCAGACTTCTGGATCCGGGGACGATGGTCCTCGTGGTGGGGGACGAACCGGAAGGAAGACCTCAGCCCTTCGAGTACAAAGCGCAATATCCCGTCCTCAAGCGCGTCGACCTGCCGTCGAACCCGTACGACGTGCCCCCCGGCACCAACCAGCAGAAGATGTGGGACCAGCGGCGGCAGGCCTCCCGATGACTGAACGCCGCGGGCTTTTTCCCGTCCCGTTGGCGGACCGCTCATTCGGCGTCGTCGGAATTGGAGACGTGCGCCCCGGCCGCCAGACGGGGGTGGGCCCGAGACAACACCGCCTTCTGAACGGGACCGGGGCTCTTTTCGTGGTGCCCGTCGCGGGTGGGGCCGGAGGAGCGGTGGCGCCGAACCGTCCGGCGTTCGGACGAAATCTGCTCCATCACCGTCTGGTCGCGAAAGACCTCGCTGTCGGGAATCGGTCGCATAATGCGGCCAAACCGGGGAAGCCAGCGCTCTGCATCCCAGGAGAAGTAGGTAAGGACCGCCTTTCCCACCATGTGATCCATGGGCACAAAGCCCCAGAAGCGGCTGTCCTGGGAGTTGTCTCGATTGTCGCCCATGGCGAAAAAGTAGTCCTGCTGGAACGTGTACGTGGTGGTGCGCTCCCCATCGATGGCAAAGGTCGAGTCGGTCATCTGTCGGGCGGCGTGGTCTTCATACCGCGCAATGACCGGCTTGTACACGTCCCAGTTCTTGTCCGTGAGCGCCACCGTCTCCCCCTTTTTCGGAATGTAGATGGGCCCGTAGTTGTCCGGCGTGTACCCCCGGTTCGAAGGGTACATGAGATCGCTGTAGTCATCATCGTTCAGGACGTAGGGCGCGACCGACTGCACCCAGGACCGACGATGGATTTCCTGGACCCCCGCGGGCGTCGCCAGAATGCGAACGGTCTCCTCGTCCTGGGTGCGCCGCACCTCACTGATGCCCATCTCTTCCATGCGGCCGCGAGGAATCTGGTAGCGCGCGTCGCTCTTGGTCACACTCCAGTACTGCTGCATGCCCCGCCCCAGCGGCATTTCCTCGCCATTGATGTGCACGAGCTTGTCGCGCACCGCGAGCGTGTCACCGGGCATCCCCATGACACGCTTGACGTAGTGGACCTTCCGGTCGATGGGACCCTCGTCGGGGGGATAGTTGAAGACGATCGGGTCCCCGCGCTTCACCTCCGAAAATCCCGGGAGGCGCTCGTAGGGAAATCGAACCCCGGGAAGATAAATGGACGTGAGCGGGATGCCCAACGAGATGGGCGTGCGGGGGCCGTAGTGCAGCTTCGAGACCACGAGGTAATCGCCCACGAGCAGGTTTTCTTCCATCGACGGCGTGGGAATGCGGAAGAGATCGAACAGGAGCAACCGCACGATCAGCACAATGATGACGGCCACAACGAGGGACTCGCCCCATTGGCGAAGCTCACTTTTGGATTCTTCTGCGGCCCGGCTCGAATCGTCGGTCGACATGCTGGGGTGGGGTGGAATGAGAAGCAATCGGCGTCGGTGGCCCCTTACGGAGAACTCTCGTCGGACGCAGGGGCGGACCCGGAGGTCCGGACGGTGTCGAGGTATGCCCGCTGTCCCGGCACAACGTCGGCCCTGGGGATCTGTTCGAGAAAAAACGACTGTCCGTCGAACCCGGTGCGGTACCAGCGCTCACGACGAACGTTGTAGTAGTAGTCGACGTGGGGTGCCCGGTCTGCGTGCCGAAGAGGTGCCAGCAGCGCATCGCGGAGCACCCGGAGTTGGTCGCGGTGCGACCGTGCCACGGCAACGATGAGCCCCCGTCCTGTCGGCCCGTCAGGGTCCATGATCTGCACCGGAATGGAATCGTTGACGACGAACCAGTACTCGAACTGCGACGGCTCGGTCGGGGACTTCGTGAGGGGCCTATCGGCGAGCGTTTGGGTCGGCGCCCCGAACTCGTCCTGCAGGCGTGCACGGAGGTCCGACGTGCGGGTCGTATCCAGGAAGGAATGCCCGGGCGTCTCGCCGAGGAAGGCCCACTCGGTGTCTGCGAATCGATTTCGGAACCAGTCCTTTTCCTGACGCCGCACGGGACGCACGTCGGTGAGCGGGAACGAGGGCTCGTCGGACGCCACGCTGCCCGGACCCGCTTCGGGGGCAAACAGAGAGTCGGTGGGGGTGGACAGTGATTCGATCGGATACGCGGACAGGCGTCGGCCCCGCTGCTGCAGGTGCCGACGCATGAGGGCGCGGAGTCGGGCCTCCTGGTACCGTTCGATGAGGCTCTCGTCGGTCGTCCCCCCGTTGTCATCGGTCGTCTGGGCCGCCACCGGAACCGCCCCGAGGCCCACCGTTCCGAGAACGCCCCAGCCCACCAGGAGGACGAGAGCACCCATCCAGGACCCATCTCCGCCCGTCCAATACCATGTCCGCGTGTGCGTCATGCTCGGGGCCGTTTGTAGATGTCTCGTGCCGCTGGATCGAACCGCGCCGTATTGAAATTCGGAATCCTCCGTCTGGTCTTTTGCTCCTTCACACGCCGTGAGGAGGGATGCGTGAGTCGTGAGGCCCGTGCTCCCTACGCATCACGGGTTCCATGCCACGTCACCGAGTGGCGTCGAGCATGCGTCTGTCGAGCTCGCGTGTCAGAACCGTTAATCCTCGTCCACCGAGAGGATCGCCAAGAACGCTTCCTGGGGCACATCAATCTCGCCCATCTGCTTCATGCGCTTCTTGCCCTCCTTCTGTTCCTCCAGCAGCTTCTTCTTCCGGCTCACGTCTCCGCCGTAGCACTTGGCCGTCACGTCCTTGCGCTGGGCCTTGATCGTCTCCCGCGCCACAATGCGGCGGCCGATGGAGGCCTGGATGGGCACCTCATAGAGCTGTCGGGGAATGACGTCTTTGAGTTCCTTCGCAAGCTTGCGCCCCACCTCGTGCGCCTTGTCGCGGTGGACGATGGTGGAGAGCGGCTCGGCGGGCTTCTCGTCGATCAGGATGGTGAGCTTCACGAGATCGCTCTCGCGGTACTCCAGAAGGTCGTAGTCGAAGGAGGCGTAGCCCCGGCTCGCGCTCTTGAGGTTGTCGTAAAAGT
>JBDGQM010000252.1:1824-16575 GCA_042219065.1 Salinibacter sp. | reverse complement strand
ACGGTGAGCACCGAGCCGCCCACCGACCCCGAGGCGTACGTGCGGGCGGACCGGGGCGAACTTGAGGTGCACGTCCACCGCAGCTTCGTCTCGCTCGGGGACGAGGCGATGCACGTCGGCCTCGACCGGCTATGGATCTGGAGCTCGCTCTACGTGGAGGCCGCGGCGCAGATGTAATTCGCCGATTCTCTCCGTCCCACCCGTTTCTCCATGGACACCGTCTTGTTCGTCTGCACCCACAACTCGTCCCGCTCCCAGATGGCCGAGGGGCTGCTGCGTGATCGCTACGGCGACCGGTACGAGGTCCGCAGCGCCGGGACGAATCCCGGCGGGGTGAATCCGTTCGCCGTGGCCGTAATGGACGAGGTCGGGATTGACATCTCGGATCATACCTCCGACTTCGTCGACGCCTACGCGGACACAACGCACGATGTCGTCGTCACCGTCTGCGACGACGCGGCGGAGAACTGTCCGTACATTCCGGCCCAGAAAGACAACCTGCACCGCGGGTTCGACGACCCCTCGGCCGTGACGGGTCCCGACGAGGAGAAGCGCGCGGCTTTTCGGGGCATCCGCGACGAGCTGGCCGACTGGATCGACGCGACGTTCGGGCCAGCAGACCCTGAGGATGAGACCCCGCCCACCAGCACCTGAATCGATCTGGTTGCGGTCACGACGGGAGGCATGCAATCGGGGGTCTCGACACCGCTTCGTCTCTGTTCTGAAGAAGAAGACCTCCTTATCACAGCATCGTTCGCGAAAATGCAAGATCATATGCTAAGAACTCCCAAGCCACGTATCCCCACACGAGCACTGACTCGAAAGCACGTACTTCTGGCTATCGTTCTTGCCGCCGGGCTTTCCGCTGCGGCGTTGTCTCCAATATCCGCTTCGGCCCAGGACACCCAGCCGATCGGTGCCTTCGATGATACCCCGGCCACCATTGAGGGGACTGTCGACCGGATCATCGAAAACACGTTTGTCGTCCAGGACGGGACCGGGGAAATGATTGTAGAGACGGCTCCGCCCTGGTACATGGACATTGACCTGTCGCCCGGCGCGACCGTAACAGTCGCCGGCGAGGTTGAAAAGCGCCAGGAGGGCCCACCGAAGATGGAGGCCTACACGATTCGGACAGAGAGCGGGGACGTGATCGAAATCCGCGATGGGCCGGGTCCTCCGCCGTGGGCCGGCGGTCCCGATAGCCAGTAGAGGACAACATTCGGGCCACCTCCCTCGAGCGCTGTCCCGGGGGAGGCGTCGGGATCGCCTTTTCCATGGGAAACTGCCGGTGCATCACGCCGGTCGCGAAGAACTTCCGGAGACAGCGCGGCAGATTGAGGAAACGGTCTGGCCCTGCCCGCCGAGCGCCACCTGTATGCGGAAGCCGGTTTCGACGGCGGTCGACGGACCGCAGACCGCTGAGTGAGCACATGGGAGCCAACCGCGATCCACTGCAGGGTCTTCCGGAGTGTCGTCCGTCCCCGAACAACTGCCCCCCCTCGCGATCTCTCACAGGCGACCCTGATTGAACGATGAGCCCCTCCCCGTCCGATTCGTCCAACGCTGAGGAGGCCCCGTGGCGCCCGTTCGTCGACGGCCTCCGCCGATTTGTCAAGAGCCGTGTGCCGGAGGCCGACGCCGAGGACGTGCTCCAGGACACACTGGTGCGTCTGCACGAGGCCGCCGACTCGCTCCGCGACGCCGACCGCGCCGAAGCGTGGGTCTTCTCGATCGCCCGGCGCGCCATCGCGGACTTCTACCGGGACCGGGCGCGCGGCCCCGACGAGGAGCCGGTGGGCCGGGCACCCGCGGAGGCGACCGACGAGCCGCCCCCGACGGAGAATCTGGCGGGTTACGACGGCGAGCACGACGTGCACGAAGAGGTGCTCTCCTGGCTGCGGCCGATGGCGGAGACGCTGCCCGAGATGTACCGCCATCCGCTCATCATGGCCGACTTCGAGGGGCACACCCAGCAGGAGGTCGCCGACGACATCGGCCTGTCGCTGTCCGGTGCCAAGTCGCGGGTGCAGCGGGCCCGCGTGAAGCTCCGCGAGCAGCTTCAGGCGTGCTGCGAGGTGGAATTTGGTCCCGAGGGCCGCGCGGTGGCCTTCCGGCGGCGCGAGGAGGACGATTTGTGAAGAATGGGGGAAGCGGTGCGTCTTTTTCGGGAGGAGCCCGACTCCCCATGTGCACAGGGAGGCGATTTGTCTTGTGCTCGACGCTCTCGTTCATTCAACCGCTTGACTGCCATGAAACGCATGCACGTGATGCTGCGCGTGAAGGACCTCGACGAGGCCACGCGCTTCTACTCGTCCCTTTTCGACGCCGCCCCCACCACCCAGAAGCCCGACTACGCGAAATGGATGCTCGACGACCCCCGCGTCAACTTCTCCATCGCGGAGAAGGACGACGAGTTTGGGATCGAGCACCTCGGCATTCAGGCCGAGACGCCCGACGAGCTGGAGGAATTGCGCGGGCGGATCGACCGGGCCGGGGGCACGGTCAGCAATGAGGGTGAGACGACCTGCTGCTACGCGAACTCCGACAAGACGTGGGTCGTGGACCAGCAGGGCGTCTCCTGGGAGGCCTTCTACACGAGCGGCGCGGCGGAGACCTACGACGGCGAGGAAAGCACCGTAGCTTGAGGATGCACGGAGATGCCTTTTTGCCCCTCCGCGAAGGGCCGCACGGACGATTCGTGCGGTCCTTTGTCGTTGATGAGGGACACCTTCGGCGGGCGGACATTGCGAGAACGAGGAGCGTATAGCCCGCACACTCTTTTCTACCTGTGTCGATCCGTCGCCATGTCCGCACCCTCGTCCGCCGCCACGCGCGCCTACTGGGCCCTTCTGCTGGTTCGTCTCATGGTCGGAACGGTCTTCCTGTCGGAGGGCCTCCAGAAGTTTCTGTACCCGGCACTGCGCGGCCCGGGTCGGTTTGCAGAGATGGGCTGGCCCGTGCCCGGGCTCCTCGCGAATGTCGTGGGCGTCGTAGAGGTCGCCTGCGGCGCGCTGGTCCTGCTGGGCCTCTACACGCGACTCGCCGCGGCGGGGACGGCCACGATCATGACGGTCGCCATCATTACCACCAAGGTCCCGATCTGGATGGGCGAGGGATTTGGGCCGTTCGAGGTGCGGACGCTGAGCGAGTATGGCTTCTGGAGCATGGCCCACGCGATGCGGACCGACTGGGCGATGCTCCTCGGCTCGCTCATCCTGCTGATCGCCGGGGCGGGCCCGTGGGCGCTCGACGCACGACAGGAGGACCGTTCTCCGACGGAGCGGACACAGACCGGTCGGCGCTGAACGGGCACGCCCCCCTGCTCCTGCGCCCTGCTCAGTCGCGGGTACATGACACCGCGGGGCACTGCGGCTCTTTGAAACTATCTACTGGTTTGTCAAGCCTGAATGTTGGTATGCCCAAGCGATCTCAAAACCCATCTTACAGCACGTCATTTCGAGCGCAGTCGAGAAATCTCCCCGAACCGCACCGCCTACTTCTGGGAGGTTCCTCGACGCTGCTCGGAACGACTTGCCTTGGGTTTTGAGATCGCGTACTGCCTGTACAATCACGATTGACACGGTACTACGCCCTGGGAGATGCCGAACGCGCCGCCCCTCGCCACCCGCGATCTCACCCGCATCGTCGACGGCCAGACGCTGGTGGAGGGCGTGACGATCGAGGTGCGGGCCGAGGAGGTATTCGTCGTCTTCGGGCCGTCCGGTTCGGGCAAGACCTCGCTCCTGCGCCTCCTCAACCGCCTCGACGAACCCACGCGCGGCACGGTGTATCTGGAGGGCACCGACTACCGCACAATCGAGCCGCGCACCCTTCGGCGCCGCGTCGGCTGGGTGCCGCAGGCCCCGACGCTCGTGGAGGGCACGGTGGCGGAGAATGTAGCGTGGGGCCCCACGCTGCGGGACGAGCCGGTGGACGACGATCGACTCGACGCGCTGCTCGATCGGCTCGGGCTGGCGGGCCTTGCGGACCGGGATGCCGACCGCCTCTCGGGCGGAGAAGCCCAGCGCGTGGCCATCGCCCGCACCCTGTTCAACGACCCCGACATCGTACTGCTCGACGAACCCGCCTCCAGCCTCGACGCCGAGGCGGCCCGTCGCGTGGAGGAGCTCCTTCGTGACGTCATGGCCGATCTGTCGCTCACGGCCGTCCTCGTCACGCACAACGCCGACCGGGCCCGGCGGCTCGGGCACCGCGGCGTGCGGATGGAGGGAGGACAGGTCCTCCAAGACGGATCGATTGAGGACCTGGTGTAGTGTAAAAACATAGGTGCGACAATTTGAATGTTACGTCCACTACAGTTGAGGCAGGGCCGCGCACTTTCTCCTTACCGGTCTCCACTGAGCACCTCCACGCGTCCGCACCTCCAACCGCCCAGACGTCAGGGAGACTCGCCGAGAGAGGGGACCCCACCCGTCCTCGCACCGGCCGGGGACGTCCCGAGCGCAACCGGATTGGTCCGGAACGGACGGGCGCGTTCGACGTGTTTGTAGATCCTCGTCACGCATGTTACTTTTCCAGCGTCCTGCGAGGCTTGTCACGTCCCCCCGCCTGTTCGAGAGTCCCCGAATTACCCGCCTCATTGCGTATCGGCACAAATCGATACAGGTCTTCACAAGCCGTCACCGGGATGGACCCCTCCGATGGGGATGAGTACCGGTGTGTCCCATAGCATTTCGGAGATCTGCTGGATCTGTGCCGTTGATTGCTCCTTCCATCATTTTGCGTGCCGTCGGAGGCGCCCGTAAGAGGACGAGATTGAGGTGGGCGTTCGTCTCCACGACCGTCCTTCTGGTTGGGCTCGTACACGGAGGAGGCCCCCTAGCGGCCCACGCTCAGGAGCCCGCGGCCCCCGACACAGCCACCACCGGCCCCGCGGCAGCGGATACGACCGTCGCCGACACAGCACGCGGAGGACACGTAGAGGGACTGGCCCCCTTCCGCACCTCGCCCACCGACAGTCTAGCGACAGGCAACATAGGCATTGACGCCAAAGACGCCCCGCAGGGAGCCGCGACGGCCGACACCGGTCGCGTCCGTCGGTACCTGCCCGACCGGCCCGACCGCTCCCTCGGCCTCTTCGAGCACACCTCGGCGTTTCGGGGACCGCGGGCCGTGTCTGCGCCTAAGCCGTCCGTGCGCCTCGACTCCACCCAGAACAGCTACGTCCTCAACTACACGGACCGCTTTGGGGGCCCCATGCGCGTGGAGCCGGAGAGCTACCGCCGCGAGCGGTACCGGGCAAACCTGGAGAACAATTGGCGCTCGATTGCCGATCAGCGCCGGCAGCGGCAAGACAACCGCAGCGGGGTGGGGGTCAACGTCACTGTTCCCGGCGGGCGAAAAAGCACCTTTTCCTCGGTCTTCGGGAAGCCCCAGGTCGATCTTCGCCTCAACGGGCAGGCCGACATCAATGCTGGCTTCAAGTACCGGAAGAGCGAGGAGCAGGTCAACATTACGGGGGACGCCAGCCAGCTCAACCCCAGCTTCAAGCAGGATCTGCGGCTCGGCATCACCGGCACCATCGGCGATAAGCTGAAGATCAACGTCGACTGGGACACGAAGAGCCAGTTCGACTTTCAAAATCAGGTCAAGCTCAACTACACCGGCTACGAAGACGAAATCCTCCAGAACGTAGAGGCCGGGAATGTCTCGATGCAGACCCCCTCGCAGCTCATCAGCGGGGGGCAGAGCCTCTTTGGCATCAAGAGCGAGTTTCAGCTCGGCAACCTGAACCTAACTACGATCGCGAGCCAGCAGGAGGGCCAGTCCAACAGCCTCAGCATCGAAGGGGGCACGCAGAAAAAGAAGTTTGACCTGAAGCCCACCGATTACGACGCGAATCGCCATTACTTTCTCGGGTACTACTTCCGCAACAACTGGAACCGGGCGCACGAGGACCCGACGACGATTCGAACCTTCGACGGGTTCAGTGAGATCACGGAAATCGAGGTGTGGAAGCTCACCCCGCAAAACGCGCAACAGACCAACACACGGCAGGCCGTAGCGGTGGTGGATCTCGGCGAGAACGCCCGGCTTCTCGATGAGGCCGACAAGTACAACAAGGCGGTGCTTCCGGCCCCGGACCTTCCGGGCGAGCAGTACGACAAAGAGGACCTGGCGGCGCTGCGCGACGGTGGCAACCGGGCATCGTCGTACCTGAGCAATCCGCAGAACATGGAGCGGACCCTGAACACCCAGCAGGATCTCGAAGCGGGCGAGTTCAAGCGCCTTACGCGGGGAGAGGACTACCGGATCGACCGCCGTCTTGGGTTTCTGTCGCTCCAGCAGCGGCTTCGTTCCAATGAGGCCCTAGCGGTGGCCTTTCGGTACCAGCGGACAGACGGGACTGTGCGCACGATTGGCGACTTCACCCAGGGGGGGTCGAGCGGGGGCATCAACGCCGACCGCCTCGTGCTCAAGTTGCTTCGTCCCTCCAGTCCGGTGGCTCCAGGGGGCGAGGGCGGGGCAAATCCGGCCGCCTGGTTCCTGCAACTGCGCAACATATATCCCCTGTCGGGTCGAGAATTTACGTCCGATAATTTTAAGCTCGACATCGAGTACCAGGCGTCCGGGCAGGGAGCGCAGACGACACTGCCGGACGTGAGCGGACAAAAGAAGCTGATCCAGGTGCTCGGCCTCGACCGGGTCGACCAGAATGGAGCGCCCAATCCGGACGATCGGTTCGACTTTCTCCGGCAGACGATCAACGCAGACAAGGGCCTCATCTACTTTCCCTATCTCCAGCCGTTCGGCGACCGCATCCTGGAGGCCGCGGCGGAGAATGGAAGCCGGGCCGGCGGCAAGCCCTTTGCGTTCGAGAACCTCTACACCAAGAAGAAGGCAAACGCCAAGAAGGAAGATACGGCAAAGAACGTATACCACATACGCGGGACCTATTCGGGTGGGGCGAAGCAATTTTATGACCTGAAGGCCTTTACCGGACTCGTGGAGGGCTCGGTGGAGGTCACCTCGGGGGGGCAGACCCTGCAGGAAGGGACCGATTATCGCGTCGACTATCAGGGGGGGACAATCAACATCACCAACGAGTCGCTCCTGACCGCCGGGCGCGACATCAAAATCGACTACGAGCAAAACAGCCTCTCGAACCTGCAAAAGAAAACGCTGCTCGGGGCGCGGGCCAACTGGTCTATGCAGGACCAGTTTTCGCTCGGGGCCACCATCATGCGGCTCAGTCAGCAGTCGCCCGCCGACAAGTTCCGCGTCGGCCAGGAGCCGATCAAGAATACGATCTGGGGCCTCAACGGCTCGATGGACCTGAAGCCGCAGTGGCTTACGGAGGCGGTGGACGCCCTGCCACTCGTGCAGACGCGGGCCGACAGTCGACTGTCGGTCTCCGGCGAATTTGCCCAGCTCCGGCCCGGCCACACCAACACCGATGCGTTCGAGCGGACGGTCGACCGGGTGCAAAACAGTGAGACGGATCAGTACGCGCCGGACGAGCGCGACGGCGTCTCCTACATCGACGACTTCGAGGGCTTCGAGAATACCTTCTCGCTCCGCGAGCAGCCCGGGGCCTGGCAGATCAGTGCGGCCCCCGACTCGACGGCCGACGCGTCAGACCTCAATGGAGACGTGCCCGGCACCTACGAGGACAACGTCGAACGCACGCACTGGCGGGGAAGCCTCGGGTGGTATCGGCTGAACGAAAATGTTTTGGAGTCGCTGAACGCAGAAGAACAGGGGGAGGCGACCGATCTCATCGACACCGATGAGGTCTTCGTGGGACGCGACACGCAAGGGGAGGCCAATCCGACGCTCCGGACTCTCGATTTCTACTTCAATCCATGGGAGCGAGGCCCCTACAACTACACCGACAACCTGGAGGAATTCTTTCAGGAGCCCACGAAGGTGTGGGGCGGCGTCACGCGCTCCCTGCCGGAGGGCTACACCGACTTTTCGATTCAGAACGTCGAGTTCGTCGAGTTCATCGTCAAGGTCTATCCCCAAAATGGAAAGGTGACCGACGGGGCGCGCCTCTACGTGGACCTCGGCACGATCTCCGAGGACGTGGTGCCCAATCGGCGCATCGACATGGAGGACGGCCTCTCCCTCAACTTCAACAAAGGGGACCTGGGGGAGCTCAGTCGCATCCCCAACGCCGAGCCCGGCGGCGGCATTGAGCTCCGGAACGGGCGGACCCAGGACCTGGGCCTCGACGGACTGGTCTCCTACACCGACGGCACCTACAACGATCAACTGCTCGAGCAGAACTTCTACGCAGGTTTCGTCAATCAGGCCGACAGCCTCCGCGGGGCCATCGGGCAACTTGGCCTTACGTCGGCGCAGCAGGAGCGGCTGACGGCAGAGATTGCACGCACGAAGGAGGATCCCTCGGCCGACGACTATCACTTCTACGAAAACGACCGGTACTTTAACACCCAAGAGTTTTTCCCGGACGGGGCCTCCATTCAGCAGCGCCTGAGCCGGTATCAGGCGGGCCAGGAGCTGAACGGCTTCGAGTCGCAGAACAAGCTGGCGGAGGACGTGAGCGTAAAACGAGGACTCTCCCGGTCGCCGGACCGGGAGAGCCTCGATGGCGTCGGCAGCCAGATCAACATCGACAACAACTACTTCCAGTATTCCGTCGCCCTCGACAAACTGAACGAACGGTCCCGGGTCGACGGGGGGCCGGCCGACTACGTCGTGAGCCGGATCGGGCAGAACAAAGACTGGTACAAGGTCCGCATTCCGGTGAAGGAGTTTACGCGCAAGGTGGGCAACATCGAGAACTTCGACGACATCAAGTCCATCCGCCTGTGGACGACGGGGCACAAGGCCCCGGTGACGATGCGATTTGCGTCGCTCGAACTGGTGGGGAGTCAGTGGCGGGCGTCCGAGTCGGTGGCCACCCAGCCCAAGGACGTGAACAAAGGAACGGGCGAGGTGCGGGTCGCGAGCATCAACAACGAGGAGGATCTGAGCTACGAGCCGCCCGCCGGGGCCGTGGTGGGGCGGAATCGGACCTCGCGCGGGGTGCAGCAGCGGAGCCGCGAGCAGTCGCTTCTTCTCAATGTCGACAAGCTGGAGGCGGGCCAGCAGCGGGCCGTCTTCAAGACGTTCGGGCAAGGCCTCGATCTGCTCAAGTACTCCAACCTACGCATGTACACGCACCTGCACGGGTCGTCGAGCAGCCCGCAGGTGAAGGACAAGCTCAGCGAGAACCTGAAACTGTTCGTGCGCCTTGGGTCCAGCGAAACGGGGGACTACTACGAGTACGAGCAGGACTTGAAGCCCGGCAACGTGCCCACCGCCAACGGCTCGCAGAGTCTATGGCCCGAGGACTACGAGATGAATCTGGTGCTCGAACGCCTTAACCAACTCAAGATTCTCCGGGACCAGAGCCCCGTGCCGACGGACACCATCTTCGCGAGCGACGACCGGGAGAGCGTGGACCTGAACCTTGACTTTGCGCCCCCAAACACCGTGCTGAAGGTGCGTGGCACCCCCTCGCTGCGGAACATCCAGACGGTGGTCGTGGGAGTGCGACACACGGGCGATCCCGACGCCTCACCGCGCCCCCCCTCCCTGCAGAACTTTGAGGTCTGGCTCAATGAGTTGCGGGTGAGCGGATTCGACGAGCAGAAAGGATGGGCCGCTAACGCCAACGCAACCATCGACCTGGCCGACTTTGCCTCGCTGAAGGGAAGCTTTCAGCGCCGGACGGATGGGTTTGGGTCGCTCTCCAGCACCCTGAGCGAGCGGAAGCAGTCCGAGACCACGAGCTGGAACGTCCGGGCCGAGCTCAACCTCGATACGTTCCTGCCGCAGGACCAGGGGTGGCAGATTCCCGTGACCATGCAGGTGCAGTCGAGTCAGGAAACCCCGCGCTTTGACCCCAACCGGGGCGATGTGGCCGTACGCAGTGCCGTGCGGCAGTTCGACGCGGTCTCCGACTCGACCCTGAAACGCCGGTTCGGGGATCAGTACGGAGACCTCTCGGCCAGCACGCTCCGCCAGCGACTGCGCGACAGCGTGCGCACGGCCGCCGAGACGTACAGCATACGCCGGACGCTGACGGCCGACATCTCGAAGCAAAACTCCGACTCGTGGTGGCTGCAGAAGACCGTCGACGGGATGTCGCTGAACTTCTCGTACCTGAACCGGTCGCAGCGCAACCCGCAGCGCCAGCTCAACAACCGGTCCAGTTGGTCGGCGGATTTCCAGTACCAGCTCGACTTCGGGCGCGCCCGGACCGTTCAGCCGTTCGGCTTTTTGCCCGACGCGCCCGTGCTCGGCACACTGTCGGGCCTCTCCTTCAACTACGTGCCCCGCTCGCTGTCCTTCTCCAGCAGTGCCGAGCGGAGCGCGCAGACCAGCCGCGCGCGGCCGTCGGGCCAGCGGAACCGAAACCAGCCATACCGCATCGCCTTTCCGTTCCGGGAGCAGCAGCAGTTCAGCCATCGGCGCAACTTCAGTCTGCAGTACGATCCCTTCGGGTTCCTGAGCCTCAGCTTCGACACCAACACGCGCCAGAGCTTCGACGACGTGTCCTCGGAGACCCGGACGAACGTCGTCATTCGGGACAACTCAAGCGTCCGCGACACGGTGCTCACCAACATTGGGATCGACGCGGACAGTACCGAGAGCTTCTTCGACCAGTTGGAGGACTACGGCCTGGCCGACACCTCCCTCACGCCGAGCGACAAGGGGAAGTCCGTCTTCTTCGAAAATCGCCTCTTCCGTCGCTCCTCGCTCGACGTCTTCCGGGACCTGCTCACGGGACGGGGAAGCCCCCGCACAAACGACTACGAGCAGCGGTTCTCGGCCACGCTGAGCATGGGGTGGACCGATTACGAGTGGCTCAACTGGCTCGACCTGAAGGACATCTCGTACCAGTCGTCGTTCAAGTGGTCGAACGGGTCGAAGGGGAGCCTGCGGGGCGCCAGCGTCAACAACTCGCTGAACGTGCGGACGGGAGTCACCCTGCGCCCGAACAAGATCTGGAGCCGGTTCGGGTTCTTCAAGCGGCTGAAGGAGGCGCAGCGCGCGTCCGAACAGGAGGACCGCGGCGGCGATCGCGCCTCCGGCGCGGAGGAAGGGGACGAGGAGGGCACGGACGAAAACGGCGAGGACGGCGAGTCGTCGGGCGACGCGTCGGGCGACAGTGGGCTGGGATGGGAGGATGTGCCCCTCCCCGATCCCGTGGGGATGCTGCGAGGGCTCGCCCTCATGGTGCTCGACATCAACGACATTAGTCTCAACTACAACGGCGACTGGAGCGCCCGCTCCTCCAATGTGGGCACGCTCAACGCGGACTCGACGGACGTGGACGTAAACTACCGCCTCTTCGATGCACTGCAGGGCGAGGGCCCATCCCTGGGGTATCGGCTCGGCCTCTCGCGGTCGATTGGGGCCAGCAATCGCGTGTTGCTGGACCAGTTCCAGGTGTCCGACGCCCTCAGCAACCGCCACCGGTTCGAGGGCCGTACCACCCTGAGCCCAAGCCAGTCCCTGCAGGTCGACCTGAGCTGGAACGTGCAGTGGAGCAAGCAGTCGGACATCACTTTCCGGACTCAGCAGAACGAGAGGCAGGGACGGGGCAATACCGAGACCAGCACCGCGGAGCGGTTTACGACCGAAAGTGGCGAGAATTCGGCGTCGGTGTGGGGCTTCGGGTCCATCGTGTCCCTGGTAAAGCAGCAGGCGAGTCGGCTTCCGGACAATGGGCCGGACAATGGGAACGGGGCCTCGGACGAGGTCCAGCCGGCCGGGGCGGTGGCGCTTACCAACACGTCCGTCGCCAACGACTTTCGGGAGGCATACGTGCGGGGGCTTGGCAGCGTCGGGGCCGAGGGCTTTGCGCCCTTCCCCCTCCCCGGGTGGAACGTGCGCTACTCGGGACTGGCCGACTGGCCGCTTCTCGGCAGCATCGTGGAGAGCGCGTCGCTGACGCACGGCTACAATGCGGAGTACCGATCGGGCTACTCGTCGGTCTCGACGGCCGGGGACACGACGGAGGCGTCGCTTGGCCAGGCCTTTCGGGAGCCGGAGTTCAAGATTGGACAGGCCCGCCTCAGCGAGCAGTACCAGCCCCTGCTTGGGGTCGACATTACGTGGCCGGGGAATCTCGAAACGAGCTTTAAGTGGAACCGAAAAGTAGAGACGTTCCTGCGGACGGCAAACCTGAAGGTCGAGGAGGTGAAGACCACGCAGCTGTCCGGCAGCATCTCGTACCGGAAGCGCGGGCTCCGCATTCCCGTGCTGGGGCTCGGGCGACTCGAAAATCAGATCCAGCTCTCGGTGTCGGTGTCCCGCTCCGTCAACGACGAGCGGAGCTACAACCTCCAGGGCGTGCTCAGCGAGGAGCAGTCCACGGAGGGACGCCTCGATCCGTCGCAGATCACCGACCCGACGCAGGACTACGTGACGGTACGGAAGCAGACGACCCGTCTAAAGGTGAGTCCCGAGCTCACCTACCGACTCAGTGACCGGGTGACGGCGGACCTTCGGGTCGAGTACGAGCGGTTCAACGGCGACAACCGGCAGCCGTCGTACACCCGGATCAACGGCGGATTCAACCTTCGGGTGAGCATTACGCAAAACTAGGCGGGCGGCTGCAGGTACAGGACGATCCGCGATGCTTTCGTCCCAAGCGGCGTTTGGAGACGTTGATGGCTACCCAGGAAGAGATCGTCGTGTGCCATCTTGGCCGCCTGGCCTACGAGCCCGCGCGGGCCCTGCAGGAGCAGATTCAGGAGCGCCTCATCACGGCCAAGCGGGCCGAGCCGCCGGAGACGGTGCCGCATGTGCTGATGCTGCTGGAGCACCCGCCCGTCTACACCCTCGGCAAGAGCGGGGACGCCGAGAACCTGCTGGTTGCGGAGGAGCGGCTTGAGGCCCTCGACGCCACGTTCCACCGCATCGGGCGGGGGGGCGACGTCACCTTCCACGGCCCGGGCCAGCTCGTGGGCTACCCGCTGCTCGACCTCGACCGCTTCTTTACCGACCTTGGCCGCTACCTGCGCACGCTCGAAGAGGTCATCCTCCGCACCTGTGCCGAATACGGCGTGACCGGCACGCGGGTGGACGGGCGTACCGGGGTATGGATCGGGCCGGACGAGCGGGGGCTGGAGCGCAAGATCTGTGCGATGGGCGTGCGCTGCAGCCGGTGGGTCACCATGCACGGCTTCGCGCTCAACGTCACCACCGACCTCTCCTACTTCGACCACATCGTGCCCTGCGGCATCGACGACCGCGGCGTCACGTCGCTGGTGGAAGAGAGCGATGAATCAGTAACGGTGGAGGACGTGCGCGGGCCGGTTGTAGAGCACGTGGCCGACCTGTTTGGGGCGGAGGTGACGGAGCTGGACGAGGCGGACGCCCGGGCGTTCCTGACAGACCTGGCGGGAAAGGAGACAGAGGCGTGGTAACCGGTTTGCGTCCCCTGGGACGACCGGGCGGCAGCCTCACTCTCGACTCTCTAAAATCGTCACTTTCTTCCCTCTTCCGCCCCCCGCGATCCTTCATCTGAAGATGTGCCAGCAAGGTGAATTCATCGCCTGGTGGCCCCGGTAGCCGCTTCATCGTCAGCATGGTATCGACGTGGAGCGTTTTCAGGTTCGTCGGCACTGGGAGCGGTGTAAAGAAGACGGTGTCCCGCTCCGGAGTTGCAAAATTTCGGTAGATGACGACTGCGGCGCTCTGAATCGTGCGGTCCCCCTCCAGACGCGCCTTCACGCGAAACGGGGTGCCGACGACGAGGGTGTCGTTCTGGCGGGGGCGCTCGACCGAAATCTCGTAGGGCGGCGGGTCGATAAACAGGTCGCACCCGACGAGAAGAAGGGTCGTAGCGGCAACCGCGAGCACGGCCAACATCCAAATTCTTCGTTTCATGGCACCAACAATGAAAGGAGAACTCATCGCCGGGTAGCGCGGGTCGGTTTTCAATCTCCACTCTCTAGAATCGTCACGTCCGGCCCGCTTCCGCCCCCACGATCCTTCATCTGGAGACTTACGAGTACATCGAAGTTACTACCCGGTGGCCCCGATAGGCGCTCCATTGTCAACGTGGTATCGACGTGGAGCGTTTTCCGGTTCGGCGGCACCGGAAGCGGCGCAATGAAAACGGTGTCCTGCTCCGGCCTCCCGAGATTACGGTAAATGATCACCTCGGCGCTCTGGATCGTGCGATCCCCCTCCAGACGCGCCTTCACGCGAAACGGGGTGCCGACGACGAGGGTGTCGTTCTGGCGGGGGCGCTCGACCGAAATCTCGTAGGGCGGCGGGTCGATGAACAGGTCGCACCCCACAAGAAGGAGGGCTGTGGTGGCGACCGCAAGCACGGCGGTTAGTCGAATTCTTCGTTTCATAGCACCAAGAATATGGACCTCGGAAGGCCGGCCGTCCGGAGAGCATTCCGGTTACGTCTGGGTGGAGCAGTTGGTGGAGAGCGTCGAGTTGTCAATTTCGTGGTAGCCGCTGACATCTCCACCCACCAATACGCCGAACCCGAACGTCCAGTAAATCTGATTCTCCAATTGGGCCCCACTTCCTTCGTCTTCGCTCCCCACCACAGTTTCTTCATAGCCACCGGAGGGGCCACTTTCCCAAACGATACCGTCCCAGTTATGGTAGAAATCCGAGTTTCCTACGTTTTCCCACCATTCCCACCACAAGAAGCTTTGTTTCTCCTGCCACCTCGTTTGGACGAGAGCTTCGGAGAAGAACCAGTAGTTATGGCACTCAATCCTTCCCTGCATCCGATAG
>JBDGQM010000252.1:0-1724 GCA_042219065.1 Salinibacter sp. | reverse complement strand
GACTGCCGTCGTGTCTTCGAACGCGAGCATGGTAGATTCGTCTTCGCCTACGTCCTTGACGGAGAGCCCATCACCGCTATACGAAGCCACTGTTGTGCTTCCGCCGTCAGCCGTTTGGGCCTTCGGGTTCGTCTGCTTGCTGTCGGAAGGGTCGACAGAGGTGGTGTCGCATCCTGCTAGAATGAGGCACAGGCCCACGGCTAGCGCTTTTGCTATTCCGAAACGTCGAGTCGCTCCAGTCATCATTTTTGCTTGATTTGTTGAGAAATTGCGTTCAAAACCAAAAAAAAACGAACGTAGGCGGTGTCAAGCGGGATTGTGTGAACCTGGAATGGAAGGAAGTCACGTCGTTGAGCACGTTGCGGACCTGGTCAACGCCGACGTGACGAGCATCTCCGGGCCGTTATCCAGGCGTTTCTTCGGGACGCGACGGGAGGAAGCGTTGAGATGCTTGAGCAGTAGCGGCCGCTCATCAAGGGAGGTGGGGACTGTGACCTCCTCACTCCGCTGGCGTGGCTTCCTCCCCCTCCGCAATCTCCTCCACGGCCACCGGCGGCAGGTCGTGGTACCAGTCGTGGTGGGGCGACCACGCGTGGCATTGGAGGCACTGCGTCTCACGCCACACCTTGCCGCACTCCGGGCACTGGCCGTGCGTGTCGAACGTGTGCCAGGTATGGCCGCACTCGCAGGTCCACTTGGCGCTCGACGGGGGCTCCCATTCGCATTGCGGACAATAAATCTCCATAGCTCGTAGGAAAAGGCGGTGAGAAGGACACTCTCGGTTGACAAGACCGCGACCGGTGAATACTCTACTGCCGATTCGGGATGCGTGAGGAGTGATGCGTGAGGAGTGGTGCGTGAGTTCTGTATTCCCGGCCGTGGACGTTGGTTCTCCTGTCTCAAGCTTCACATTTCACGCCTCACGAACAGCACACGCTTTCCATTGGTGTCGTTCCCTTTCGATTCATTTTGCTTCCATCATGCCGACGTTCGATCCCGACAACTTTACGACCCGCCTGCTTGCCGAATCGCTGTTCTACGACCTGGAATATGGCCTCGTGGGCAGCGTGAGCCTCATCGACACGGAGACGGAGCGGGAGCTTTTCCTGGGCTCCTTCATGCCCGATGACGGAACGTACCTGGTGGAGGAGGCGACGGCATGGGAGGACGTGCCCGAGCTGGAGGAGGAGACGGACGTGGCCTACGCCCTTGCCACCGACAGCGACGTGCACGGCCGGTACGAGGTGCCGGAGGAAGCCGCTCAGGCCCTGCTGACGCTCGCCCGCGAGCACGACCTCCTGCCGAGTGTTACCGTGCTGTTTGAGGACGAAGAACTGTGACTAGGTATGGAAGTGTGGAGGGATGGAGGTTTGGACGTATTGGGGACTGAGACTTCCACACTTCCATACGTCCATCCTTTCCATACGTCCATCCTTCCACCCTTACCCGCTCGTGAGTGCCGCCCACGCAAAAAGGGCCCAGCCCACGATGAACGCGACGCCCCCGAGGGGCGTGATGGCGCCGAGCCAGCCCGTATCGGTAAGGACGAGCAGGTACAGGGTGCCGGAGAAGACCACGATGCCGCCCACGAAGCAGTAGCCGGCCCAGTGCAGGAGCGGCCCCCAGCCCTGCGCCACGGCCCAGCCCACCACGAGCAGCGCCAGGGCGTGGTACATCTGGTACTGCACGCCGGTGCGGAACGTGTCGAGGCGGTCCGGCGAGAC
>JBDGQM010000251.1:0-4497 GCA_042219065.1 Salinibacter sp. | reverse complement strand
CCGGAGGAAACGACGGCGGTCAACGAGACGCTGCTCTCGCTCGAACAGGCCTTCCCGTACGCCAAGGGAATGCCCTTCGGCGACCAGTACCGCTCGCTCTACGCCTCCCCCAATCCCTTCAACGGCTACGCCTCGTGGATGCTGCCGGGCCTGCGCCCCCCGTCGAGACGGACGCGTCCGAGGAGACCCTCGCCCGGTGGACCGACGTGTATCGCGACGCCATTGACCGGCTGACCCAGCGGGTGCGGACGGCGACGACGCAGCTGGAGCAGCCGTAGGACTCCTCAACTTCCTCCTCTCTCTTGCTGCTGCCACGAAGGAGGAAACCACTCCTGCAGAATTCGACGAAAGCGCCCGAAGGATTCGTCCTCACATTGGCGCAGGCTCACCGACTCCGCCAAGTCACGAAAAACGCTGGAGGAACGCGGAAGGTTGGCCTCTTCGAGCGCCGCCTCCATCGCCTCTTTCGGGTCGGAGGGCTTCGGGGCGTCGGCAGGCCAAAGATCCTTCGTCTGAAGCCAGCTTCGGACGCGCTGGGAGGCCGGGTCCCAGCCCAAACAACGGTCCACTTCTCGGGAATCGCTCCATACCCACACCTCCAGTTCGGGATCGATGATCAGACACCGAGCCCGCCCATACCAACCCGATTGTTGTACGTTCTCTTCGACCGTCGTCTCAATTTCCTCGGGCGTCGAGGTGTGCTCTGCCCCACATCCGTGGTAGTCGAAAATCACCAATCCTCTCCGATAGCGCGTGTGGAACGGCCGAAGAAACTTGTGTGCCTTGCTTCGGCAGCCCGGATCTTTGTTGGGGTGACTGTACACCTCGAACGAGAGAGGGTGAATACCGAGGGCCCGAGGCTGGGAGAGGAGTCCCCGAATGGTTTCTTCCATCTGCGTGTCCGCTACGAGAACGACGAGGTCATCGGCATCTTCCATCAAGCCAACACCCCTCCGGCGAAGAGCGTCCCGAGGTCGGTTTCGCGCTGCCAATTTCGGAGGTGGGGATGGTCACTGCCAAGCACGACGTCTGTTTTGCCTTCGTCGTCCAGCGCAAAACACAGCATGTCGCCCGGCTCCGCGCAGTTCAAGAACACCGGGGAGTGCGTGGCGACGAGCACCTGGGAGTCGTACACGGACGACAGCGACTCGTACACCGTCTCGACGGCCGGGGGGTGAATGCCATTTTCGGGTTCTTCGATCAGAACGGGTCCCTTGAGATCGGGAAGATACGGAAGAAGAGTGAGGGCGAACATTCGGAGCGTTCCGTCGGAAAGGCCCCAGGATGGAACCGTGACTCCGGACTCGTACTCCACCTGCAGATAGCAGTGGCGATCCTCGTCCCGGACATGGGTGTCGACGTCCTCAACGTCCGAGAGCGCCGTCTGAATGTGGCGCAGCCAGCGCTGGAACTGGGGAAAGTGCTCGTCCCGAAGGTTTCGGATGACCCACGGCAGGTTCGAGCCATCCGGTCGGAATCCGGTGCCTTTGCCCGGTGGACTGGGCCGGCGCATTGCCTCACTGTCGAGCCGTAGAAATTCAATGCCGTCGACGAGCATGCGCTTGAACCACGTCGAGACGGGAAACTTCGTTTGATCTTCCGGCACGTTTGCGAGGGCCGCCCGCTTCGGACCGAGCTTGAATGCGTGATTCCATCCCGCCCCTGTCTCGTCGTAAAAGTTTTCGCCCCCTTCGGTGGTTTTGCTCACAACTATTTTGCTCCCTTTCGATCCCTTTTCACGACATACCGTATCTGGGATCGGGCGATCACGCTTCGGGAAGAGAGAGGGCTGACGACGGTGTTCTTCGTCGGATGAGGCGGGCTTCAGAAGAAGCGTTTCCTCCTGAATCCCAACTTCAGTTGGTGCAGTTTGTCCGACCCGCACCTCATACCGACATCGATTCCACTGTGGATTTTCCAGCGCCTCGCGCTTCTCCTCCGGAACTCGCGCCTCTACGGCAAACTCGAAATGATTGTCCTCGTCCATCCAGACGAGGTCGTGCCAGTTCTGTGTACGGCGGTCGATGGCGGCCTCCAAACCACCGGGCTGCACCATGTCGCCGAGGAACCGAACCACGTCGAGGTAGGTGCTTTTGCCACTGGCGTTGGGGCCGATGAGTGCGTGAAATCGGTCCATCGGCTGCCGGATGTGGCGCAGGCAGCGGTAATTCCGTGCCTCGATGAGGCTGAACATGGTGAGACGAGGCTCTTTCAGCGTAAGCGTGTCTGTCGTACCTCTGTCGGACACAGACGTTCAAGATGATTCTCGGCTTTGGTTCCCCTCCACCACCGCCACCTCCCCGTCCGAGAGCCCGTACAGCCGATAGACGATCTGATCAATCAGCCCATCGGTGAACTGGATCTGCCGGTCCAGTTCGGCGGCCTGTTGCGCATTGTCGAGGAACGGCCGCAGCGCATCGGTCCCGCCGACGGCGGCGGGATTAGGGAAGCGGGTGTCGTAAAAGCGGAATAGGGGCGAAATGGCCTCTGTGGCGTTGCCCCGGTCCGCGCTGTCGGCGTCGTTGAGGACGTCACACCAGCGGGCGACCAAACCTGCCTCGATCTCGGTGCCGTCGTGCAGGGTGCAGACGGGGGATCGGTGCCGATCTTCTCTACAGGTCCGGACTGAGGAATCGGTTCACCACGTCAGATCGAAGAGAACGGAGATCATTCGTCATTGCGTCGCGCAGACGTTTTTGCCCCCGCCTCCCGATCCTGCCGGCGTTTCAGATAATAGTCGATGAGTTGCTTCGGGTCGTGGTCGTGCTCGGCGGAAATCGTCCGACGAGCGTCTCGCACCCGGCGAATCGCAGGATCCTCTTTTTGGTTCTGTTCGGCCATTGTGGGTATTCCTCTCCAATCAGCGCAAGGGGCGTGACGAGGGCAGGGGGATTGACCGGGCTCGAAGAGGCCCTACGCAGCGAGGGGGCGAGCGTGAAGAATTTCGCGACGGTCCATTGGGCGAATTTCGTCGGGGTCAAGTGTGAGGACGGCGACCGTGTCCCCTTCTCCCGTGACGAACTCCACTTCGTACGCGTCGGCGTCGGCATATCGGTGCACCACGGCCCCGATGTCGCCCTGCTCCAATCCCTGTTCCTCGATGTCACGTAACAGGACAACCGTATCCAACTCTTCAATGTCCTCGATCTCTTCCATGGAGCTGAGCATGTTGGCTATGGATACGAAAAGCGATGGATTACGCCGGATATGCCGTGACAAATCGGGGAGCGTTTGATTCTCGCTCAATCATCCACACCGTTCGAACAGTCACGGCCACCCCCTCGGGAGAGTATAGCGAACCCGTGATCACGTATTTTGTGCCGTGGGGCGTTTCCTCCACTTCGTCAATCTCCGAGCGCTGGGCAAGCCTCCGAAGTTCTTCCCGTAGGTGTTCTACGGTGGACTCGTCAAATCCAACCTTCCGAAAGAACCGGGCTTTGGATCCACCCACGGGGTGCGAAAGAGACAGCAGATACGCCGTGAGTTTTCGTTCCGGCACGTAGGCCTGCGTTCGGTTTGGAAGCTTCATGGCAGAGCGCTCCGGGGGACGTGGACACCGATCATCACGTTGCACCCGATCCCTTACGTATGGTTTTCCACCACCGCCCCCTCCGCGTTCGTCAGCCTGGGCAGCCTGTGCACGATTTGGTCAATGAGCCCGTTGGTAAGGCGACTTCCGCATCCAGCTAGGCGAGCAGTGAATCGGACGTGTACGGTGTTGTGAGACACCCCGGCTTGAAGAAGTCCTTCACTCCTCTTCCAGCGACGACAGAAACTGGATGAAAGGTTGAAACTGTTGAGGACAACGGTCCGCGATCTCTTCATAATCCGCTCTCGCAAGAATCTCAGGGGGGTCCACCTTTTTATTGTACGCCTCTCCGTTTTCTTGAAAAACCTCCTTGACGACGTCTCCAGGCGGCTTGTCATGGTTCTGATCCTCGACCTCACGGGTCCAGGTAACAGAAAATGTATCCGTATCGAGGTGAGCTCCGAGCGCTTCTTCGGCGGCCAGAATGAGGGCCTCCAGCTCATACTTCAAACAGAAGACGCGGAAGCGATTCTCGATTTCGGTCGGCTCTACGGTCCAGTCGCAGTCGCTCGGAATCTCATGGAAGCGGGTATTCAATCCATCAATGAGTTCCTCAGCGGTTTCATGGTCTACCCTCCCCGTATTCGGCGGATAGAGATCCGGGAGGATCACAAATCGCCCCTCAGATTCATTTTGAAGGAATCTGAGTGCCTTCCTGATAAGTGCATCGCTGACAAGATCTTTCTTGCCGCCCTGAGGAAAAAACTGGATATCTACGCCTTCTCTCCACTTTTCTTGGATGAGCGGCTCCAATAGACTATTCAGGGCAAGTTTGTCCGATGCCCCTTCGACGTAGACGAGGACCTTCATGACGGGACCGGTGTCGGATTAAGACAGCGCTTCGAGCTCGTCGCTTCGGTGCATCGTCTCCAGTTCGTCCCCGCCAAATTCCTGGAGCATACCGGCAA
>JBDGQM010000250.1:0-8271 GCA_042219065.1 Salinibacter sp. | reverse complement strand
CGACCGAGTGGAGCGACTGGCGCAACGCGGACTTCTGGTGGATCCAGAGCGTCTATGTGCGGCCCGAGGCGCGGCGGACGGGCGTCTACACGGCGCTCCACCGCGACGTGCGGCAACGGGCCCGTGAGGCACCGGACGTGTGTGGGCTTCGGCTCTACGTGGAGCGGGACAATGCAGCGGCTCAGGCGGCGTACGAAGAGCTGGGGATGACCGAGCCGCCGTACCGGATGTACGAAGAGATGTTGTAGGCCGGGCGTCGGGTCAGGATTCCATATTGAGGGATCCGGGGGCGCCGTCCCCGTGTTCCTCACCGCGAGCCATCGCCACGTACCGACCAATGAAGGTCACGGCCCGCTCGCCCGCTGCGTTAATCTTGCACTCCAGGTCAAGCCGCGCACGGCCCCAGCGGTCGAGCATTTCCTGAAAGTGCTGCTGATCGTCCTCGTCCGGGGGCTCGCAGACGACGGAGATGTTTTCGTAGACCGGGCGCAGGTACTCGATGTCGCTTTCCTGGATGATCACCTCGACCCGCTCCCGCATGTCTTCCATCGCGTCCTCCATGGCCTCCTGCACGAGTTGGTGCATCATCGCCCAGCCAGTGACTGTCGCGAGCATGCTGAGGCTCCCGCCGAACGCGCTGCCCATGTGGTTGGCATTGGGCTGCAGTGGGGCGGAGGCCCGCAGGCATCCCTCGTCGTCCGCCGCAAGCTCGAATTCGAGATGCTCCGTAATGGGCATCTTCTCGACGATGAGGTGCTCCAGTTCGTCGAGAGCGGTTTCCGTGAGAGACGGGCTGGACATGGTGCAGGGCACCGCGTGCGTGACGGAGAATCCTTAGATTAAGTTTGACGGGTTCCCTTTACGAGCCGACGTATGGTACGTTCGGCACCCTGCTATACTGATTTGGAAATCTTTGGGAACAGACGGGATCGGAAGAGGGGATCGGTGTGCTGCTGCCGCTCCCCCTCATTCAACGCATCCAACACGAAAACGGACCGCCCGTCCCGGCGGCTGCCGGAGACAAGCGGCCCGTTGACCCTGCGTCGCGGACGGTGTCAGCCGTCCGGTATGCCGTGTGAATCGGGCCGCCTCGTGTTACGCGGGGATCACGATTCGTTCAGTCCGTTGGAGGGATGCGCCGACCTACCCTGCTCCACTCACACAATTTCCTCATGGCAGCAACGAATCCGTTCGTCCGCATTGCCGACCGGTACGCGGCAGTGCCCCCGCGCCTCCGCCGTCCCCTCGTTACGAAAGCCGTCGGTGAAGTCATCCCGTTCGTCGACACCGCCGGGTGCTTCGTGGAGGCGTATACCCCGCGCCGCGTGGCCGTTCGCCTCGACAACGAGCGGGCCGTGCAGAATCACCTCGGCGGCCTCCACGCCGCGGCGCTCGCCCTGCTGGCCGAGACCGCGTCCGGCCTCGTCGTGGCGCTCAACGTGCCGGACGGGTCGTCGCCCCTGCTGCGCACGATGGATCTCTCGTTCGACCAGTTTGCCCGGCGTGCGGTGCAGGCCGAGGCCACCCTCACAGGCGAGGAGGGCACCCAGATCGAGTCGCGTCCCCTCGGCCAGATCGAGGTGAACGTGACGCTGACGGCCCCCAACGACGACACGACACTCGTCTCCGGTCCGCTCACGTGGGCGTGGCTGCCGGAGGAGCGACTTTCAGACGGTTCGTAGAAACCAGAAACCGGATTCCGTGTACGTCTACCTGCCGAGATAAAAGACGTATTGCTTTGGTCGCCATGAAGTCTAAACTGACACTTCGCATCGACGAGGACGTGAAAGAAGCTGCCAAGCGGCTTTCCCGCGAGCGCGGGGAGAGCCTCTCCGGTTTGGTGGAAGCCTACTTTCGGATCTTGACCGAGCACACGGGCTCTGAGGTTCAAAGCGGGAGGGCTGCATCCGATGATGGTGATGTTCCTCCGTCTCCGTCCGAGGAGCTCGGACCCGTCACACGTCGGATCGCGGGGGCCTTGGGCTCTGTTTCGGACGCTTCTGATCACGGAGCTTCGAAGGAGGACGATCGTCAGGCCGTGGCTGAGGCGGCGCGCCGAAAGCATGAATGATCGGCGTGTCACCGCAGCTTCTGCCACCACAAAATGCGGATCTTATTCGACACCAACGTTCTGGTTGATGCGGCAGTTTTGGGTCGGCCGTATCATCAAGAAGCGGTTCGCCTTGTGAACTTGGTTGAGCAGGATCGACTCGATAGCGTGCTGGCACCAATTTCGCTTGGCACCCTCTGGTATCTCGGGACAGACGTATACGACACCGATCCGCGTCCTCTGATCCAGGATCTTCGTCACCTCATGGATTTCGCTCCTATGGGGCGATCCGTTCTGGATCGGGCACTTGACTACGATTCCGACACAGACTTCGAGGATATGTATCTTGCGGAAGCGGGGCTCTCTGCGGGGGCAGAAGGAATTGTAACCCGGAACGAGTCGGACTTTGCCCCAACTGAACTCACAGCCTACCACTCAACTGAGCTCGCAGAAATGCTTTCGTGAGGGAAGCTGCCGCGAGGAAGCCGGACTCGTCTTAAACATCCCCCTCCTGCGGGCGAAGGAGCAACTCTTCAAGCACGGTGCGGTCGGAGAGGTGATAGGCGTCGACCACGGACTGCGCCACGTCTTCCGGCGCCATGAATCGCTCCTTCGGAATGTCTGCCTCCGCCCACGTCGGCGTGTCGGTGGCGCCCGGCAGGACCGTCGTCACGCGGACGCCCTCGTCTTTCGTCTCCTCGCGCACCACGCGGGCGAGGCCGCGGAGGCCATGCTTGGCGGCGCAGTACCCTGCATTGCCCGGATAGGCCATGACGGAGGCCACCGACCCCATGAAGAAGAGGTGTCCGGACCCCCGCGCCCGCATGTTGGGGAGGAACGCCTTCGTCACGGCGAAGGCCCCGGTGAGATTGACGTCGATCTGGTCGCGGAAGCCCTCCAGGGTGAGCTCGTCGAGGGGCGCGTAGTCGAAGTTGCCTGCATTGTTGACGAGGACGTCCGGCGTGCCCCATTCGGACCGTACCGCCTCAGCCATGGCCGCCACCGCCCCGTCGTCGGTCACGTCGGTCGGCACGACGAGCGGCTCGCCGCCGCGGTCCCGACACGCCTCAGCGACGACGTCGAGCTTCGGACGCGTGCGGGCCACCAGTGCTACCTTCGCGGCGTCGCGCGCCGAGAACGCCTCGGCGATGGCCCGCCCGATGCCCTGGCTCGCGCCCGTAATAACTGCGATCATGAGTGTGGGATGGGGATTGTGGAGTGCGGAATAGCGAGGTCAAGCGTTACCAGCGATCCTCAAACTCCACATTCCCCACTCCAAAATCCACACTCGAATTTATTCGGTCGCGCCGATCAGGCGCATGAACTCGTCGCGGGTGGGATGATTGTCGAACTCGCCGCTGACGGAGCTAGTCGTGGTCGCCGAGTTTTGCTTTTCGGCCCCGCGCATCATCATGCAGAGGTGCTTCGCCTCGATGACGACCGCCGTGCCCAGCGGGTTGACGACCTCATCGATGGCGTCGCGAATCTGGAGCGTAAGGCGCTCCTGCACCTGCAGGCGACGGGCAAACACCTCCACGGTGCGGGGGATCTTGCTGAGGCCTACGATCTGGCCGTCCGGGATGTAGGCCACGTGGGCCTTTCCGTAAAACGGAAGCATGTGGTGCTCGCAAAGCGAGTAGATCTCGATGTCCTTCACCAGGATCATCTCGTCGTAGTCCTCCTCGAAGACGGCCTGCTGGAGAATCTCCCGAGGATCGAGGGCGTACCCGTGCATGAGAAACTGATAGGCCTGCGCCACCCGTCTCGGGGTGTCGGCGAGGCCCTCGCGGTCCGTGTCCTCGCCCAGAATCTCCAGGATCGACTCGATGTGCTCGCCGAGGGCTTCGGAGGTGTCCTCGTCGTAGATGTCGCGCCGCTCGTAGAGCTTTGGGGGCACGCCGTCAGCGACGCCATTGGTGCGCAGTCCGCTCGATTGAATCTTTTTCTCGGCCATTGTGGGGAAAGGGGGAATGAGAAAGTGCGTGTAAGGGGACGCGGCTGGCGACTACTCGCCCCGGTATTCGACGAAGTTGCGGGGCGTCTCGTACAGCCGGACGCAGTGGAGATCGCCAGCAGGCAGGGTGCCTTCCAACTCGTTCCAGATGGCGATGGCAAAATTCTCGCTGGACGGAATGAGGCCGTCCATGAAGTCGACCTCCAGGTTCAGGTTCTTGTGGTCCACCTTGTCGAGAACGCGCTCGTGGAGGATCTCCTTCAGGGCCCCAAGGTCCAGCACGTATCCCGTCTCCGGATCCGGTTCGCCGGCGATGGTGACTTCCAGCTCGTAGTTGTGACCGTGCCAGTTTGGGTTGTTGTCCTTGCCGTACGTCTCCTCATTCCAGGCGTCCGACTTTTCGGGATTGTGCAGGCGGTGGGCCGCGTTAAAGTGGACCTTCCGCGTAATGTAAACGGTGGACATGGAACCAAGGAGGTGCTGTAGGGTGGTCGTGTGCTCAACATCTAATTACTTGTAACCGACTAGCCCTGGTTGTGTTGTTTGGGGTGAGGGGGGGCGTTTCAAAGTTGCCGAGCCGTTCGTACATGTATCGGAGTTGTTGGGTCGGCGCGAAAGCCCGTTTCGGACGCTGCCGTCGTCCTGCCGCGCAGGTCTTGTGATTCGTCCTTCGCGTCCTCTATATTGAGGACCAAGAACGCGGCCGCCGGCACGTGCGGCCGTCCGCTCGATCTCGTTCACGGACTGCGGATCTGCCTCATGTCCGAGAAAACCATCTTCCAGAAAATCATCGACCGGGAGGTCGACGCCGACATTCTCCACGAGGACGATCGGTGCATCGCGTTTCGGGACATCAACCCGCAGGCGCCGACCCACATTCTGGTCGTGCCCCACAAGCCGATCCCGTCGCTCGATGACCTGGATCCGGAGGACAAGGACCTCGTCGGGCACCTGTTCGTGGTGGCGCGGGACCTGGCTCACGAGGAAGGCCTGCGCGACGGCTACCGCACGGTCATCAACTGTGGCGACGACGGGGGGCAGTCGGTCTGGCACCTCCATCTCCACCTCCTCGGCGGACGCCGCATGGAGTGGCCCCCAGGATGATGTCGAGTGGGGAGTTTGGAATTCGGAATGAGGAATGCCTTCTCCCGTCGGACGAGATTCCTACTGCTTCTGTCGGGCTGTCTTGATGGAGGCGATGATCATTGACGTGATCTGGTGCGCCTCGTCTCGGAGCGTGCTCAATGTCGCCTCGGGAGCGTGGTCGAGTTCATCGAGCAGTTCGAGCCAGTACTCTGTCTCGTCAGCCTCTTCTTCCGCGATCGACATCTTGGAGAGAACCTCTGCCCGAGAACGAGCGTGGCAGGCGGCTCGGTCGTTGGCTCCAACCGACGATGCCGATCGCATCACCTGTCGGCGGATGACTTGGACGGAGGGCTCATCCGGCAGGGTATCGCAGAACCGGAAGATGGCAACGGCGAACCGTTTGGTTCTCGGGCGTAGTTCTGACATGGGCCTTCTGAAACTCGGGAACTGGGATGCGTGAGATCGACACACGGATCCTTCGTTTCTAACGTCACTCCTCGTTCCAAACTCCGAATTCCAGACTCGTGACGACCCTTGGCGTAACTGGGGGAATTGGGAGCGGGAAGACGACCGTCTGCGGCTTTCTGGAGGAGCAAGGCGCCCGGGTGTTCTACGCCGACGTGGAGGCGAAGCGGCTCATGCAGGAGGACGCCGACGTGCGGGCCGCCATCGTCGATGCGTTTGGCGAGGCGGCCTACGACGGGGGTGCGCTCGACCGGGCCTACCTGGCCGACCGGGTGTTCGGCGACGCGGACCAACTGGAGCGCCTGAACGCCATCGTCCATCCGCACGTCTTTGAGGCGTTCGAGGCGGCGAAGGCGCGGGCCGCGGACGAGGAGCTCTCCCTACTCGTGCACGAGGCGGCGCTGCTTTTCGAGGCGGGGGGCGACGCGCACGTCGACGCGACGGCCGCGGTGGTGGCCCCGGACGCGGATCGCATCGCGTGGGTCACCGAGCGCGACGACGTGACGCCCGAGCAGGTGCGGGCCCGCATGCAGCACCAGTTGCCACAGGCGGAACTCCGCACGCGGGCCGACCACGTCATCGAGAACGACGGCTCCCTGGAGGACCTGCGCCAGAAGAGCGTGGGCCTGTACTGGACGGTGGTGGAGGAGTAGGGTATTGCGTATTTCGTATCACGTAACCCAAGTTGCGGGGGACAGGGGTATTGCCTCAATGACGGCAGACCGCGGACGGCGGACCACTGAGAAACGCTTTATTCCGCGGTCTGCGGTCCAGGGCCGACGGTCATCCCGCGTGGCTGTCCGCCGTCTCCTCGAAAATGGCGTCATAGGTTGCAACTTGAGTTACGTAGGAGAGGGCAGGATACGGAATACGCAATACGGAATACCCTCTACTCCTCCCGCTCCCACAGCACCGACCGCACGAGCGCCTGTGGGTGCGAGATCTCCTCGGCGAATTTGAGCTCGGTGCGAATCCGGCGCGTGTCGAGGGCCATGTCGTACCGCCAGTGGAACGGCGGCGCGTCGGACTGCTCCTCCGGAGGCCCTGTCCGAACGGTTGTGCCGAGCCCGGCCACCTCCGCCAGGCGTCGCAGCCACGTCGCCTGCGGCAGCGCGTCGGGCTCGCCGACGTTGTAGGTGCGCCCTGTCGCCACTGAATCCGTCAGGGCTGTGACGATGGCGGCAGCGACGTTGGGGACGTATCCGCGCGACCACCGCCACCGCGCCTCTGCCGCGCTCAGCACCAGTTCGTCACCGGCGTCGCGCAGTCGTGTCAGCGTATGCCCTACTGCTGTGTCAAGCGTGATTGTGCGGGTGGACACGCGATCTCAAAACCCCAAGCGGGTCGTTCCGAGCGAGGTCGAGGAACCTCCCAGAAGCAGGCGGGCAGGTTCGGGGAGATTTCTCGACTGCGCTGGGAGCGGGGCGACCGAGTAGTCTCTGGGCTGCGCTCGAAATGACGTGCCATGGATTGGGTTTTGAGATCGCGTTGACATATCAAGAATGAGAGTTGACACTCCACTACGTGGTGCTCGTCGTCGTGGGGACCGTACACCTTGGGCAAGCGCAGTGTGGTCGTGGGCACGTCGGCCGCCCGCACCTGCTCCTCCACGAGGATTTTGTCGTAGTCGTGGGCGTAGGCAAAGTCCGTGTCGGCCCCGCGGTAGGGGTGGTGGGAGGTCCGCAGTGGCGCGTCCTCCGTTAGGGGTGCTGGATCGGGAGGGGGGGCGACACGCCGCGGAGCCCGTCGTACTGCCGGTACACATCCCCGCTGCTGAGGACGATGAGTCGGTCGGTGCGGTCGGCACAGACGCGGGTAAGGGCTTCCGCCTGGGCCTCTGTGTAGGGGATCACGTCGAGGACCGCGTCGGGACCGGTCGCGTCGAGGGCGTCGCGAAGGGCCGCGGGATCGTCGCGGTCGCCGTGGCGAATCGTGACGGCGTCGGGAAGGTCGGGCGCTGTGCGGCCGCGGTGGAAGACGGTGACGGCGTACCCGGCGTCCGCGAGACGCTGGACAACGGCCCGCCCGATGAAGCCGGTGCCACCGATGCAGAAGAGGGTCATGAGGCGTGCTGTGCAGACGTCGAGAAGACAGGACGCGGCTTCGCTTCGGAGCTGTGCCGCTCGATGAGGCGGAGCGACCCGATCCGCAACACGGCCTGGAAACTTCCTGCGGTCGGCTCGTTGGATCTTCCGGTTGCAGTTCACAGCCCGTACCGTCATGCGCTTCGTCCAGTACGTCATCACTGGTCTCGGGGTCCTGCTCCTGAGCGCTGCCGTGCAGGGAGCCGAGGGGTCCTCTGCCGTATCGGCACAGGACGGTCCCTCCGTTATCGTCCAGCCGGCGGCATTCCCATCCGCGTCGGGGTCCCACCACAGATCCTCGCCGTCCGTCGGAGAGCTCCCCACGCCGGGTGATGCAGAGGTCGAAGACGGGTCGGGGGCGTCGACGAGTGTCCTGACAACCACTCTCCATCTCTTTTCCGCCTCCGCAGGGACCAGCCCCTCAGGAGAGAATGGGGCCCGGAGGCGGTCCTGTCCCTTCTTGTGCGTATTTCTCTGTTGAGCTTCGTGGGGGGCGCGCCGACGGTGGTGTGCCCGCCCCCCAGTGTCCGCGGCCCTGCGGCCCTCGGTGACGGGACCGCTCCTCGCCCGAGCACTGCCGGAATGACAAGCAGCAGTGGACATCTGTCCCCGAAGCTGCCCGAGCCCGGCGC
>JBDGQM010000025.1:0-7451 GCA_042219065.1 Salinibacter sp. | reverse complement strand
CAGATTCCTCGCTGAAGAAAGACCTGACGCTCTACGACGTCTACGCGATCAGCACGGGAGCGATGTTCAGCTCCGGCTTCTTCCTGCTCCCGGGCATCGCGGCGGCCGAGACCGGTCCGTCCGTGATTCTCGCGTACCTCGTGGCGGGCATCCTCATTCTGCCGTCCATGTACAGCATGGCGGAGCTGTCCACGGCGATGCCCAAAGCGGGGGGCACCTACTACTTTCTCGACCGCGCCCTCGGCCCGCTGGCCGGCACGGTGGGCGGGCTGGGGACCTGGCTCGCGCTCGTGTTTAAGAGCGCGTTTGCCCTCATCGGGATGGGCGCCTACCTGGCCATCTACGCCGACGTGCCCATCAAGCCCCTGGCCGCGGCGCTGACGCTGGCCTTCGGCGTGCTCAACGTGGTGGGGGCCAAGGAAAGCAGCTGGCTCCAGCGCATTCTCGTGACCATTCTGGTGGGGGTGCTCGGCTTCTACGCCGCGCAGGGGGTCCTGTCCGTCCTGGGCGGGCAGAGCGCGCAAGGCGGGGCCGCGGGGGAGTTCACGCCGTTCTTTACGAAGGGGGTCACGGGCTTCCTCGCCACCATCGGCATTGTCTTCGTGTCGTACGCCGGCCTCACGAAGGTGGCGAGCGTGGCGGAGGAGGTGGAAAACCCGGACCGCAACATCCCGCTGGGCATGGGGCTGTCGCTGCTGACGGCGACGGCCATCTACGTGGTCGGCGTGGCCATCATGGTGGCCATCCTGCCCGCATCGGACCTCCAGGCGGACCTCACGCCCGTGTTCACGTCCGGCGAGGTGTTCTTCAACTGGCTGCCGTACACGCTCGGGCCCATCCTGATCGTCGTCGCGGCCATCGCCGCGTTCGCCTCCACCGGCAATGCGGGCATCATGTCGGCCTCGCGCTACCCGCTGGCCATGGCGCGGGACCAGTTGCTGCCCGACGGGTTCGCCAAAATTGGGCGCTTCAACACGCCGACCCGGTCCGTCGTGGTCACGGTCGCGCTCATGCTCGTCATCATCTTTGCGCTCTCGGAGGAGGGCGTGGCCAAGCTGGCGAGTGCGTTCCAGCTCCTGATCTTCGCGCTCCTCAACTTCGCGGTCATCGTGATGCGGGAGAGCGAGATTCCCTCCTACGCGCCGGGCTACCGCTCACCGCTCTACCCCTGGATGCAGGTGGCGGGCCTCGTCATCCCGGCCTTCCTGATCTCGGAGATGGGGACGCTGGCGATCGTCTTTACGGGCGTGGTGGTGCTGCTCGGCGTGGGGTGGTACTTCTACTACGCCCGAAACGTCCCCCGCGAGGGCGCGATCTTCCACCTCTTCGCGCGCCTCGGCAAGCAGCGCTACGACGGGCTCGACCGCGAGCTGCAGACGATTCTGGAGGAGAAGGGCGTGGGCCACGACACGACGTTCGACCGGCTCGTGGCCGAGTCGGACGTGATTCACCTCGACGACCCGCAGCCGTACCAGGCCGTCGTGGAGGAGGTGTCGCATCGCCTCTCCAACGCGCTCGACGTGTCGACGGAGACGCTCCGACACGGCTTTCTGGAGGGGGCCCCGTACAGCGCGGTCTCCGTCTCGCACGGCGCGGCGCTCCCCTACTGCCGCCTCGACGGCATCGACGAGTCGAAGATGGTGATGGTCCACTGCCAGTCCGGCATCTGCGTGGACCTGGAGGACGAGATCGAGGAGCTCGACGCGTCGGAGCCGGTCTACGCGTTTTTCTTCCTCGTGAGCCCCAAGGACGACGAGGGGGAGCACCTGCGCACGCTTGCGACCCTCGCCAATCGGACCGACGACGAACGATTCCTCGTCGAGTGGCGGGCGGCGACCGACGAGCAGGAGGTGAAGGAGAGCCTGCTGCACCACGAGCGCTACCTCACGCTCCACCTCCTGTCGGGCACCAACACGGAGGAGTTCATCGGGCGCAGCGTGGCCGACCTCAACCTGCCGGCGGGCGTGCTGGTGGCGCTGGTGCGGCGGGAGGGGCAGATTACGGTGCCGTCCGGCGCCTCCACGCTGCAGGAAGGGGACCGAGTCACCATCATCGGCAACCCGGCGGGCATCGACCGGCTCTACGAGCTCTACCGACGTGGAGAGCGCGAGGGGGTCGTTCAGTAGCCGCGCGTCTCAGTCGCGTCCCCCCGTCGTCGGGGCGATCTTGTCCCGCACCGGCGGCGATCGGCGTGGAGCGCATCTCGCTCCCCACGCGCCGCGCCCCCATGCTCGTCCATTCGCACAGGGCTGTCCCGTCGATCAGAGGCGGGCGAGCCTCCCGTTCCGAACGGAACCTCCTAGCATACGGTCGCCTCGGCGGATTTGCTGCTCAGGCGCGGCTTTCTTTTCTTCTTGATGCCTGGCAGATCTTCTGTGCAGGATCCATCGCAGAGATTCCCCGCGTCAGCCGTCGCGCGGGCCACGCTCCAGAGAGGGGACGGACGCGACACGGTCCGAACGCAGAAAGCGCCGACGGACACGCCTCCAGGGCGTCGTTGCGAGGAGGCCGGAGCCGTAGCCCCGGAGGCCCAGCTCTGAACGGGGTCTTTCTCATTGGTCGGTGGACCTGTCTTCCAGAACGCGTTCCCGTCTCTCGGCGCCTGAGACGTCACTCCGCGACAGATCCGCGACCACAGGCCGCACCCGCTGAGCGTCGCTGCCGCGAATCGAGTTCTCCCACGCACGTACCGAATGATTCCATGGGCCGCCTCTGGACACAGCTTTCTACCGTCCTGCGCCCCGAGGACCCCTCTCTTTCCTCGGAGGACCAGTTCCAGCTTCAAGCGTATCGCTTGCTGACGCTGCTCGGGACTGCCTTAATTCTTCTCTTTGCTCCCCTCTACGCCGCATCGTCCCCTGACGCCGTCGACCCGCTCTGGGCGCGACTCGGGATCGCCGGCCTCCTGGGAGCCCTCGTCCCGGCGTCGTACGTCTCCGCACACGTCCGGTCCCACTACGCGGCCTGGATGCGCGGCACGTTCCTTCTCGTGATTGCCTGGATCGTATTCGTCCTAATGCTGAACCGCTTCGCGGGCGAATACGCCATGGGGCTCCTCGCTGGGTACGTCGTGCTCACGGCATTCGTGGGCATGACGGCCGACTCGGGCCGGCCGGTGGCGTGGTTTTCGGGATTGGGCCTCGTCCTCGTAGCAGGCGGGATCGGCACCGCCGTCCTGCTGGATCTGCGCTTCGCGACCAACCCCCTGCTGCTGCTCGCAAGCCTGGCCGCGGTGGGGCTGGCCGAAGGGCTGGCGATCCAGCGGCTACTGTCCATCCAAGAGGCGCTTCAGACGCAGAAGGAGCAGTTGTCCATCATCACGGGCAACGTCTCCGAGGGCATTTATCGGTCCACGCCCGATGAGGGGCTCGTCTACGCCAATCAGGCCTTCGCTGAGATGTTTGGCTACGACAGCGTCGAGGCCATTCTCCAGGCCGACTCTGCGTCGTTCTACGCCGATCCCGCCGCCCGGGAACGCCTACTCGAGAAAGAAAACCGAGAAGGGGGCATTGAGGGGGAGGAGGTGCGATTTCGTCGACAGGACGGCACCACGTTCATCGGCCTCCTCAGTAGCACGGTGGTGCACGACGAACAGGGAAACATCCAGTACTACGACGGGGCCGTCATCGACATCACGGAGCGGAAGCGGCGGGAGCAACGGCTTCGCGTTCTGTCGGAGGTGGTGGAACAGGCCCACGACGGCATTCTCGTGACTGCCTCCCGTCGCGGGGAGGATCCCGTCCTCGGCGATTTGGCATTTGCCACCCCTGATTCGGATTCCGGTTCTTCTCCTCAGAACGGGTCGCCCGACGAATCGGGGACGATCGTGTACGCCAACCGTGCCTTCGAGGAGATGACCGGCTATCGGGAGGAGGAGCTTCTCGGCCGAACCGCCGACCTCCTTCGCGGCCCAGAGACGGACTCAGACGTCATTCATTCGCTCCAGGAGGCCCAGCGCGACGGGGAATCCTGGGAGGGCGAAACCGTGAATTACCGAAAGGACGGCACGCCGTACGTGGCCCACTGGAACGCCTCGCCCGTGCGGGACGAGGAGGAGGCCGTCGAGTACTGGGCCTCCATCCAGCGCGACGTCACCGACCGCCGCGAGATGGAAGAGCGCCTTCGCAGGCAGAAGAGCCGGCTTCGCGGACTGGCCAATAGCCTCCCAGGCGTTGCCTACCAGTTCTACGCACGTCCCAACGGGGATCGCGGATGCTATTTTGTGAGCGAGCACGCGACCACTATGCTCGGCCTGTCCTCCGACCCCGACTTGTTCCACGAGCAGTTTGGGGCGCATATTCCCGCCTCCCATCGGCCGGAGGCCCGCAACCAGATCGACCAGGCGGTCGACGCCGAACAGGCCTGGCGGTACGAGATTCCGTTCGAAACGCCCGACGGCGATCGGATGTGGCTCCTCGACACCGCGACCCCGGAGCAACGGGACGGGGAACTTGTGTTCAACGGCGTGATGCTCGACATCACGGAACGGAAAGAGATGGAAGAGACGCTTACCTACCGGTCTCGACTCGAAAGCAAGATCGTTGACATTTCGACCCGGTTTATCAACACCCCCATCGAGGATCTCGACCGGGAGATTGAAGACGCACTCAAAGCGGTTGGGCAGTTTGTGGACGCCGACCGGAGCTACGTCTTCCTGTTCGACGACGACGCGAAGCGAATGAAAAACACGCACGAGTGGCTGGCCGAGTCCGGGGCGCATCGATCAACCCTCCAGGACATTCCCTACGAGGACACGCCCTGGTTGGTCGAGCGGATGCACAACCGCGACGATGCCCTCGACATCGGATCGATCGACGAACTGCCCCCCGCTGCCTCGGGCCTCAAGCGTCGCCTGGAGGCGGGAGACGTCCAGTCGCTGCTCGTGCTGCCGATGTTGAAGGGCGACGAGCTGGCGGGATTTGTTGGGTTCGACGCGGCTCGGAATCCGCGGGACTGGGACTCGGACACCGTCATGATCCTCCGCGTCCTCACCGAGGCGATCTCGAACGCCCTGCAGCGGAAAACGATCGAGTCGAAGATGATCGCGGCGAAGGAAGAGGCGGAGGAGGCCAATCGCATGAAATCGGTCTTTTTGGCCAACATGAGCCACGAGATCCGGACGCCGCTGACCTCGATCATCGGCTTTGCGGAGGCCATCGGCGAGGAACTCGGCCCCGACGCCCCGGCGCCCATTCCCCGATTCGCCCGCCTGATCGAGCAGAGCGGAACGCGCCTCCTCGAAACGCTCGATGGCGTCTTGAACCTCTCGAAGCTGGAGTCCGGAGAGATGGACCTCTCCACCGAGGTCGTGGACCTGGCGGCGGAAGCCGAGGAGATGGCCGACCAGCTCGCGCCTCAGGCCGGGTCGTCCGGGATTGATCTCTGTGTGGAGACCAACGACGTCGCGGTTCCGGCCCGGGCCGACGAGGGCGGGGTGCAGATCGTCCTCCGCAACCTCATCTCCAACGCCATCAAGTACACCAACGACGGAGGGACCGTCTGGGTGCGGGCGCGGACCACCGACGATGCCGCCGTGATTGCCGTGGAGGATACCGGCATTGGGATGGACCCCGAGCAGGTGCCGGCGCTCTTCGAGGCCTTCCGGCAGGCCTCCGAGGGGCTCGCCCGCGAGTACGAGGGCACGGGGCTCGGCCTCGCGGTCACGAAGCAGGCCGTGGACCGCATGGATGGCACCATCGAGGTCGAGACGGAGAAGGGAGAGGGCAGTCATTTTGTTGTCCGGTTGCCCGCGGCCGAAGCCGCCGATGAGACGGCGTAGTGGTTTGTCAACCCTGAATGTTGGTATGCCCAAGCGATCTCAAAACCCAAGGCAGGTCGTTCCGAGCAGTGTCGAGGCGCCCTGAACGAAGTGAAGAAGTGCTCCTGGAGTGAACCTCCCAGAAGTAGGCGGCACGGTTCGGGGAGATTTCTCGACTGCGCTGGGAGCGGGGCGACCGAGTAGTCTCTGGGCTGCGCTCGAAGCGTGTCCCGACTACTGTCGGGATGACGTGCTGTAAAATGGGTTTTGAGATCGCGTACTGACTGTACAATCACGATTGGCGCGGCAGTAGTCTCTTGTGTCTTCTTCCCCTGTCTACGACCTCTGGCCGGGGATACAAAATCCCGTGCGAACCTCCGCGGGGCAAACACCTTCAACGAACCGGTTTCGCGTCTGCGTCCCCCACCAATCCCAACCCCCCCGACGAATGATGCTGTACAGATGGGGCACCATTGCACTCGGCGTGTTGCTGCTCGGCCTCGTGGGAAGTGGGTGCCAGAACGACGCGCCCTCCGGGTCACAGTCCGCCCCCGAGACGACCGCATCCACCGACTCTACGCCGGATCCGGCCCCCTCCGGCACGACGTCCGCTCCCGACTCTTCCCCCAAAATGTCCGCCCCCAGCGATACCGTTGCGCCGGACGGCATGGTGTACGTGCCGGGCGGACGCACGAAAATCGGAATTGAGACCGAGCGCTGGAAACAGCTCCGCGCCGAGCGTGAGACGGGACCGCGGCCCCTGTTCGGGCGAGACGCCCACCCGCCCTTCCAGGCCGAGGTCGATCCTTTTTTCCTGGACGTCCACCCGGTCACAGTTGCTCAGTTTCGCGACTTCGTGGAGGCCACCGGCTATACCACGCAGGCCGAGGAGTTTGGCAACGCCGGCGTCCTCCGCGGTGGGCAGTGGCGCCTCGTCGACGGGGCCACCTGGCGGCACCCACGAGGGCCGGGCCAGCCGGCGGCGCCCGACGACCATCCGGTGACGCAGATCTCCTGGAACGACGCGCAGCGCTATTGCGAGTGGGCCGGGAAGCGGCTGCCCACCGAGGTGGAATGGGAGCACGCGGCCCGGGCCGGACAGGACCGGCGACGACTCTGCCTGTGGGACGGGGACTGCCGGGATCGATCGGCCCGCGTCGAACACGCAAACACGTGGCAGGGCAATTACCCCGTGCAGAATGCCGTAGACGACGGCTACCGGTACACGTCTCCGGTGGGGGCTTTCGGCGCCACGGCCCTCGGCCTGCAGGACATGAGCGGGAACGTGTGGGAGTGGACGGCCAGCTGGAAACGGCCCTACGAGGAGCGCGGCACCGACGTCCAGCCCACGAAGCGAAGCGAGCGGGTCCAGCGCGGCGGCTCCTTCATCTGCAGCGAGTGTGGCGGATACTTCGTGTTCGCCCGGGCGGGCGCCACGCCCCGTACGTCGCTGTTTCACGTCGGCGTCCGGTGTGCAAAAGACGCCCCCTCGTAGCCCGTGGCAGAGCCATCCTCTCGCCCCCATGCCTCACGCTCTCCACTCCCACGCTCTCCACCCCCGCGCTCTCCACTCCCGCGCTCTCCACCCCCACGCTCTCCACCCCCACGCTCTCCACCCCCACGCTCTCTCCACCCAAACTCTCCACCCCCACGCTCTCCACACACCTTCCAGTGCAAATTGACGCCTCGACCC
>JBDGQM010000249.1:0-12825 GCA_042219065.1 Salinibacter sp. | reverse complement strand
ATTTTGCCATCGGGCGCGACGGATCGGTGCCGCGGCAGTACGACTCCAGCATGCGGTTCGCGGAACGGACGGTGGACTACCCCGCGGTCGACATTGTGGGGCGGCACGTCATCGACACCTACTTCCAGGTGATGTCGTTCGACGTCTTCTCGCGCGACCTGCCGGACTACAGCCTCAAGACGGCGGCCCGCTACTTTGACCTCGCCCCCGAGGAGCGCACCTACATCGAAGGCACGGACATTTCGGACGCCTGGCGCACCGATCGGGAGGCGCTGCTCGACTATGCGCTCGACGACGTGATCGAGACGAAGCGGCTGGCGGGCCACCTCTCCGGCTCCACCTTCTACCTCGCGCAGATGCTCCCGATGACCTATGGCTCGTCGGCGCGGCGCGGCCCGGCGGCCAAGATCGAGAGCCTGTTTGTGCGCGAGTACATGCGGCGGCGCCACGCCCTCCCCCGCAGCGAGTGGGGCAGCCAGTCGATGGGCGGGTACACCGACATCTTCATCACCGGCGTCATGGGCCCCATCGTGTACGCCGACGTGGAGAGCCTGTACCCCTCCATCATGCTGAACTACGACGTGCAGCCGTCCGGCGACACGCTGGACCTCTTCCCGCAGCTCCTGGAGCGGCTTACCGACCTGCGCCTGGAGACGAAGCAGGACATGAAGGACGCCGAGGACGAGGAAATCCGCAGCGAACTCGACGCCCGACAGTCCTCGTATAAAGTTTTGATTAACAGTTTTTACGGAATGTTAGGGTTCTCCCTCTCCGCCTTCAACGATTTCGAGGAGGCCGACCGGGTGGCACGCACGGGGCAAAAGATTCTCCGCCAGCTTATCGACGAGATTCAGGAGCGGGGCGGCACCGTCATCGAAGTGGACACGGACGGGGTCCTCTTCGTGCCGCCGGACGGGGTGCGGGGGGAGCAGGCGGAGATCGACTTTACGGTGGGCCTCACGGAGGCGATGCCCGAGGGCATCCGCGTGGGGTTCGACGGGCGGTACAAGAAGATGCTCTCGTACAAGAAGAAAAACTACGCTCTCCTCACGTACGACGATACCCTCAAGTTTAAGGGCTCCTCGCTCATTTCCCGCTCCAATGAGGCCTTCGGGCGCAAATTCGTGCGTCAGGCCATCCGCCGCCTGCTCGACCACGACGTGGAGGGGCTGCACAAGTTGTTCGTGAACACCCGCGAGAAAATCGTTGAGCACGACTGGGAGAGTGCCGACAGCTTCGCCCGCACCGAGAGCCTCAAGGACACCATCGAGCAGTACGAGGCCGACGTGGAGGAGGGCCAGCGGCCCCGCGCTGCGGCCTACGAGCTGGCGAAGGAGAAGGAGAAAAAAACAGGCAAGCCGGTCCGAAAGGGCGACCGCATCTCGTACTACATTACCGGCGACAGCGCCGACGTCACCGCGTTCAAGCACTGCAAGCTCGCCGACGAGTGGGACCCGGACGACCCCGACGAGAACACGGCCTACTACCTGAAGCGGCTCGACGAGTTTGCCGACAAGTTTGACCTGTTTTTCGACGAGCACGACTTTCGACTCGTCTTTTCGCCCGAAGACCTCTTCGGGTTTTCAGCCGAGGGCATTGACATCCAGACGATTGAACACGAATCTGACGACGTAGACCACCAGGAAGAAGTGCCGTTCTAATTCCTACGGCGCTGCCGTTCGCTCTTTGCCCATTCCGTAACGGATTTCGCTCGACCATGAAGCGCACGCTCCTCGCCGGAACCTTTTTTCTCCTTGCAGGCGCCGCCACGCTCCTGCTTGCCGCCTCCATCCTCTATTCGTGCCGGAGCGGCGGCCACCCTCACAACGAACGATCGTCGGAGTCCCACGATGCGTCGACGGACGAAATGCACTCTGACCGAATTCCACACAGGAAAACGGATGGAATGCGACTGACCCTGTCTCCAACCCACACCCCGTCCGCCCCCGCGTCCGCTCCCACCTCCACGGCGTAGACACGATTCCCGTCCCAGTCGCTCTCCACCCGTGTCCGACTCCTCCGACGATATCCCCAGCGGCCTCGTCGTGCCCGGTCTCCAGGACGACACTCGGCGCTCGTCGCTCCGAGCCTTCCTGCTGGTGAGCGTGATCACGGGCCTTGCCCTCATCTGGCCCGTCTACCCCCTCGCCGCAGACATTCGGCCGTACATTTTGGGCCTTCCCCTGTCGTTCGCCTGGGTGGTCGGCTGGCTCGTCGTCATGTTCGTCGCCCTAGTCCTCCTGTACCGCACGGACGGACCCGGCACGAGGGACTGACCTGCCCCCCTCTCCCTTTCACTCCCTCTCCCTTTCGCCCCATGCCCGAGTGGGCCATCATCCTCCTCATCTGTGGACTCTACCTTGCCCTAGTGCTGGGGCTCGGCGTATGGTCCGGGCGCACCGTATCGGCGAGCGTGGACGGCTACGTGGCCGGCGACCGCACGCTCGGGGTGGTCGTGCTCTATTTTGTGCTCGGGGCGTCGGTCTTTTCGTCGTTTGCTTTCCTCGGCGCCCCCGGCTGGGCCTACTCGCGAGGCGCGGCGGCCTTCTATATCATCGCTTACGGCACGGTGGGCATGGTGCCGTTCTACTTTCTGGGCCCGCGCACCCGGCAGGTGGGCGAGGCGCTCGGCTTCGTCACGCAGGCGGAGATGCTGGCCCATCGCTACGACAGCCGCACGCTCTCGGTGGTGCTGGCGGTTCTCAGCGTGATTGCGTTCGTCCCCTACCTCACGCTGCAGATGAAGGGCGCGGGCCTGCTTCTTGAGACCATCTCAGAGGGGGTCGTGCCGCAGTGGCTCGGGGCGCTCGTCGCCTACGGTGTGGTCCTCATCTACGTGTTCGCCAGCGGCATGATGGCAATCGGCTGGACGAACACGGTGCAGGGCCTCTTTATGATGGCCGTCGCGTGGTTCCTGGGGCTCTACCTCCCAGAGGCGCTGCACGGCGGCATCCAGCCCATGTTCGAGGCCATTGCCGCGAACGGCAAAGCCGCGATGCTCGAGGCGCCCGGCCTGGCGGCCGACGGGTCGCCCTGGACGTGGGCCGGCTACAGCTCCGCCGTCATCGTCTCGGCCGTCGGCTTCTCGATGTGGCCGCACCTCTTCATGCGGGCCTTCACCGCCCGCAGCGACCGCACGCTCAAGCTGACGGTGGTGCTGTACCCGACGTTTCAGCTCTTCCTGGTGCCCATCCTGCTCATCGGGTTTGCGGGCGTGCTCGCCTTTCCGGAGGTCTCCGAGCCGGACACCATCGTGCCGCACCTGCTTACGCAACTCGAGCTGTCTCCCGTCCTCGTGGGGCTCGTGTGCGCCGGGGCCCTCGCCGCGTCGATGTCGTCGGGCGACGCCATCCTCCACTCCGCCGCCTCCATTGGGCTCCGGGACGGTATCAAGCCGCTGCTCTCCGCTCCCATGACCGATACCCGCCAGCGACAGTGGATCCGGGGCCTCGTCGTCGCCATCAGCGCCACGGCCTACTACTTCGCCGTGTTCTCGGAGGTGGGCATCGTGGCGCTTCTGCTGGGGGCCTACGGCGGGGTTGCTCAGATCTTCCCCCTCGTCTTCGCTGCGTTTTACTGGCCGCGGGCGACCGGGGCCGGGGCGCTCTCGGGCCTCTGTGCGGGCATTGGGGTCAACACACTGTTTCTCGTCGCGCCCCACCTCCGCCCCATCCCGCTGCACGAAGGGGTGTACGGGCTCGTGGCCAACGTGACGGTCTTTGTCGCGGTGAGCCTCTGCACCGCCCCCCAAGATCGCGATCGTCTCGCGGAGTACGTAGACCTCGACGCTGCCGCCCACACATCGTTACGTTGACTCCGCGGCTCCCGGAATCGGTCGAGTGCCCCGTGTCCTCAGCCCAGTCAGATCCTGAGCTGGGTGATCTGATCCGACTCCTCCCCTCGCCCCTGCGCGCTTCTGCGCTTCGGCTTGCGTGTGTGTCGTCCAGGGGATACTTTTCCGACGTTCCTCTCCGGTTCTCAGAACCCACTGTGCCCCCTGCTATGCCCAACGCGCTACGCCGCACCCTCCTTGTACCGCTCGCGTTTGCATTTTTGATTGCCGCTCCGGTCCAGGCTCAGAACTCCGATGAACTGGGCGATGCCCTCAGCAGCATCGGGCAAACATACGCCGACAGTTACACCCAGCCGATCACCGACGCGCTCGGGGCCGACCTGAACGCCGGGCTTTTTCGGACCGCCGAAGTCGGTGGCGAGGGCGTTATTCCCGTGATCGACGTGTACGTGGGTGTGGCGGGGATGGGGGCATTTACCTCCGGATCGGCCAGCTCCTTTGCCCCGCAGGACGAAACGATAACAACGGACGACGGCCGCACCCTCGACATCACCTACGGGCCCGACCGTGTCCCGACGGCATTCGGGGACGAAAGCTCTCCTGGACAGGCGACCATTTCGGACCAGAACCCGCTGACGCCCGACGAGACCGTCGATCTTCCCCGCGGTTTGATCAACACCCCAGTAGCCCCCCTCGCAGTCCCACAAATCGGGGCCGGAACGGTCCTCGGCACCGACGCTCAGCTTCGCTACCTCCCCGAGACGGACATCAGCGACTACGGCTCCGTCTCCCTCTTCGGCCTGTCCGTGCGGCACAGCCTCAGCCAGTACATTCCCCTCTCTCCCATCAACCTTGCCGTTCAAGGCACCTGGCAGCGGCTGTCCGTCTCTGGAAATGTAGAGCCCAACGCGGGAGAAATTATAGATGCGTCCGGTTGGGCCCTGAATGCCCAGATTAGCAAAAGCGTCCCCGTGGCGCCCATCACCTTTTACGGCGGGGTGCAGTACGAGCAGTTTGGGGTTGACGTCGGATATACCTTCCAGACGAACGCCGGAACGTCGACGGTCTCGCTCGACCAGGACGCCTCAAACAGCGTCCGAGCACTGGCGGGCGTGTCGATTACCCTGGCCACCATTCAACTCAACGTCGACTACGCCCTGAGCTCCAACAACACCGTAAGCGCGGGGGTGGGGCTGACGCTGTAGAAGATCGGCTTTCGCTGCTGTTGTCGGTCTCGCTCAAGCCCAGAGTCTTTGAAACGCGGTGTGATACGTAAAGCGTGAAACGTGAGTATTCAATTCCCGGTCACGCGTCACGCCTCCTCCCGCTCTGGGGCAATTTCTTCCTCGTAGTGTTCCAGGGCCCCGTCCACCACGCTCTTCGCCCGGTCCGGCCCGAAGAAGTCCTGCACCCGAACGGTCTTGTCTTCGAGCGCCTTGTAATCCTGGAAGAACCGGCGCAGCTCCCGCAGGCGGTGGTCGGGAAGTTCCTTGATGTGCCAGTAGGCGTTGAAGGCCGGATCGTCCATGTGGATGCAGATGATCTTCGCGTCCTCCTCGTCGTCGTCGAGCATGCTCATCATGCCGATGGGACGGGCGCGGAGGATGCTCAGCGGGTCGACGGCCTCCTGGGCCAGCACCAGTACGTCGAGCGGGTCCCCGTCGTCCGCGTAGGACTTGGGGATAAAGCCGTAGTTGGCCGGGTAGACGACTGAGGAGTAGAGCATGCGATCGACCCGCAGCATGCCGCTCTTCTTGTCCAACTCATATTTGACCTTGCTTCCCTGCGGGATCTCGATGATGGAGTTGAACACGTCGGGAGCGTCGGTCCCTACGTCGATGTCGTGCCAGGGATGGCTCATGTGGGGCTTACGGATGGGTCTATTGGGGAGAAGTCACACCTGCACCTTCAATCAGTGCATCTCTCCTACAAAAATATGCAAACGTATTCCGTATTGCGTAGTACGTGAAGTTAGCAATAGATACGCAATGCGAAATACGCAATTCAAACGAGAGCGGGCAGCAGGTTTTGGAAAGGGCTCCGTCCACGCGAACAAGTCACGCGTCCCCCGCCGAGCCGGTCCGGGGCGACTCCTTCAGGTGCTGCGACGGATCGAACGACCGCTCGGTCCCCAGCCACACCGCCAGCGCCGCGCTGGTGACGTGGGTCGCCGTGGGGTCGAACGAAGGCCCCGAGGTCGTTCCCTCGAGCGCCTCGCTGTCGCCGTCCGCCGCGTCCAGTTGTTCGGCGAGGGCCTGCACGTCCCGTGCCAGTTGAGATCCCACCTCTGTCGGGGGCCCCTCCATCGTGAGAACGCCGTCCCGATGGAGGTCGGCAATGGTTCGCACGGCGTCGATGCCGCCAAGTTGAACGGCAATCTCGTCCGTCTCCCCGGACGTGACCCCGGTCCCGTCCGTGAGCGTGGCCGCCACCGGATCCAGTCCTCGCTCCTGGAGCGCATCGACCAGGGCCTGCCCAAATGCCGTCCTCCGATTCACGATGAGACTCGTCCGACCGATGTAGGGACGGTCCGCGACGAGGCCCTGCAGATGCTCGGCAAGGTCCTCGGCCGAGGCGACCCCGGTTCGGCGTCGAATGTGGTCGAGACGATACTGGATGATCTCGTCGTCTCCCCCTTTTGACTTCTCGAATAGTGCGAACGTCACGTCGAATGAATCCGCAGCGTCACTTGGGGTGGCGTCAACACCGAGGAAGAATGCGTGGGCCATGGCGGGATAGAAAACTGATGAGCGAAGCGTGAGCGTATGGGATCCATACGGATGCGCTCTCCCGCCGGTCGTTCCCCGCCCCGGCGAGCAGCCGTCTCGATGCCCCGTAAATTCACGTCCCGTCGGCCTCGACCGAGCAGTACTGCACACTGAAATACGATCGCTCGTCGGTCCAGACAGTCTCGACACGAAAGCCGGCCGACGCCGCAAGGTCGGCGAAACCATCGAGCGTGTACTTGTGGGAGTCTTCGGTGTGGATGGTTTCTCCCTCTTCGAACGCAACGCGCTCCCCGGCCACCGTCACGGTCTGCGCTTTCGTGCTCTGGAGGTGGCTCTCCATGCACCCCCGCTCTTCGTTCCAGACGGGGTGATGTTCGAATGCGTCGAGGTCGAACGTGGCGTCGAGTTCCCGATTCATCCGGCGGAGCAGGTTTTTGTTGAACGCCGCCGTAACGCCCTCCGAGTCGTCGTAGGCCGCCCTGAGCACCTCGATGTCCTTCTTCAGGTCAACGCCGATCAACAAGCCTCCCGTCTCGCCGACGGCCTCCGCAATGTGTCGCAGAAAGTCTCGGGCCTCGTCCCGCTGAAAGTTGCCGATGGTGGAGCCGGGGTAGTACCCGACGGTGCGCCGGGCGGGCAGCGGCGGCTCCGGCAACTCAAAGGGGGTGGTGTAGTCGGCACAGACCGGCTGAATGGGAATGGACGGGTAGTCCTCCGCGAGGGCCTCTGCACTTTCCAGGAGATGCGACTTCGAGATGTCGACCGGTACGTAGGAGGCGAGATCGTCGAGATGATCAAGCAGAATTCGGGTCTTCAGGCTGCTGCCGCTTCCGTACTCCACGAGTCGAGCGCGGGGGCCAATGGCCTCAATCATCGCCTCGGCGTTCTGTCGCATAATGGCGATCTCCGTGCGCGTGGGGTAGTACTCGTCAAGCTCACAGATCTTGTCGAACAGCTTCGAGCCGCGCGCATCGTAGAAAAACTTCGACGGGATTTGCTTCTGAGGCTTCCGGAGTCCTCGCAGCGCCGCGTCCCGAAAAGACTCGGTTGCGGGCGCCTGGTCGAGTACAGGGGTTACGCTGGTCGAGGTCGGCATACGTCTGGCGAGTCAATGGCAGAAGGAAAGCGGCGCGTATGGCCTGCCCCGCCTGAAGCAAGCGAGCGAGATTTCCTAAGGTAACGACGCGTTATACATTACACTGCCGTCAGAAAGTCGCAAGGGCATCTGGAATCATGTTGGAAACGTTACAGGGAAGACCGCCCTCTTCCTCCTAGTCCTCCAAATCGGCGAGGGGATCGGGATGGCGGAACTGATACCCGCACGTGGTTTTGAGCTTCTGGTTGTCTATGGTCTTTCCCGTCGTCGGGTCGGTGTCGTCGAAGGTGGGCGGGTCGAGCCCCAGCACCTCCGCCGCCCGGGTGTAGACGGCGCGGCGCGGCGGATGGGCATCGGCACAGGCGTTGAAGACCTCGCCGTGGACCTGTTGCTCCAGGAGGGTACGCAGCACGGCGACACAATCCTCCCGGTGGATGAGGTTGACGGGCGCCTCGGGCCGCCCCACGTCGGTCCGTCCGGCCAGGAAGCGGCCCGGGTGCCGATCACCGCCATAGAGCCCCCCGAACCGCACAACGGTCGTGGCGAAGGCGTCGTCGTTCATCAGGCGCGCCTCGGCGTGCAGCACGGCCCGTCCCGTCGAGCGACGACGACCCGGCAGGGCGTCCGGCTGCCCGGGCGGCTGATCCGCCTCCGTGACCGTGCGCTCCACGTTCGGATAGACCCCGGTCGAACTCGCAAACAGCACCCACTCCACCGCTCCCTCGGCCGCAGCCGTGCGGACCGCATCGATTTGACGCCGGTGGCGCTCGCGGACATCGTCCGCTCCGCGCGGGGGCGGCACGTTCAGCACGAGAATCTCGGAGGCGAAGAAGTCGGAGACCCCCTCCCCAGACAGAGCAGGCTCGAGGGTCAGGAGGTACGGGTCGATGCCCTCTTGCCGCAGCGCCTCCACTTTTTCGGGGGTGGTCGTCGATCCCCGCACGGAGACGTCCCGGTCGACGAGGGCGGTTGCGAGCGGGCGGCCCATCCACCCGCACCCGAGGATGCTTACGTCGGCGTCGATCATGAATCGCGAAGGATTGAGTTTAAAGAATAGATTGTCGCATGGGCGTTCCGGCGCCGCCCCTGCGGGAAAATGTTCACCCGACGAGAGACGGCCCCGCCACAAAGGCCGCGTAGACCAGCAGCAGAAAGGCCCCGCTCCACCGCGACACGCGCCGCCGGTCCATGAGCAGCGCAATCAGAAGCACCGCGCCCCCACACACCGGAAGGTAGAAGTAGCGGGTCGTGGGCGCGACGGGCACGGGGCGGACGAGCGCAATGATTCCTGCGTTGAAGCAAAAAAACGCCAGCGCGGACCCGAGGACGTTGCCGAAGCTAATGTCGGGCCGCCCCTTCAGGGCCGCGGGCAGTTCCCGGGCCACCTCCTCCACACTCACCACCAGCGCGAGGAGCGTCATGCCGAACGTCGTCTCGGTCCACCCCAGCGCCGCCACGAGCGGCCGGGCGCCCCGGACCAGAAGCTCGCTTCCCAGCACAATCCCGCCCAGCGACGCCACGAGCCAGATGGCCGAACGGACCGTGCTCGCGCCCTCGTCGATCTCTTCGTCGACCGCCTCCGTGGGGGCGACGTGCAGGCCCGCCCGCTCCCACCGCAGAAGGAGCAGCACCGCCCCCACGTACCCCGCCAGGAGGAGTGCGCCGTCCGTGCGCGAGAGCCTCCCGTCGAGCGCAAGCCCGGTCAGGAGCAGCACGGCCCCAACCGGAAGGACGAGGATGCGCCGAGGGACCTGTCCGAAGTCGAGCGGCACGATTACGGCCGTGATTCCGAACGCCAGGGTGAGCGCCACCATGGCGGCCCCCACGATGGTCCCCAGCGCAATGCCCGCCGTTCCCTCGTAACTCGCCACGGCCCCGACGGCCAGATTCTCGGGGTCGAAGCCGATGAACAGGACGCTGATGAGAAAGGCCGACACCCCGAACCGATGGGCCACAGCCACCGTGCTGTCCACGAGGCGCTCCGCAAAGAAGAGGACCAGGACCAGACCGCCCCCAAACAGTCCGAGTCCGACGAGAAGCGACATGGCAAAACCTGGTCAGGAAATGCGGACGAGCGTCCAGAAGACCCTGGGCCGACCAAAAGTTGTGCTGCTGCGCGTGACGAGCGCGGACTGCAATCGGCGGACGGCCGTGGATGGCGGAAATCAGCGGTCCGCTGCGCCGGGAACGCAGTGACTGAGCACTCTCAAGGCGACCGCAGTCATCTGCCCCCGGCAGTTCGGAGCCGCCCGCCGGCCCGACGGCCTTCAGTACTTCCGTCGGGACACGCACACGTACTCTCCGATTCGCCCGTTCCCCCACGCCTGCACGCAACCACGCCCAAACGCTCTCCTCATTTCGTCACCGTGACGGTCCCCCGGGCGATGAACGCATTTTCGTAGCGCTGAGCCACGAACTCCAGGGCCTCTTCCGCTGCCTCCCGCTCGGCGAAGGCCCCAATCCGCACGCGGTAGTACGGCTGCGTGTACGTGACGACAATGGGCGGCTTTTGCCCAAGGACAGACGTGGGGGCGGCGTCTTTGTTGCGCTCCCACCACCGACGCACCCGCTCCCGAAACGCCTGTGCGGCCTGCTTGTCCCGGGCGGAGAAGACCTGCACACGAAATCCCTCGACGGTCCGCCGCACGCCGCGCGCAGCGTGGCCCCGCATCAATCGTTTGGGCACCTGATGCACGACCTCAACCGCACGATCGGGGGGACGGGCCTCGTAGGCCGAGGGGTCGAAGGTCTCGTACTGAGCCACCGAGGGCGCTTCCGGCTCCGGCGACGGTTCCGGCGAGGGGCCGCTCTGCCCCGCGGTCTGGGACGATCCGCTACAGGCACAAAGCCCCACGGCCAGCACAAGAATGACGAATGGCGATCGGTGTGACATGCGAAATGAAGGGCTTGACGAGAAGATTTGGATCCGTGCCGGTACGAACGTAGACGGTTCGCTCCCTGGTTGCCTGTCCACTCTTCGAGCAATTGTGCCTTTCTCTCGGCGATCTGATGTTGTTCTCATCCAGGACGGCGTGCTCGTGCGCCCCTGCTCCCCCGCGCCCCCTCGCCCGTGCTTCCCTGGCCTGTTTCCTCGACGCGAGGCGGACGAGCCCAAAGAGTTGACGGAAGCTCTAAACATGCGACTGCCCTATCCTCAACGCCCAACGGGATGCCAGGTGGTTTTGAACTCGACGAACGGGGTGATCCAGTAGGGCGACTGGCTATCGTCGGAGCGCCATCCGGCAGCCCCGCGGTCGGGACGAAACTCCAGGCGCGTCACGCTCTCCGCCCCCTCCCGCTCCAGGATGGTGCGCTCTTCGGTGGAGGCGCCCACGCTCAGGATCGCATTCACGTCGCGGTGCCCCCCTACGTGCTCGCGGAGCTCCGACCGGTGCCCGGTGAGGATGTTGACGACGCCGCCCGGAAGGTCGCTCGTGTCGAGCACCTCCGCGAGGTCGAGCGCGAGCGTCGGGGCCTCGTTGTCGACAATCAGGATCACGGCATTGCCCGGCGTGATGATCGGCGCCATGCAGGAGACGAGCCCGAGCAGCGGGGCGTGTTCGGGACAGAAGGCCGCCACGACGCCCGTGGGCTCGGGCACCGAAAAGTCAAAGTGCGAGCTGGCCACCGGGTTGACCGTCCCGAAGACCTGGGCAAATTTGTCGGTCCACCCCGCGTACCAGACCAGCCGGTCGATCGCCGCGTTCACCTCCGCCCCGGCCGCGTCGGGGTCGTACCCGGCGGTGTCGACCAGCGTGTCCACGAAGGCCTGCCGGCGGGACTCCAGCATCTCGCCCATCCGGTAGAGAATCTGTCCCCGGTTGAAGGCACTCCGCGAGCCCCATCCGTCCTGCGCCTCGCGGGCCGCCACCACGGCGTCTCGAAAGTCCTTGCGCGACGCGCGACAGATGTTGGCCACGAACTCATCTTGGGGGTCGGTGGCGGTTATGTATCGTCCGCTTTCGGTTCGGGGGAAGTCCCCGCCGATGTAGAGCTTGCGGGTTTTGTAGACGGGGAGCCGTTCGTAGGGGGATTTTGTGGATGCCATGACTCAGAAGGGACCTCTAGGTACGGAAGAAGACCGTGGACGCCGCCCTCGCGGCCGAAGCCGCTCTCTTTGTAGCCGCCAAAGGGACTGGCGGGGTCGAACTTGTTGTAGGTGTTGCCCCAGATCACGCCGTTCTTGAGGGCCTGCGAGATCGAGAAGAGCTTCGAGCCCTTGTCGCTCCAGATGCCGGAGGCGAGGCCGTACTCGGTGTTGTTCGCCCGCTCGATGGCCTCCTCGGGCGTCCGGAACGTGGTGACCGACAGCACCGGTCCAAAGATTTCCTCCTGCGCGATCCGGTGCGACTGGGTGACGTTGGTGAAGAAGGTGGGCGGGAACCAGAACCCGTCGTCGGGCAGGTCGCACTCGGGCTGGTACTTGTCCGCGCCCTCCTCCTCGCCGATGTCGACGAGGCGACGAATCTTTTCGAGCTGCTGCTTCGAGTTGATCGCCCCGATGTCGGTGTTCTTGTCGAGCGGGTCGCCCACCCGGAGCGTGGCGATGCGGTGCCGCAGCTTCTGGATCACCTCGTCGGCGACGCTCTCCTGCACCAGCAGCCGCGACCCGGCGCAGCACACGTGGCCCTGGTTGAAGTAGATGCCGTCGACGATGCCCTTCACCGCCTGGTCGATGGGGGCGTCCTCGAAGATGATGTTGGCGCCCTTCCCGCCCAGCTCCAGCGTGAGCCGCTTCTTCGACCCGGCCAGTTGGCGCTGAATCTGTTTTCCGACCGCCGTGGAGCCGGTGAACGCGACCTTGTCGACGTCGGGGTGCTCCACGAGGGCCGAGCCCACGGTCCCCGCGCCCTGCACGATGTTGACGACGCCGGGCGGCAGGCCCGCCTCCTGGATGACCTCGGCCAGCTTCATGGCCGTGAGGGGCGTCGTCTCGGCGGGCTTCAGGACGACGCAGTTGCCCGTGGCGAGGGCCGGGGCCAGCTTCCAGGCCGCCATGAGGAGGGGGAAGTTCCAGGGGATGATCTGGCCGCACACGCCGAGGGAGCGCGGATGGCCGGGGCCGGGGAGGGCGTACTCGAGCTTGTCGGCCCAGCCCGCGTAGTGGAAAAAGTGCGCCGCCACCAGCGGGATGTCCATGTCGCGCGACTCCCGGATCGACTTGCCGCCGTCCATCGACTCCAGCACCGCAAACTCGCGGGCCTTCT
>JBDGQM010000248.1:0-7810 GCA_042219065.1 Salinibacter sp. | reverse complement strand
CGACCCGCCGGTCGTCCCTACATCGAGATGGAGGCAAGATCTACCTTTCGGTTCCCCTTGATTGACTGCGCCGACCCCTTTAGATCTGCACACCGATTCGGCGCAGACGGCATCATGTCTCTGTTCGACACCAGTAATATCGTCCGCATACTGCTCGTCTTCGTGCGGGTGAGTGGGCTGCTCATGGCGGCGCCCTTTTTTGGACAGAACAGCATTCCCACGCGGGTGCGGGTGCTCGTGGGAGCAGTACTGGCCTACAGCCTGGCAGGATTTGCTACCGGCCCCCTGCCCGAGTACGTGGCACATGACATCGGATTCATGCTCATCGTGCTGGTGGAAGCAGGCACCGGACTGCTCATCGGCTTCACCGCACGGCTGATCTTCTGGGCCGTCAACTTCGCCGGGACCATTATGGGCTACCAGATGGCCCTGAGCCTCTCGCAAACCTACAACCCCATGACGGGCGCCTCCTCGAACCCGCTGGGCCAAATTCTCTCGTACACGTTCCTAATTGCCTTCCTTCTACTGGACGGCCACCACATGCTTCTCCGGGCGCTCGCACAGTCCTTCGAGGTCATCCCGCTCGGGGGCGGCCTCCTTGCGCCCAGCGGGCCGCTGTTGCTGGAGTGGATGGGCGACTTCTTCCACATTGCCCTTCGGCTCGCGGCCCCGTTCCTCGTTCTGCTGTTCTTTACCGACGTGGCCCTAGGCATCTTCGCCACCCTGATCCCGCAGGCCAACCTGTTCACCCTCAGCCTGCCCGCCAAGCTCCTTGTCGGCATCGCGGTCTTTTTTGCTTTCATCCAGGGATTCCTTGCGTCGGTGCCGCCGCTTATCGACCGCATGGACCGCCTGGTGATGCAGGTCCTCCAGGCCATTGCTCCATAGTCGAGGGTCTCCGCGCAGACGAAGGGGGGTGCCGACGGGCGTGCCCGGGACGCTCTCGGGCCTGAGCATCGGCCTGTCCTGCGAAAAGAGGGCGGCGAACCGAGGGAAAACTTTTCCGCCCGCATCGCGCAGTCTTTTCCGTACGGGCCGAGCGGTGCGCCCGTCTCCCACTGACCGCCAACGGTTGCCGTGGCCGAGACGCAAGAAAAAGAATTCGACCCAACCCCCCGACGCCTCGAAAAGGCGCGCGAGGAGGGGAACGTGCTTCAGGCACAGGAGCCGGTGACGGTGGGCCTGCTCATGGCGGCGACGGCGATGTTTTCGCTCTGGGGATCGTCCGCATTTGCGACCATGGAGCACGTGGCGGGACGGCTCTTTCGCCAGTCCACCCAGACCTCCCTGACGGTGCCGGCCCTCCAAACCCTCGTGGTCGAGATCGGGCTGGAGCTCGCCATGGCACTGGGGCCATTTTTTCTGGTGATGGCGGTCGTGGCGTTCGGCCTCAACGTCGTGCAGTCCGGCTGGAACGTGTCCCTCACTGCGGTGCAGCCGAAGCTCAGTCGCATAAGCCCCCTGCAGGGCCTGAAGCAGATCTTTTCGTCGAAGGGGGCCTTCGGGTTCTTAAAGACGCTTTTGAAGATCGGCGTGGTCGGCCCGGTGGCGTATCTTGTTCTGGAGCCCATGCTCCCCAAGATGATGAAGCTGCAGACGCTCCCGCTCCCGGCGATCCTGGAGCAGGCCGCCGACTGGTTCTTCGATCTCCTGTGGACACTCCTCGCCGCCCTCCTCGTAGTGGCGGCCCTCGACTTCGCGTTCGAGTGGTGGAAGTACTACGAAGACCTGAAGATGAGCAAGAAGGAACTGGAGGACGAGCAGAAGGAGACGGAGGGCGATCCGGAGATGGAAGAGAAGCGCCGCGAGAAGCAGAAGGAGCTCTCCGAGCAGCCGCGCATGGACCACGCCGTGATGAAGTCCGACACGGTGGTAACCAACCCCACTCACTACGCCGTGGCGCTCCGGTACGACCCGAAAGAGGCTGCAGCCCCTCGGGTGCTGTTGAAGGGCGTGCGCAAGCGGGCGCTTTACATTAAGGAGCTCGCCGCCGAGTACGGGGTGCCAACGGTCGAAAATCGATCACTGGCACACGCCTTGTACGAAAATGTGCCGGAGGAGGAGGAAATTCCGGAAGACCTGTATCCTGCCGTTGCGACCATTCTTGCTGAGATTTACGAGCAGCAGTCCGGCACGGGCTAACTCTCACCGGCCCCTTCCCACCCTCAATCCCCCAGAACTACATTGCCCCCCTCGTCTACTGACTCTGGTACCAGTGCCGTCGCCGACGTCGGGTGGATGGGCACGGACACGGTCAACAGCGAAGTGGCTGTGGCGTCTGCCGTGGTGGCCATCCTGTTCGTGATGGTGATTCCCCTGCCCAGCTTTCTGCTGGACCTGCTCTTGGCCACGGACATCGCGCTGAGCCTAGGGATCCTCCTGACGGCCTTCTACGCCACGCGGCCGCTGGAATTCGCGATCTTCCCGGGGCTCCTGCTCACTACCACCCTCTTCCGCCTGTCCCTCAACGTGGCGTCCACCCGGCTCATTCTGGGGGAGGCGGAGGCCGGCGCGCTGATCAATGCCTTCGGGGAGTTCGTGGTGGCGGGCAACTACGTGGTGGGGGCCATTATCTTCCTCGTGCTCGTCATCATCAACTTCGTGGTCATCACGAAGGGCACCGAGCGCATCTCTGAAGTGGCCGCCCGCTTCACGCTCGACGCGATGCCGGGCAAGCAGATGGCCATCGACGCGGATCTGAACTCGGGCCTCATCGACGAACAAGAGGCGAAGGACCGCCGCGAGGAGGTGACGAAGGAGGCCGACTTTTACGGGGCCATGGACGGGGCCAGCAAGTTTGTGAAGGGGGAAGCGGTTGCCGGCATGCTCATCACCGGCATTAACGTGGTCGCGGGGCTCATCATTGGGATGGCCCAACACGGAATGACAATGGGGGAGGCCACGACCGCATTCACACGACTCTCGATTGGGGACGGGCTCGTCTCGCAGATTCCCACGCTCCTGATTTCCACGGCGGCCGGCATCATCGTGTCGCGGGCCAGCGGGAAGGAGGGCTCCCTCGCCAGCGAAATGAAGGGGCAGCTGGTCGACAAGCTGCCGCCGCTCCTCATTACGGGCGTATTTCTGGTGGGGATGGGCCTCGTGCCCGCCCTGCCCACCATCCCGTTCTGGCTGCTCGGCGGCGGGGTGCTGTCCCTGTGGTACTTCCGAAGCCAGGAGAAGCAGGCCGAGGCGGAGGCGGAAGCCGAACGCCGCGAAGCGGAGGCCGAGGCGGAGGCGGAGGACGAAGAAAACCCGTCCGACCTGCTTCTGGTGGACCCGCTGGAGCTGGAAATCGGCTACGGGCTCATCTCGCTGGTGGATCCGGATCAGGGCGGGGACCTGCTGGAGCGAGTCAAGATGCTGCGGAAACAGCTTGCGGAGGAGCTCGGGATTGTCATTCCGCCGGTCCGCATCCGCGACAACGTGGACATGGAATCCAACCAGTACGTGATCAAGCTCCGCGGGAATCCCATCGGTGACGGCGAAGTGATGCCGGGCTACAAGCTCGCGCTGCTGCCCGACGACATCGAGGAGGTCCCTTCGGGCATGCGGGTGGAGGATCCCACCTTCGGGCTGCCGGCCGTGTGGGTCGCCGAGCGCAACCTCTCGGAGGCGGAGCAGATGGGCCTGACGGTCATCGAGCCACCGGCGGTGATTACGACTCACCTGCTGGAGGAGCTGCGCAAAAACGCCTACCGCCTCCTGGACCGCCAGGAGGTGCAGGAGATGCTGGACAAGGTGCGAGAAACGGCCCCTGCGCTCGTCGACGAGCTGGTGCCGGACCTCCTTTCCCTGGGCAGTATCCGAAAGGTCCTTCAGCGACTGCTGAAGGAGCGGGTGCCCATCCGCGACCTCGTGACGATTCTGGAGGCCCTGGCCGATCACGCCCCGCAGACGCAGACCGTGGAGGTGCTTACCGAGCACTGCCGGGCGGCACTCGCGCCGACGATCACTCGCGAGTTCTCCGGACCCGAGGACCGCATCAAGGCGTTCGTGATTGACCCCTCGCTGGAACAGCATCTCCTGGAGCAGGCCGAGCAGGGCAAGCTCGACGCCAATACGCTGGGGATGCAGCCCGATCGGGCCGAGGGGCTGGTGGAGGCCGTCGATGAAAAGGCCCGCCAGCTGATCGGGGAGGATCGGGCGCCCATACTGCTCACGTCCCCGGTGCTGCGCTCCACGCTCTACGAGTTTTTGGAGCCGATGGTCTCCGACATCACGGTCCTTTCCTACAACGACCTATCGTCCGATGCGCCTGTGGACGTCATCGATCAGGTAAGCATCCCGACAGGATCGGGCACCGCGGACCTGTCGGCCATAGCACAGGCCTCCCCGTAGCACTCTTCGTCGTAGACCGGCCCTCACGGATCCACTCACGTTCGGCACTCGCATGTCCCCATGACTGTAAAGACGATCACCGGCCCCAGCATTCAGGCTGCGCTCGCGACGGCGCGGGAGGAGCTGGGGGATGACGTTGTGTTGATGGAGTCGACGCCCGCGACGGCGGACGCTCCCGCGGAGATCGCCGTCATGATCGACTCCGCCGCCGACACCCCGGTGTCGGACACCTCGAAGGGACGCGTCCCCAAGCCGCCGAGCGACGACGGCTCCTTGCCCGTTCCGGACATGGGCTCAAATGGAAGGGACGCCGGCGCGGACGGGGCCGGGACGGACGGACCCGGGACGGACGGAACGGGTGAGGAAACGGTGGGGACTGAAAGCTTTGGGTACGGGAACGCAGACGACGGATCGTCTTCTCGTTCTGATGAACTGCCTGGGCGTTCTTCGAGCAGTGACCGGGAGAGCGGCGGGGAAGAGTTTAAGCAGGTGCTGGCCCGCGAGCGAGGGCCGGGCCGGGGTCGGGTTTTTCCGGACTCCGGCTCTCAAGAGGATTACGGCGGGCGTAGTGCAACCCGCACAGACCGGATGAGCGGGTCCCCGTCCAGTGGACGGGACGAGGTCCGTGCGGCTCCGCAGACGGAGGACGGAGGACGCTGGACCCATCACCCGCTTTACAATCTTCTCCTCGATAAGGGCCTGCAGCCTGAGACGGTCACTCAGCTCTTTGACGAGCTGTCTGATCGCAGGGTCGCCCTGGACGGGCCCACCGAAGACCTGCGCTGGGCGCTCGCGCAACTGCTGTGCCGGCGCATCAAGGTCGCCAGCCCCGATCAGGGGCCGAACAATCTCGTGCTCTTCGGACCGGGAGGAGCCGGCAAAACCTCAATGATCCTGAAAATGGCCACCCACGACCACCTCCTAGATGGCGGCGAGCCCGCGGTGATTCATGTTCAGCCGACGTCCGACCACGGCATGGCTTACCAGAACCCCACGTCCCTCTACCGGCGGTTCGGAATTGCCGTCCAGAACGTGCGCACCAAGGAAGAGATGGCCCGGGCGTTGAGTCGGACGGAAAACTTCGGCTCTGTGCTGGTCGACACACCGCCCCTGCCCCTTCCCCTCAGCGACAGCCACGCCGCCTTGCGACGAATCAAGACCCTCCTACAGCCGCTGCGGCCGCTGGACGCACACTTTGTGCTAAACACCACGCGCGCCCTCGACAACCTCGACGCGGCCGCTCTTTCGCATCTGCCCGTACAGCCCTCCGCGGTGTCGATTACGCACCTCGACGAGGCCGGCACGTGGGGCCAGGTGGTCGAGTGGCTCACCACGCTTGACCTTCCTGTACAGTTCGTCTCGGAGGGCCCTCAGGTGCCCACCGATGCCCGGTCGTTCTCCCTGGAATGGTTCGTCAAAGACGTGATGGACCTGTAGACCCGCCTGCACCCTTCCTCCCGCCTGACTGAATCACCCATCGATGGAAGTAACCGCCAACACAATTGCCTTCGCTAGTGGGAAGGGAGGCGTGGGCAAGAGCGTCGTGACGGTCAATTTGGCCGAGACGCTCGCCCGCGAGGGGCATTCTGTGGCGCTCCTCGACGCGGACGTGGGACAAAGCGACAGCCCGATTCTGCTCAACGAGGCGCCCCCCGCAACCGTGCTCGACACCATGCACGACGATCCCCCCCGTCAGGCGGCGCTGCACGAGACGGAATCCGGACTCACGCTCGTCCAGGCGGCCGCCCGCCCCCACGAGCGGGACCGGGCGGCCGGCGATGCGCTCTACGCAGCACTCGACGAGGTGCTCAGTCACCTCCGAACCGGGCACGACTATGTGCTCATCGACGGCCCGGCCGGCACCGCTGGGCCGGTGCGCTGGGCACTGGATCGCGCCGATCTCGGGGCGATTGTTCTCGTCGGCGAGCCGACCGCCGTGGCCGATGCCTACCGCCTCGTCAAGTCGCTCTGGACGGCCGACCCCGACTATCCGCTTGGCGTCGTGGTAAACTTTGCCGACGACGAGGCCGACGCTAGCAGCGTCGTAGAGCGCTTCGAGGCGGTCACCCGTCGGTTCCTGGACCAGTCCCCCGACATGCTGGGCTGGGTTCCCTTTGCTCGCTCCGTACGCCAGTCCGTCTCCGACCAGACGCCGGCGGTGCGGACCGAAGGGTCGGTGCGGACGGCCTTCGCAACCCTTGCCCACACGGTCGCCCATCGGCAGTACGCCCCTGCCCCGGCGCTTCCGTAGCCCGATGCACTCTCACACGGTCTTTCTCATTCAGTGGCCCCCATCCTGATGGACCCGACCACGTCCTCGTCCCGTTCGGTATCTGTACACGTTCTCATCGCGAACGCGAGCGTCCTCTTCGGCACCATCATCTTCATCTATCAGGCATGGAGCGGGGCGCCGCTGGGACACGTACTGTTTACCGCAGCCACATCGGGACTGGTGTCCTACCTCACCCTGGCAGTCGGCTTTGCCGGCTCCCAATACATTGTCACTCACGGCCCTGACTCCGACCCTGCAGAGGATGTTGTCGATGTGGACGACGCCTCCGCCGAGTCGTCGACCGCCGACACGGAACCCGATGACGACTCAACGATGCCGGAGCCTCGGGCTGCCTGACAGAGAGCCCGGAAGGGCTCCGATGATTCTTTGCTCGCTGACCTCACGTTGCTATGGACCGGGATCTACAGCCTCTTGTCGAGGACTATCTTGACGAGCCCACCGAACCGAACCGGGAGGCCGTCGTGATGGCGGCGCTCCCGCTCGTGCGCTCCATCATTGGCAAAATCAGCGTCCCCGACCACCTTCTCGCCGCCCACGAGGACCTGGAGAGCGTCGGAATCGTCGGGCTGCTCGAAGCGCTGGACAACTACGATCCGGAAAAGGCGCGCTTTGCGACCCACGCCTACCGACGGATCCGCGGCAACGTCATCGACTACCTGCGCTCCATCGACGTCCTCTCGCGCGAGAAGCGCAAGAAAATGGGCGCCGTGCAGGAGGCCATCTCCACACTGCGGCAGATGATGGGCGAAGACCCGTCCGACGAGGATGTGGCCGACTACATGGGGCTGTCCCTGGAGGCCTACCACAAGCTCCTCCGTGACGCGCAGCGTCGCTTCTCGCTTTCCCTCTCCCGCCCCGTCGACGACGATGAGCAAACGATGCTGGACGTCCTCCCGAACGAAGATGCCGAATCCGGCTTCGAGCACTTCGAGAAGGCGTCTACGCAGAAGTACCTCCAGGACCTCATCGAAACCCTCCCCGAGCGCCAGCAGACCATCCTGGGACTGTACTACACCGAAGACTTGACGCTGAGCGAAATTGGCGAGGTGCTGGACCTGAGTGCCGCCCGGATCTCCCAGCTCCTCGGGAAGATTCAGATCACCCTGCAGTCGAAGATTGAAGAACACGCGCACTGACCAACTTGGCCTCCTATGGCGCAGTCGTTGAAGCGCAGGG
>JBDGQM010000247.1:19323-29534 GCA_042219065.1 Salinibacter sp. | reverse complement strand
TGATCATCCCACACAACACGCGCAGGAGCTTGTTGGCAATGTTGTTGAACACGAGCTGCTTCGACTTCGCTCCGCTCCGCTCAGAATGACTTGTATTCTTGAGGAGCTTCACCGGCGAACGACAGAAGCTCCAGGCGGGGATTGGGTCCAAAATCGAAACCAATCGACCTCATCCAGGCAAATATCAGACCTGTTTGGAATTTCCTTGACGCGCACGGGCGTCCCGCCGGGACGCCTTTACTCACCATTAGATCCCGGAATAAGGTTGAGGAATTTCTGCACGGATCGGTATGTCTCTTATATCTGCGTTTCCCACCCCGACCCCAGCCGACGACAAAGACGACCTCCGGGACTTTTTCGACGCGCTGGCCGCCGACCCGTCCGAGCGGCACGGCCCTGCCGACGCGTTGCTGCGCCATCGGCTGCGCATTCTCGACCGTCACGCCCAGCCCGCCCCTTCCGACGTGGTCCTCGACATCGGCTGTGGTGACGGCACGCACCTCCGGGCCCTCGCCGATCGGGTCGGGCAAGGCATTGGAATCGATCTGTCTCAAAAGATGATCGCGACGGCCCGGCAGCACGCCTGTCACCCTGACCTCCATTTTCGCGTGGATGACGCCGAGACCCTGGCCACGGTCCCGTCTGGATCGGTCGACAAAGTGATCTGCGTGGGTGTACTGGAGCACGTGCTCCGCCCAGGCCGTGTGCTGGAGCAGGTGGCGCGCGTTCTGAAGCCGACCGGCCGATTCCTTGCCCTCACGCTCAACGGGACGTACTGGTGGTACCGCCTAGCCGATCGTCTTGGGCTTCCCACGCGCCATCTTTCGACCGACCGCCGGCTGCGTCCGGCGGAGGGCCGGCAGATTCTGCGGGAAAACGGGCTGACACCGGAGGTCGGATACTGGGATTTCGTCCCGAGCGGGGACCTGCCTCCCCCACTGCCTGTGCTGTGCCGTTTCCTCGACCGAATTGGTCGCCGGACGTCGGACGCATCCTTTCGCGGGGGACTTCGGCTCCAAGGACGTCCGGCATGAGACCCGTACCCGTCGCGGTCTTGACTGACGGACACGATCGGTGGATCTGCCAATGCAGCCCACTGGGACCTTGCCGGCCGAGAAACACGAGGAGTGGTCGACATCGAGATTACAGTCCTCAAGGGTTTGGTCGCCAGGGCCCAGGCTCATGGAAGGGGTGCAGGTGTCATTGCGGCCCGCTCTTCGACAAGGAAACATTCGAGAAGTAAAAAATTATAAGTTGAATTTCTCCACCGTCATGGTGAATGCATGTGCCCCGCCCGGCGTTGAGAACCCCGGGCGGGGTTTTTCTTTTCAGAAGTCGCCTCCCGCCGTCCTGGAGGTGTCTCCCGATACGATTCCCGCAATACGAAACGTCCGCCCCAGATGAGTTGGAACGGGCGCGCGGGGACCTGCGGGATCGGGAGCCGGACCCGTCAGACGCAGGGCCTCCTGCTTCTGAATGTCCACGGTCACAGGATCGATGAACGTCGAGCGTCCATTTGGGGCGACCTGTTTCGGTCGGAACGGGTGGGGGCCGAGAGGGCGGGCGTCTGGGATGTAGCTGCAGGGTTGGTTTCCGTTCAATCCCCCGCCGGGGCGCTGGACGGATGGGCACCGGAGCTCGACTCCTCGGCTGCGAGAATCCGGACCCGAGTCGAGAGGGAAAAGGTCCGGTTCTGGACCTTGTACACAACTTCTCCGAGAAGCGCCCGGTAACCCTGATCGGGCCGCGCCACCTGGGCCCGATACCCCCCGTCGTCCTGCGCGGGGATCGTGCGGGCGCTAAATTCGGCGTCGCGAAAGTCGCGGTCGGCAGAGGTCGCCCGCCAGAGACGGATCCCAGCGGGCTTCAGGCCGGGCGTCTCGGCAGGCGTCACGGTAAGCGTGCCGCCTCCGGGTCCCGTCGAGTACGACGCGTCGATCCCCGGAAATGTAAATTCGTCCGTAGCGCCTCGGGCGAAGGCCGCCACCGTCCCAAGCACCTGTTCGGCGTTCTGCACCCCGTGGCCTGCGTTCGGCAGATACATCGTGTGCTTCTCGCCCCGAAGCTCCTTCCAGTACAGATTCAGCGCATCGATCGGCCAGTAGGAGTCGTTCGTGCCGAGGACGATCAGCTTTGGCTGTGACACCCGATCCCGGTAGCGATACGGATCGACGATCTCGATCAGCCTCTCGCCCTCGGGGGTGTCTGCGACATGGGGAAGCCCCCGCTCCGTATAGGCCGAGATGAGGCTGGAGTATTCCCCCCACGCGTCCAGCTGATGATCGAGTTGGGGCTTCATGTTCAAGATGTCGAAGGCCATCGGCGCCAGTGCGGACACCCGGGCGTCCATCGCGGCGGTCAACCAGGTGGTCCATCCGCGCTTGGAGGCGCCGGTGACGGTAAATTTCTCGAGCTTCTCCGGGAAGTTTTCCGCAGAGTACGCCTGCAGCGCGTCCATCGCTTTTACCGCCGACTTCGTCATGGGCAACAGAAGCGGCCAGGTGTCTTCCGACGGGTTCTCCAGAAACTGGTCGAACGTGTAGGAGATCAACTCGTCTTCCGTGAGGCCGTCGAAGAGCGGCTGGTTTGGGACCTGCCGGAGGAAGGCCGCCGCCTGGTTGGACACCCCTACGGCCTGCGCAAGCAGCTCGCACTGCTCGGACGTCGCTCCGGCCCTCGGCCCCCTCTCCTTCCGCATGGCGTCCTGGGTGCCGCCCCCGATCACGAGTACGCCGTGCGACGAGGACCCGGACGCAGGGGGCCGAGCCACGATCAGCTGATGCCGCCAGCGCATGCCCCGCCATTGCTGGGAGGTCAGGCGCAATTCGACGCACTCCACCCCGTCGACGGTCGTCTTGCCGACAGATTCCCACGAATAGGCGGGGGTCGAGGCCTCTACGTAGCGCTGGAGGACGGGAGCCTGAGAAGAGGTCTCCTGGCTGGTGTCCCGCAAATCGCAGCTCCCCAGGAGTAATCCTGTGGCGAGCGCCAGCGTCCAGACGATCGAGGTCTGAAGCCCCGACGAACGGCGCGGAGAGGGGCGAGACCCAAGGGCAGCCATACCGACGTCTGTGCTTGCGGGAGGTTTGACACCGGACAAACAGGAGGGTTAGAACATGAGGATTCCAGGAGTGAATTGCAATCCCCAGTGCAGCCTCAACCGGTCTCTTTTGGGCTAAAAGTTCCCCGGATCTGACGGACGAACATTGTCCTGGGGGGATTGCCCACTACTGTCGGCTTCGGTGGATTCGGGGAGAGTTCTCGACTCCGCTACGCTACGCTCGAAACCGCGTCCTCGATCACTATCGGGATGACTCTACCTCAAGAGGATTGCTTGAGACTACACCAGGGCGATCGCACCTGTGAGGAGTAGCCGTCGGTAGACCCCCCTCGCGATGTGCTCTTGGTCGTTCCGAAGCCTCCTTGCCTTGCCCCCTCCAGCCTTGCGTCATCCGTGGTCCATCGTGAGCACGGCGCGGAAGCGGGCCTCGTTGTTGATCATTCGGTCGTAGGCCGCCCTGGCCTTCCAGCGGAAAGGTCTCAGTCGTCGGGAGCGCGCCGGACTGCGCCCTGAGCGCGAGCGAAGAAGTGCTTTCAGAGTGCGCTTGAAGCATGTCCCGACTACTGTCGGGATGACGTGCTGGAAAGTGGGTTTTGAGATCGCTCGGGCATGCCAATCATTCAGGGTTGACAAACCACTAGAGCATGTCCGCCACGAGCGACGGCACGTCGCGGAGCACCTCGTCGAGCTTCTCCGTGTGCCGCCCGCCGGCCGAGGCGAGGGAGGGACGTCCGCCGCCGCCGCCGCCAAGTCGCTCTCCCAGGGTGCCGACGAGCGCCCCGGCCTGAAGGTCGCGCTCCGCGATGAGGTCGTCGCTCACCGTCGCTACGACAGAGACCTTCTCCCCCTCCGCCCCGGTCGTGCCGAGCACCCCCACACTGCCGGCCCCGAGCTTGTCGCGAAGCTGATGCCCCAGGTCCTGCAACTCGTCCGGGCGGGCGTCGTCGAGCCGACCCGTAACCACAGTGACGCCGTCGACCTCCGTGGCCCGGTCCGCCACGAACGCATCGAGCCGGTCGGCGAGCTGACTGCGGCGGAGCTGCTCCACCTCCGCCTCCAGCCGATCGCGCTCGTCCTGCAGTTCGGCGATGGCGTCCGGCAGGGGCGCCTCCAGCGAGCGGAACTGACGGCGCGCCCGGATCAGCTCGTCGAGCCGCGACTCGACGTGCTCCAGGGCGGCCGCTCCGGCCACGGCCTCCACCCGACGCACCCCCGACGCCACCGATCCCTCGGACAGGAAGCGAAACAGCCCAATCTCACCGGTGGCCTCGACGTGCGTGCCCCCACAAAGCTCCATGCTAAAATCGGGGTCGAACGTAATGACGCGGACCTGCTCGCCGTACTGCTCGTCGAAGAGGGCCATCGCGCCGCGGTCGAGGGCCTCGTCGATGGGCACCTCGCGCTCCTCCCGTTTCGGGATGTTGCGCCGGATGACCGCATTGATCCGATGCTCCATGTCCCGGAGCGTCGGTTCGTCGACGGCGTCGAAGTGGCTGAAGTCGAACCGCAGGCGGTCCGGGGTCACAAGCGATCCCTTCTGCTGCACGTGATCGCCCAGGGTGTCGCGGAGCACGGCGTGCATCAGATGGGTCGCGGTGTGGTGCGCGCGGATGCGACGGCGACGCTCCGCATCCACCTCGGCCCGGACCGGGCCACTCAGGGGGTCCGGAAGAGTGTCCACCGTGTGGGCGATGCGGTCACCCTCGTGCTGGGTGTCCAGCACCCGCACCTCCTCCCCGCCGATGGCGAGCGTGCCGGTGTCGCCCACCTGTCCCCCAGCCTCGGCGTAGAAGGGCGTACGACTGAGTTCCACCTCGTACCGAGCGTCCTCATCGGCGTCCACCCGGCGAACGGCCCGGATCTCCACGTCCTCCACGACCGCCCGATCGTACCCGACAAACTCAGAAGACGGCGCGCCCTCCGAGACGGGCTGCCACGCATGGATGTCGCTCTGATCCACCTCAAAGTCCGACGCCGCCCGGGCCCGCTCCTGCTGACGTGCCATCAGGTCCTCGTAGCCCTCCATGTCGACCGACAGGCCGCGCTCCCCGGCCATGAGCCGGGTCAGGTCGATCGGGAAGCCGTACGTGTCGTGCAGCAGAAAGGCCACCTGCCCCGGCAGCGTCCCGGCCCGCGCCATGCGGGCAAAGTCGCGCAGGATTGTGCTCCGGTCGTCCGTGTCGACGTAGGCCTTCTCCAGCAGGTCCATCGCCCGCCGGTCTTGCTGGAGCTCCCCAAGCAACCGATCGGTCACCTCGCCGTCTTTCTCGCGGAAGCTCGTGACGTAGGGCGCGACCCGCTCGAAGAACTCGATGCCCGTGCCGAGCGTCTCCAGGAAGCTCTCCTCCTCGGACCGAATGGCCTGCTCGATGTAGGACTGCTGCTCCACGAGCCCGTCGAACTGGCCCCCCATTTTCTCCACGAGCGGATCGACGAGCCGGTGCAGAAACGGCTCCTCCAGCGCCAGCGTCTCGTACCCGTAGCGGACGGCGCGTCGTAGGATGCGCCGAATGACGTAGCCCCGCCCCTCGTTGCTCGGCATCACCCCATCGGAAATCGCGAAGGCGATGGCACGGATGTGGTCGGCCACCACGCGGAGGGCGATGCGGACCTGCTCGCGCTCCGCCTCGTCGTCGGTGCGGAGATCGTCGTACCCCTGCACGGCCTCCCGGGGCGAGAGGTCAGCAATCGACTGCAGGAGCGGGGCGAACAGGTCGGTGTCGTAGGTCGACTCTTTGCCCTGCAGCACGGCCACCATCCGCTCGAAGCCCATGCCCGTGTCGACGTGCTGGTCGTCGAGCGGCTCCAGGCCCCCGTCGGACTGGGCGTTGTACTGGATGAACACCAGGTTCCACAGCTCCATCACCTGCGGGTGGTCGGCGTTCACGAGGACGCGGCCGGGCGTCTCCCGGCGCGCATCGGCGGGACGCAGGTCGACGTGAAGCTCCGAACAGGGCCCGCACGGGCCGGTGTCCCCCATCATCCAGAAGTTTTCCTTCGACGGCTCGTAGAGGACCCGGTCTTCCGGGAGCGGGGTGCTCGACAGCCAGAGGTTGTAAGCCTCCTCGTCGGCGTCCAGCCCAAAGTCCGCATCCCCTTCGTGGACCGTGGCGTACAGTCGATCCGGGGCCAGCCCCCAGCGGTCCACCAGGAGCTCCCAGGCCCACGCGATGGCCTCGGCCTTAAAGTAGTCGCCGAAGCTCCAGTTGCCCAGCATTTCGAAGAAGGTGTGGTGGTAGGTGTCGTGGCCCACCTCCTCCAGGTCGTTGTGCTTGCCAGACACCCGCAGGCACTTCTGCGTATCGACCGCCCGCGAGTAGGGACGCGCACCGGTGCCCAGAAACACATCCTTGAACTGGTTCATCCCCGCATTGGTAAAGAGCAGCGTGCTATCGCCCTCCGGCACGAGCGACGCACTGGGAACGACCTCGTGCCCCTTTTCCTCGAAAAACTGTAAGAAGTCTCGCCGAATCTCCTCAGAGGTGCGAGACGGGTCGACGGTGGATTGGAGGTGTGGAGGCATCGAAGCGTTGGCCATTCGGTTCTCGGTCCGTGCGAGCGTACGAGGAAACGTGTCGTTGGGCGCGTCCCCGTCGGCAGATTAAGACAATTTCTGTGGGGACGCTTCGTGTACGGCTGAGTAGGAGAAGGATTCCGGCGACCGAACCTGCCTCCATTGTAACCCTCGGGCCGGCACCATTTCCAATTTAACCCCGTAAAGCACCTTGTCCGTAAACAATGGTACGAATTGTGGGCTGACGTCCGTTTATGGCTGAGACCGAGGATTCGGGGACTCTCATCTGCCCGAAGCACGACCCACAGATCCCGCGCTCTCTCTTCACGACCGCATTCTACTAATCCTCCATGAGCACAAAAGGCAAAGTTTCTCTCGCTGTAGTCATCGGCAGTGCCTTCATCGCGGGCATCCTCTTCGCCACCGCGGGTGCCAATCTCTTCGGAGCTGCCGACACCGTAGGCACTTCGAGTCAGGCCGCCAATCTGGACGGGTCCACGGCTGTAGAGCAGTCAGTCGGTGGCTCCCCCCGCGAATTTAAGACGGCGTTTTCGAAGGTGGCCCAGTCCGTGAATCCCGCCGTCGTGCAAATCCGCGCGGCCAAGGCAGTGGAGCGGCGAGTGCCCAATCCCTTCGAGGGCACTCCGTTCGAGCGCTTCTTTGGCCGGCCGGGTCCGTCTGAGCCCGACGTGCGAAGGGGCCTGGGGTCGGGCGTGATTGTGCGGTCCGATGGGCACATTATCACCAACAATCACGTGGTAGAGGACGCCAAACGGCTGAGCGTCCAGATGAAGGACGGGACGCAGTACGACGCGACAATCGTCGGTACCGATTCCTACAGTGACCTTGCCGTCCTCAAGATAGACGCGACCGATCTCACATCCATCAGCTTTGGCAATTCCGAGCAACTGGAGGTCGGACAGTGGGTGATGGCGATTGGCTCCCCCCTGAGTCCCCAACTCAACAACAGCGTGACCGCCGGTATCATCAGCGCCCTGGGACGGTTACAGGCCAGTCCGCAGCGGGCGCGAAATCCCGAACAGAGCGGCGGCGTGCACAACTTCATTCAGACCGACGCAGCCATCAACCCGGGAAACTCCGGCGGTCCGCTGGTCAACCTTCAGGGAGAGCTTGTTGGCATTAACACCGCCATTGTGTCTCGATCCGGGGGGAATCAGGGCATCGGATTTGCCATCCCGGCCAACACCGTCGAGCGCATAGCGACGCAGATTATTGAGACAGGCGACGTGCAGCGGGCCTATTTGGGCATTCGCTACGGGGGGGCTCCGCAGAATCTCGTCGAGAACGAAGACCTGCCGCAGGGCTCTGCGGTCGTCTCGCAGGTTCAAAGTGGAACCCCTGCCGCCGAAGCGGGACTTCAGGCCGGCGATATCATCGTTGCGATTGAGGGTGAGCCTCTCGACAATTACCTGGAGCTCGGGAACAAGATCGCAAGCATGCAGCCCGGCGACGAGGTGTCCCTGCGCATCAACCGGGACGGCGAAACCAAGAACCTGACGGTCACACTGGGATCACGGAGCGAGATGACAACAGCCTCGGCGGATCAGGGGGATGGTAACGCTCCCTCCTCAGCCGATGCGATCCAAAAGGAGCTTGGGCTCAAACTTCAAGACGTAACCCCGGAGGTCGCCCGCCAGCTCGGGCTCGACCAGGCGCAGGGCGTGCTCATCACCGACGTCGATCAGTCGAATCCAATGATTCGGGACTCCGGATTGCAGCCCAAACAGATTATTTTTGAGATGGCCGGACAGAAAATATCGGGCATGGATGCATTCATGGACGTCTACGGAAAAATCAAGCCAGGCGAGGCCTTTCGGGTTGCAGTGCGCAACCCCGACGGGTTCGTTTTCGTGACGAGTCTCCGGCGGCCCTCCAGCAACGGCTAGGGACGATCCAAACGGTCCCCAATGACACGCGCCCCATCCTCCGGTACAGAGGGTGGGGCGTTGGTTTGTGCCCCACAACGCTGTGCAGGGCACTCGTTCCGATTCACGTTCTCACGTTCTGTGTCTCACGAACTTTGTTCTTCTCATGATGTCCTCGTCCCCCGCATCTTCCCTCGACAGTCCCCCGGACGCCGAGGTTATCGCTGAACTTCGCACCCAGGCATCGGCCCAGGGCGAATCCGTGGAGGTGACCTTCCCAACGGCCGACGGCGAGACGAAACGATTCGTCGTGTCGCCCCGCGGCACGTGCGTGGTCCTCCAGGATACTCGGGAGGACTCATTCAATCCATCGGTGGCCCCCGAAGAGGTAGCCGCGTCGCTCCGGGAGAACTCGGCGGACGCGTAGGCCCGACGGCTACGTCGTCACCACGCAGTCGGTCTCGCCGAAGTCGTTTGCCTCAAAGTCGTCGGCGTCCTCCTCGTTGATCCAGCCGTCCTCCTCGCTGTAGTAGCGGAAGTTGAAGCGGCTGTCTTCTTGGAGCATCACATTGGTGCTATAGGTCTGGTTGCTGCGGCGCACAAACTCGTGCTCGCCGGGCGTCCAGTTGTTGAAGTCGCCGACCACCGACACCTCGTCGCCGTACGGATGGTCGTCGGGAAGCACAAAGGTGACCTTGACCTGATCGCTCGATTGCTTGTTGACCTTCTTGATCATGATTGAATGGTGTATTTTTGAGAAACAAATTCATGAAGTCTCCTCTCAGGCTGGATGAGGGAGGGATGCTCTTGCTCTGCCTGAATTACCAGTTCCAGTCTACAGGAGAGAAGCGTCTTTTGTGGCATTTCTCTACCGAAAAAAGCGCTTCCTTCGACGGGTTTTTGCAGGATTGCGTCGTGTTTCTCTCGTCTTCTTCGTTCTGACGCTCGTTTCTGCCGGAGGAGTGGGGATTTCCGTCTGCCGCCGTCGTCCGGACGGGGACTCGGGCCCCCGCTGACCCGCCCCTTCAGGCCACTCCCTCCCGGACAGGGGCGAACCGGTCTTCAATTCTCGCGGGCAGCGCTCGCCGCGCAACCGCTCGCCTCCCGTTCTGCCCCTGCGTGGCGAACATCCCTCCCGCGGGCAGCGTGAATGAGGGGTACCGTCCCCGGGATCTCGGCCGAGTTGGACGCCTCCGGGCAACGCTCTTCCTTTCTGCCATCACCTCACCGTCCGCATGATCGATCGCATCGCCATTCTTGGAACGGGCCTCATCGGCGGCTCGCTGGGCCTCGCGTGGGCGCAGCGCCGCCCCGACACCACCATCGTCGGCCACGATCGGCCGGAGGTGCTGGACCAGGCCGAGGCCCGGGGGGCCATCGACGCAAAGGCGGCGGCGCCCATCACCGCGGTGCACGACGCCGACCTGGTGGTGCTCGCGACCCCCGTCGCCACCACGCTCCGCCTTCTCGACACCACCGCCGAGGATCTGCCCGACGGATGCATCGTGACCGATGTCGCGTCGGTGAAGCAGCCCGTGCTGGAGCAGGCCGAGGATGTGCTCCCCGACTCCGTGCAGTTCCTGGGCGGCCATCCCATGGCCGGCGCCGAGCACAGCGGCATCGAGCACGCCGATCCCCTCCTCTTCGAAAATGCCGTCTACAGCCTGTGCCTTCCGGCCGAGATCGACGAGGCCGCGCTCGACACGTCTCTTGCGCCGCTCGTGGACCTGGTCGAGGACACCGGCGGCCG
>JBDGQM010000247.1:16052-19223 GCA_042219065.1 Salinibacter sp. | reverse complement strand
CGCTCGACACGTCTCTTGCGCCGCTCGTGGACCTGGTCGAGGACACCGGCGGCCGTCCCCTCGTGCTGGACGCCGACCGCCACGACCGTCTCGTTGCGGCCGTGAGTCACGTCCCTCAACTGCTCTCCGTGGCGCTCGTCAACCTCGTCGCGACCACCGAGGACGAGGACGAGTTGGCCCTTCAACTCGCCGGTGGCAGCTTCCGCGACATGACCCGCATCGCCACCTCTCCCTTCGAGGTGTGGCGGGACGTGCTGGTGGGCAACGAGGGCGCGATCCACGACGCCCTCAGCCGGCTCCGACGCCTCCTTCGCGAAATGCGGAACCGACTCATCGAAGAAGACCTGGAGGCGCTGGAAGACCTCTTCGAGGATGCACGCTCGGCCCGCGACGCCATTCCGCAGGACAGCAAGGGCTTCCTGCATCCGCTCTTTGACATTTACGTCCGCGCCCCGGACGAACCGGGGGTGATCCACGATCTCACGGAGCACCTTCTGGAGGCCGACATCAACATCAAGGACATCGAGCTCCAAACCATCCGGGAGGGCACCGGGGGCACCTTCCGACTGGCCTTCGAGGACGCGTCCGACGCCGAAGCAGCGGCCTCCGTCCTGTCCGACGCCGGCTACGAGACCCGGCGGCCGTAGCAGACAAAATCACGGCCCCTTCGTTGACTGCTCTGTCCCCAACTGGTATTATTGTTCTTGGTGTCGGCGAAAAATTTACAGACTCCGACACGTCCCTTTGCAGTTCGTCACGTTGATTCCTTCTCCCGATGGCTGATTCGAATCCATCCCTCCAGACGACGCCCCTCCACCCGCTCCACGAAGAGCAGGGCGCCCGGATGATGGAATTTGGCGGGTTCGAGATGCCCGTGCAGTATTCCAGCATCATGGACGAGCACATGGCCGTGCGCAACGACGCCGGCCTGTTCGACGTGAGTCACATGGGTGAGGTCTTGATTACGGGCGACGATGCCCTCGATCTCGTACAACATCTCGTGACCAACGACGCGTCCAAGCTCTACGACGGACGGGCCATGTACACCGTCATGTGTACGCCCGACGGCGGCATCATCGACGACGGCATCGTCTACCGGCGGAGCGAAGACCAGTACCTGATGGTCCTGAACGCGGCCAACAGGGACCGGGACCTGACGTGGATGCGCGATCACAATTCTACGGACGCGACCCTCGAGGACATTTCGGCGGAGACCGCCCTCCTCGCCCTCCAGGGGCCGAAGGCGCTGGACATTGCGCAGTCGTTCCTCGACGAGGACCTCGACGACCTGCGCTTTTACCACTTTTGGGAGCGGAGCGACGGCGCGTTCCTGGGCTGCGACGAGGCGATCCTCTCCCGCACCGGCTACACGGGCGAACCGGGCCTGGAGCTGTACGTGCCCGCCGAGCAGGCCGCGCACGTATGGACGACCCTCCTGGACGCCGGCGAGGAGCACGGACTCAAACCCGCCGGGCTGGGGGCCCGCGATACGCTGCGCCTCGAAGCGGGGCTCTGCCTGCACGGCAACGATATCACAGAAGACACCAATCCGTACGAGGCCCGTCTCGGATGGCTCGTGAAGCTCGACAAAGGCGACTTCATCGGTCGCGAGGCCCTGCAAGAGATTCGCGAGCGAGGGCCTGAGCGCAAGCTCGTCGGCTTCGTGGCGACGGAGCAGGGCATTCCCCGCCACGACCACCTTCTCCAGTCTCCCGAGGGCGACACGATCGGCGTCGTGACCAGTGGCACCCAGTCGCCCATCCTCGATACCGGCATCGGCCTCGGCTACGTCCCCAACGATCCCCGGTACACCGAGGAGGGCCAAGCGCTGACCGTCGCCGGTCGGCGCCGCGAGTTCGCCGTGGAAGTGTTGGATCCGCCGTTCCACGAGAACGACTAGCGGCTTCTCTCCCGTCTTTCCCCCTCTCGAATCCCCGGTTCCGATGGACGCTGAAGTCTTTCTTACCCATTCCACCATTTCGGAAGGCGACGTGCAGGGGCGCACCGTCGTGGTCATCGACGTCCTTCGGGCCTGCTCCACCATCGTCACCGCCCTCGATCGCGGGGCACGGGCCGTTCTGCCCGTGCTCGACATGGCGCAGGCGGGCAAGATCGCAAGCAACCTCGACCCCGACGTGTACCGGCTCGGGGGCGAGCGGGGCGGCGAGAAGATTGAGGGCTACCACCTGGGCAACTCCCCGCAGGAATATACCCAGGAAGTCGTGAAGGAACGCGATGTCATCCTGAACACGACCAACGGAACCCGGGCCCTCGAAAAGGCCAAGGGGGCCGATCATCTCGTGGCCGCCAGCTTTCTGAACGCCGAGCGAGTCGTCGATTTTGTTCGGCAAACCACGAATGCCATCACCATCGTGTGCGCGGGTCGCCAGAACCGCATCGCCCTGGAAGACACCCTCTGCGCGGGCCTCCTCCTCGACCGGCTCTGGGACGGCCGGGAGCCGTACCCGGTCAGCGACTCGGCCCACACGGCCTACACGCTGTACCATACCGATCAAGAGGACCTCGAAAATGCCCTGCGCGGCGCCAACCACGCAGAGCGGCTCGTCCAGCAGGATTACGAAGAAGATCTGGACTACTGTTTCCAGGTCGACGAGATTCCGGCCCTGCCCTACTACACCGAAAACCGCATGCGGCTCTACGACGACGTCACATCCGCCTGATCTTCGGCGTCCCGTCTCGCCTCCACCGTGGTCGTCGCCGTTCCAACCGTCCCGTCGGGAGCCGTTTGGGCCGACGCGGGCCCGGATGCCATTGCATTTTTGGTGCGCTCGGCCCAATTTACGGACAGAGTGGATCCCAACAGACAGTAAACGCACATGTAAGGGATCCCCCGCCGGTTTTTGATTGCTCCTTCTCGGTCCATGGCTGCCTCGGGCTCCGACACGACGACAGATGAGGATGCCTCGGCGTACTTTATCTCCCCGCGCCGGAAGTTCGAGATCCTTGGGCTGGTGCTGATGGTGCTGGCCTTGCTGTTGTCCCTCGCCTTCCTGAGTTACCACGCCGAAGACCGCGCCGTCCTGCGCTCGGTCGAGGTGGGCGAGGTGCTGTTGAATCCGCAGAGTGCCCAGCCCGAGGTGCCCGTCCAGAACATTCTCGGGATTGTCGGGGCACATCTCGCCCGCGCACTGGTGCCCGGATTCATCGGCT
>JBDGQM010000247.1:7854-15952 GCA_042219065.1 Salinibacter sp. | reverse complement strand
CTCGGGATTGTCGGGGCACATCTCGCCCGCGCACTGGTGCCCGGATTCATCGGCTACGGGGTGCTCCTCCTGAGCGGCCTGCTGATGGTGTGGGGCTACGCCATCTTCCGCCACATCCCGTTCCGGCGACTGGTCTACCCGTCGATTCTGACCGTGCTGTCGGCGTTCGTCTTTTCCTGCGTCCTGGGCTGGTTCGATCACGCCCTCGACGCGCCCCTCAGGGCCTGGGCCGGCATCATCGGCCTCGGTACCGCCGGATGGATGCAGAACGTCGTCGGCGACGTGGGCTCGTTTGTGCTGCTGCTGCTCTCCGTAGCAATTATCTTTCTGCTGGTGGTCGACCTGGACCTCCAGCGAACCGTTGACCGGGTCATTGAGGCCGCCCACGCCCTCGTTGCGGGCGTCTCCGCGGCCGGCGCCTACATCGGAGATCAGTGGACCGAGGCCCGCGCCGGGGCACGGGGCCGGGATGCGGAGTCTGACGCCCCCTCGCCCCCGGCGGATGATGCCGAACACACGTCCGACCCGCCGTCTTCCTCGCCCGCAGCGTCCCCCGCCGAGCCGGCCGCCTCGGATGCGGCGACGAGTCCGCAGGCGGCCTCCGCGCCCCTCCAGTCCGACCCGCCGCCCGAGCTGGGTCCCGACGACCGGCCCGTTCGCCGCAACGACTTGTTTCGTCCGGAGGGCCGGCCCGCCGCCCCCAATGATCGAGATGATCGAGACGACGCGTCGGCCCCGGACGATGCGCCGGAGACGGAGCAGTCGACGGGGGAAGCGCCCCGTCCGGAGGCCCCCGACGCCCAGGCGTCGCCCTCGTCTCCGTCGTCCGAGAGCGCCCCCGACGAGCCCGAGTCTTCCGACCCGGCGGAGGAGGCCCCGTCGCGCGACCCGCTCGAGGAGGACGTATCGATGACGGTGCAGGAGCAGGTGGAGGAAGAGACGACCGACGAGATTGAGCGCCCCGCGGAGGCCCCCGAGGATTTCGAGTACGAACCGCCCTCGCTGGAGCTACTTGAGGAAACGACGCAGAGCGATCCCTCGGTGGACCGGGAGGAGCTGGAGGAAAACAAACGGATTCTCCTCGACAAGCTCGACATGTACAACATCGAGATCGAGGAGATCAACGCCGTGGTGGGGCCTACGGTGACGCGCTACGAGTTGACCCCGGCGCCCGGCATCAAGGTGAGCCGTATCGAGTCGCTCGAGGACGACCTGGCCATGGCGATGGCCGCCCCCGGCATCCGCATCATCGCCCCCATTCCGGGCAAGTCCGCCGTGGGGGTCGAGATTCCGAACCGGAACCGCGAGCTGGTTCGCCTCCGCGACATCATTAGCACCACCAAGTTTCAGGACACCGACCTCGAGCTTCCGCTTCCGCTCGGCAAAACCATTGAGGGCGAGGTCTACCTCGACGACCTGACCACGATGCCCCACCTGCTCATCGCCGGGGCCACCGGCTCCGGCAAGTCCGTGGGGCTGAACGCCATCATCACGGGGCTCATCTACGCCTGCCACCCGGCGAACCTGCGCTTCGTGATCATCGACCCGAAGAAGATTGAGCTGCAGCAGTACACCGCGCTCGAAACCCAGTTCGTGGCGGTGCCCGAGGACATCGACCAGACCGTCATTACGGACATCGATGAGGCCGCCGGCGTCCTCAAGAGCGTGGAGCGGGAGATGGAGGAGCGCTACGACCTGCTCTCGGACGCGAAGGTGCGCAACATCAATGGCTACAACGAGAAGTTTCAGGCCGGCAAGCTCGATCCCACGGAGGGCCACCGGCACATGCCGTACCTCGTGGTGGTGGTCGACGAGCTGGCGGACCTCATGATGGCGGCCGGGGACGACGTGGAGGGCCCGATCTCACGGCTCGCGCAGATGGCCCGGGCCGTGGGCATCCACCTGATCCTGGCCACGCAGCGGCCGTCGGTGGACGTCATCACCGGGGTCATCAAGGCCAACTTTCCCTCCCGGGTTGCGTTCGAGGTGGCCTCCCGGGTCGACTCTCGGACCATCCTGGACCAGGGCGGGGCCGAGGACCTGGTGGGCAACGGGGACATGCTGTTCCTCAGCGGCAGCGACCTGAAGCGGCTGCAGGGCCCGTTCGTGAGTGTCGAGGAGGTGGAGACCGTCGTGGAATACGTGGCCGATCAGCCCGGCGTGACCGCCTACACCCTCCCTTCCCTGCAGGATGCCGGGCACGGCCCCGACGAGACCCTCGGCGTGGAGGACACCGACGAAAAGTTCGAGGAGGCCGCGCGCGTCATCGTGCGCCGCCAGCAGGGCTCCGTCTCGCTCCTGCAGCGCAAGCTCGCCGTCGGCTACACGCGGGCGGCCCGCATCGTGGACCAGCTGGAAGAGGCCGGCATCGTCGGGCCCTTCAACGGCACCAAGGCCCGCGACGTGCTCGTGGACGATGAGGAGGACCTGGACCAGTTGCTGCACGGCGACGATCCGGAGGACTCAACACCGGACCCGGAGAGTGCGGAGTAGTGTGTATTGCGTATTTCGTGTTGCGTATTGCGTAGATACGTCTACCAAGCCATGCAGAAATCCCTGAAGATATCGTCTCTGGGTCTGGGCGTTTGGGGGTATGTGGGTGTGGGAGAAAGAACGCCCGTACGCCCACACTCCCATACTCAGCCCTGTTCCGCCAGAGCATTCTCGATCGAGGTGGGCGCACCCGTCTGAGAAGTTTCTCACGCATCGGTATTCACACGCAATACGAAATACGCAGCCCGAACGCACCCCCGAGGCTGTCACACTCAGCCCCCCTTTTTCTGCAGAATCCGCTCCCTTCGCATGGCCACTTCCTTCCCTACCATCGGCATTCTCGGCGGCGGCCAGCTCGGCAAAATGATGGCGGCCGAGGCCGTGCGGATGGGCATCGATCCCAGGCTCCTCTCCCCGAAAGACGCCGGGCCGATGCGCCCGTACAGCGAGACGCGCGTTGGCGACTGGACGGACCCGGACGTCCTTCGGCCCTTCGTGGCGGACTGCGACGTGGTGACGGTGGAGAGCGAGTGGGCCCCGGCCGCCGAGGCCGACGCGGTGCGGCCCGACGAAACGGCACTCTGGCCCTCGCCGCACACGCTGTCGCTCATCAAGGACAAGGGCGTCCAGAAACGACACCTGGCCGAGGCCGACTGCCCGGTGCCCACGTTCGAGTGCTGCGAGACGCTGGACGAGGCGCTGACGGCGGCGGCGCGGTTCGGCTATCCCGTGATGCTCAAGCAGTACCGGGGCGCCTACGACGGGTACGGCAACGCCACGGCCGCGTCTGCGGACGACCTGCGGGCCGCCTGGCCCGACCTCGCCGCGGAGGACGGATTGATGGTGGAGACGTTTGCCGAGTTTGAGCGCGAGCTGGCCGTGCAGGTCGCGCGCCGCCCCGGGGGCGAGCAGGCCGTGTATCCGGTCGCCTACACCGAACAGCGCAACCACCGGTGCCACGCGGTGGAGGTCCCGGCGGACATCGATGCGGCGGTGGCGGAGGATGCGCGACGCATCGCCCAGGAGGCCGTGTCGGCCGTCGAGGGCGTGGGCCTGATCGCCGTGGAGCTCTTCGAGATGCCGGACGGCCGCATCCTGATCAATGAGCTCGCCCCCCGTCCCCACAACACCGGCCACTATTCCATCGAAGGGAGCCACGCGTCTCAGTTCGAGAACCACGTGCGCGCCATCCTCGACTGGCCACTGGGCGCCACGGCGTTGCGGATGCCCGTGGCCGTAATGGTGAATGTGTTAGGCAGTCGCGAGGGCACTCCGCCCCGCACCGAGGGCCTCCCAGAGGCGCTCGATGTTGACGGCGTCTCGCCCCACATCTACGGCAAGCCGGACGTCCGCCCGGGCCGCAAGATGGGCCACGTCACGGCGCTCGGCCACGACCGGGACGACACCCGGGACCGCGCCGAGCAGGCCGCCGCTGCCATCAACCTCTGATCGCTTCGCTTTGCTTTTGCACCTTCCCTCTTCCTTCGAGATGTCCTCTTCTGCCCCTCCCATCGGCATCGCCATGGGCAGCGACTCCGACCTGCCCGTCATGGAAGACGCCGCGGACGTGCTCGACGAGTTTGACGTCGGCTACGAGATGCGCGTCCTTTCGGCCCACCGCACCCCCGGCGTCATGAAAGACTACGCCGAGACCGCCCACGAGCGCGGACTCCAGGTGATCATTGCCGGCGCAGGCGGCGCGGCCCACCTGCCGGGCATGCTGGCCGCCAGCACCCCACTGCCCGTCATCGGCGTGCCCGTCCAGACGAGCACCATGAGCGGGATCGACTCCCTCCTCTCCATCGTCCAGATGCCGGGCGGCGTCCCCGTCGGCTCCGTCGCCATCAACGCCGCGGACAACGCCGCCCTGCTGGCGCTGCAGATCCTGGGCACTGGCGATGAGACCCTCCGCGAGCAAATGATCGCGTACAAAGAAGATCTGACCGAGAAAGTCGATGCGATGGACGACCGCGTACAGACCCATTCCAGCGTCGAATAGCCCCCGTGTCTTTTTGTCCCTCCCCTCCATCCCGTCTTGCGGTGGTGCTGTCGGTGGCCCTGCTCGGAAGCTGCGGCCTCGGGGTCCCGGTTTTCGCCCAGGAGACCCCGACGCTCCCCTCCACGCAGCACACCACCACGACGCCCACGGCGTCGGTCCCCATGAAGACTCTTCCGGCCGTCGACAGGGCAGCCCTCCGCGCCAGGGCCGAAGCACAGGCGGACAAGAGCCGTCCCTATCGGTTCGGCGAAGCCGTCGCGACCGACTACTCGCCGGACCGCCACGGCACCTGGGAGCAACTCTCGTCGGGGGCCTGGCTCTGGCGCCTTCGGCTCCAATCCCGGAACGCGGTCTCGATGAACCTCGGCCTCAAGCGCTTTCGGCTGCCCGCCGGGGCGCGGCTCTACGTGTACGGCCCGGACACCGAGGTCGTCCACGGCCCGTACCGGAGCGACGACGCGACGAACGGACAGCTCTGGACGCCCATCGTGCCCGGGGATGAAGTGGTCGTCGAACTCAAGGTGCCCCCCGACACGCGCTCGGACGTGTCCGTCCGCATCGAAAGGGTCAGTCGCGGGTTTCGCTCGCTGTCCACCGCCTCGAAACAGGCCGGTTCCAAGGCCCGCGCCTGCAATATCGATGTCGCATGCCCCCGGGCCGATCCCTGGCAGGATCAGGTCCGCTCCGTGGGGCTGTATTCGGTGAACGGAACGGACCTGTGCTCGGGATCGCTCATCAACAACACGAGCGAAGACGGGACGCCCTACTTTCTGACCGCCGAACATTGCCTGCAGGGAAGCGAGGACAGGGCCGCCTCCATGGTCTTCTACTGGAATTATCAGCATCCCACCTGTCGCCCGCCCGGCAGTGAAGAAAGCGGGGACGTCACCTCTGTCAACAAGAACGACCAGACCTCCTCCGGCGCCCTTCTCCGGATGAGCTACGGAAACGTAGAGGCGGAGAACCAGATTGCGGGCAAACCCGACATTACCCTCGTAGAGATCGACGAGCCCATCCCCGCGAGCTACGGTCTCTTCCTGAACGGATGGGACCGGCGAGACATCGCCCCGTCGGAGGCTGTGAGCATCCATCATCCCAGCACTCACGGGAAGCGCATCACCTTCGAACGCGACTCGACATCCATCACCGGGTTCGCCAATCCCTCCAACGACACGCACATCCGCGTGGACTGGGACGAGGGGACGACAGAGCGGGGATCGTCCGGCGGCCCTCTGTTCAATGCCTCACAGCGAACGGTGGGCGTGCTATCGGGGGGAGAATCGGGCTGCGAGATTCGGGACTGGTACGGACGTCTTCACAACGCTTGGGCTGGGGGCGGCACCCCGGACACACAGCTCCGCCCCTGGCTGGATCCAGCCGCATCGGGGGTGAAAACCGCGAAGGGTCGTCCGCTGGCAGAGGACGCCATCCCTCCGGCCCAAGTGCGGAACTTTTCGGTTGAAGACGTCACTCCCACCTCAGTCACGCTCCGGTGGATCGCTCCGGGCGACGACGGCATGGACGGCACCGCGGACCGGTACCTTCTCCGCTACCGGGCGAGCACACCTCAGCGCCAAACCGACATATCCCTCAAGACGCAGGAGGACTTCGAGGCGGCGACACGCGTCTCGTCCGTTCCCAAGCCGGCCCCCGCCGGAACGGTCCAGTCTGCGACCGTCGACGTCAGCGAAGACTCGAGCTACTATTTTGCCCTGGTGGCCGTCGACGAGGTCCTGAACGCCTCTCCACTGGCGCCGGTGGACCGCGACGTGACGCCGGTCAACGATCTGCAGGTAACCGCCCCAGCGCCCAATCCGGCCCGCAACCAGACACGGCTGCGTGTCGTCACCGAGGAGCGGAAGCGGGTGGTGGTTCGGCTCTACGACGCGCTCGGGCGACAGGTCTCTCTTCTCCTCGACGACGAGATCGCCCCGTATCGGCAAACCACCGTTCCCATCGACGTGTCTTCGCTGGCGAGCGGCATGTATTTCGCCCGCATCCGTGTCTCCGACGGGCGAACCCAGACGAGGAAGATCTCCGTGGTGCGGTGAGCCTCTCCGCGGTGCAAGAATGCGATGCACCCCCGATCGACGCAGTGGGCGACACTGGGGCGTCTGGACGCTTTCGGCCCTGCCGACCAAAAGCTATTCGTCCGCGCCGTTCCGGAGCACCCGGGCGTAGCGCCGCTTCCCCACCTGAAGGACGAACGGGGCCTCCTCTGAGACATCGATGTACCGGCCGGTGTCGGTGACCTTTTCGTCGTCGATCCGTACCGCGCCTTGCTCAATCATCCGCCGCCCCTCGCTGTTCGAGTCGGTAAGTCCGGCGTGGCGCATGAGGTTGAGCAGCCCCACCTCCTCTCCGTCCTCCACGTCCGGGCGATGCTCCGGCATTTCGTCCGGCACATCCCCCTTCACGACGGTCTGCTCAAAATGCTCCTCCGCCGCCTCGGCGGCCGCCTCGCCGTGGTACATCTCCACGATGCGCCGGGCGAGCTGCGCCTTTGCCTCCCGCGGATTGGCCTCCGCAAACTGCTTGATCTTGGGAAGTTGCTCGGTGGGAATGTCGGTGACGAGTTCCACGTAGCGGTAGATGAGATCGTCCGACACCGACATGGTCTTGCCGTACATGTCTTCCGGGTCCTCCGTCAGCCCGATGGCGTTGTCCAGCGATTTCGACATCTTGTCGGAGCCGTCGGTCCCCTCCAGCAACGGCAGCATCATGCAGACCTGCTCCTCCTGGTCGTTCGCCTCCTGGATGCGGCGGCCCAGCAACAGGTTGAAGCGCTGGTCGGTGCCCCCAAGCTCCACGTCGGCCCCGATGTGAACCGAGTCCCGGGCCTGCGCGAGCGGATACAGAAACTCGTGGAGACTGATCGGCTTTCCAGCATTGTAGCGTTGCTCGAAGTCGTCCCGCTCAAGCATCTGCGCGACCGTCTGTTGGGCGGCAAGCTCGATGACATCACTGAAGGTCATCTCGTCGAGCCACTCCGAGTTGTAGAGAATCTCGGTCTTGTCCGGATCGAGCACCTGCGTCGCCTGATCGTAGTAGGTCTGCCCGTGCTCGCGGGTCTCTTCGAGGGTGAGTTGCGGGCGGGTCTTGGAGCGGCCGGACGGATCGCCAATCATGCCCGTAAAGTCCCCGACGATGAGGACCGCCCGATGGCCGAGGTCCTGAAACTGGCGCAGCTTCCGGAGCACGACGGTGTGCCCCAGATGCAGGTCGGGGCGACTGGGGTCACAGCCGAGCTTCACGACCAGGGGCGTCTCGGTCTCACGCGACGTCTGGATCTTCTCTGCCAGATCATCTTCGGGAACGATCTCCTCGACCCCACGCCGCAGAACCGTCATTTGCTCGTCGACCGGCGGAAATGCCATGATAGGATGTGCTGTTTCAGTTTAGTGAACAGATGCCATCGTGCCCAAATGCGTCAAAACAGCCCGTCGCAGCGCCCACCGAAACGCCCGGAGGCGTGGATGCACGGAGGCACTCTGGTCTAGAACAGACCTGCTAACACGATCTCCGGGAATTATAGGGTTCGGCCTCCCTCACACCTCCTCGAGCCTCGCCTCTCCCCCTTACCACTTCCCCCTTACCACTTCCCCC
>JBDGQM010000247.1:4027-7754 GCA_042219065.1 Salinibacter sp. | reverse complement strand
CCGTCGCGGAAGTACAGCTCCAGCGGGACGATCGTATATCCCTCCCGCTCAGCCATTTGGCCCCACTTTTGAATCTCACGGTCGTGAAGCAGAAGCTTGCGCGTCTGGCGCGGCTCGTGGCCGAACGGGCCGGCCTCCTCGTACGGCTTGATGTACATCCCGTGGATCTTCATCTCACCGTCCCGGTCCACCTGGCAGTAGGCCCCGTCGATGCTCGCCTTCCCGGCCCGCACGGACTTCACCTCGGACCCTTCGAGCACGAGCCCGGCCTCCAGGGTCTCCTCGATGTCGTACTCGAACTGCGCTTTCTTATTGCGCGCGACGACCTCAATGCCTTCAGCCATGGCAAGGTAGAATCTCAATTCAGAACCGAGTCGATCCCCCCTCCAAAAACCACCGCCGAGGACCCCAGAAGTCACAGAGTGGAGTCGAGGACAGTCACGTACCCGTCAATCCCAGGTATCTCTTTCCACCCTCCGTGACTTATCACGCATCACTCATCACGCATCACTCATCACGCATCACTTCTTACTCCTCACGCGCTTCTTCTTCCTCTTCGTCCTCGTCGAGGTACACCATCGGAAGGTCGGGGACGTCCTCCGTGATGTCGTAGTAGAACATGTACTTCCGAAACTCCGTGAGGCTGGCGATGGCGAGCTTGTCGAGGCCCGTGCGGAGATCTTCGCGGTAGAACTCGTTGAGCGAGGCCGTCGTCTCCTGGGCCTGGACCCACACGTCGCGGTTTTCGTCCGCCGCCTCGCCGGAGGCAATGAGGGCCTCGATCATCTCGTCGGTGGACTGGTCGCGCTTGGTGACATACACTCCCCACACCATCGGGTAGTTGGCGAGCTCGTACCACTCGCGCCCGATGTCGACGGCAAAGGACTCCGTTTGCAAAAACGGAACTTCCGTCCCCACCAGAAGTGCGGCGTCCTCGTCCGTATCAAGAAGTTCCTCGGGCGGCTGCGGGTCGTAGGGGACGAACGTCGGGTCGACCTTGTAATGCTCGTGCAGGATGATGCGGGTGACGAGCCGCTCCTGCGCGATGCGCCGGTCGTAGGCAATCGTCTCGGGAAAGTCGTGTAGCCCCCCGCTCCATGCCAGTCGCGCGTACGGATACCGCCACGACGCGAGTCCCACGCTGGGGAGCACGTCAATCGCTTTGCTCGCCTGCAGGGCCAGCATCGTGGGCATCAGCGCCACGTCGACCTCGTCCTCCACCAGTTGGGCGGCACACTTCTCCGGGCGATGGCGCTTAATCTGAAATGGATTGTCCACCGCCCCCGACGTGAATCCGGAGACCAAAAACTCAGCGGGCGGATAGTCCCAAATCGCAAGGTCCATGGCAACAGAGAACTGGTGTGGTGCAGCGTCAGCTCTGACTTTGGGATCGCAACAGCGATCTCAAAACCCAATTTACAGCACGTCATCCCGACAGTAGTCGGGACACGCTTCGAGCAAAGTCGAGAAATCTCCTCGGGGTAGCCGCCTCATTCTGGGAGGTTCCTCGACGGTGCTCGGAACGACTAGCCCTGGGGTTTTGAGATCGCCTTGGCATCCTAACGATGACGATCGACAGAGCAGTAGGAGGTCAGCAAAGAGACACGGAGAACACCTCCACCTCTTCTCGGGAGAGCGTTCCGAATCTACTCGTTCCGGACGCGCTCCTCGATGCGGGCCTCCTTCCCGGACCGGTCGCGGAGGTAAAACAGCTTGGACCGGTTGACGACGCCGCGGCGAACGACCTCGATTTTTGCGACCCGGGGGGAATGAAGCGGAAAAATCCGCTCCACGCCCACGCCTTCGGACATTTTGCGGACCGTGAACGTCTCGTTGGGACCGGAGCCGCGGCGGGACAGACAAACGCCCTCAAACTGCTGAATTCGCTCCTTGTCGCCTTCCACCACGCGGAGGTGCACGTTGACCGTGTCCCCGGCGTCAAACTCCGGCACATCGTCGTCGCGGATCTGGGTGGCCTCAACGACATCCATCAAATCAGTGGCCATGGTACTCTCGTGTAGTTCAGTGAAGAAAAACAATTCGGTCCTCGGTGCTCGTGCGCGCAGGAGCAGTGCTCCCGCGAATTAAGAAGGGTCTGAAGGGTCGGCAGAGTCGGGCAGGAGATCGGGGCGGCGCTCCCGCGTCTTTTCGAGGCGCTTCTCGTCCCGCCACTGCGCGATGCGCTGGTGGTCGCCGGACCGAAGCACATCCGGCACCCGGCGGCCCCGATACTCAGCGGGCCGGGTGTACACCGGCGCGCCGAGGAGGCCGTCCTGGAAGGCATCGGTCAGGGCCGAGGCGCTGTCGCCCAGGGCGCCCGGAATCAGGCGGACCACGGCGTCGACCAGTACGAGGGCTGGGAGCTCTCCCCCGCTCAGCACGACGTCGCCAATCGACAACTCACGCGTCACGAGCGCGTCTCGCACCCGCTGGTCGATGCCCTTGTAGTGGCCCGCAATCAGAATTAAATGGCCATGCATCGATAGGCGGTTGGCCATCGGCTGGTCCAGCCGCTCCCCGTCGGGGGTAAGGTAAATGATGTCGTCGGCCTCGCCCGCCTCGTCCTCGATCTGCTCGACGGCCCGAAACAACGGCTCCGGCTTCAGGACCATGCCCCCGCCACCTCCATACGGATAGTCGTCGATCTGACGATGCTCATCGGGCGCAAAGGCCCGAAGGTCGTGCACCTGGAGGGTCACCACGTCGGCCTCCTGCGCCCGCTTCAGGATGCTGTGGCGCAGCGGTTCCTCCACCAGCTTCGGGAGGGCCGTCACAATGTCAATTCGAATCTCGCCGGGCATGGCGACGTGGATCAATCCCCATCAGTAGAATCAGACTCGGTCTGCAGCCTTCGGAGTAAGTCCGGAGCATTTCTCGCACGTCAATCGCGTCCTGGCCCTGGCGATCGTGCGGTGCGGCTTGCGCGCAGGCCCCCACACGACCTCTCGCCCGTGCTGTCCGGGTTCCTTCGGTGATCGGAGGTGCCTCAATCTCTCAACGAAAGCTGCGGTTGCCTTTCCTTCACTCCCCCATCAGTCCCTCAATCAGCTGGACGGTGATGCGTCCGTCCTCCTCGTCCAGCTCAACAATGAAGTCCTCGACGGCCGGAATCATCGTCTCCTCGTTTTCCGGACCCCGCACGACGAGCATTTCCTGTCCCGGCATCTCCATGAGATTGGCGACGGTGCCGAGGGACGTCCCGTCCTCCGCCACCACGTCCCATCCGATGAGCTCGTGGGCGAACAACTCGCCGTCCTCAAGCTCCAGGGCCTCTTCGGTGGCGAACACCTTGAACTTGGCGACCGCTTCCGCGTCGTCCCGGTCGTCGATGCCCTCCACGCCCAGAATGACCGTCGTGCCCCGTTTCGTCTGCTGGTAGCGGACCGACGCGATGGGGTGCCGGGTCACGCGGTGCGGCTGCGCCCCCAGAAAGACCGTGGTCAGCTCCTCAAACCGGGCCGGGTCGTCGGTGTGCTCCGGATCAATCTTGAGTTCGCCCTCCAGCCCGTGGGGCCGAAAGACAAAGCCGACCTGCACGAGGTCGCGGGGCGACACGTCCGCAAACGCCGGCTGGGCGTCGGAGGACGTGGGGGAAGAGGGGTCGTCCGAAGTGGGCATTGCAGAAGGGGAGCGAACGCTCCCCGCTCAAGGCTACTCGTCGCTGGTCTCGGCGTCGTCGGCATCCGCCTCGGGGGGGTCCTCGTCGGCGGCATCCGTGTCGGCCTCC
>JBDGQM010000247.1:0-3927 GCA_042219065.1 Salinibacter sp. | reverse complement strand
GTCGGCCTCCGGCTCTTCGGCCTGGGCCTCTTCCTGCACGACCGAGAGCGGGGTGGCCTGGGCCCGGAGCTGGGCCTCTTCGTCGATCTCCTCGGCCCGCTCCCGCTCCCGCTCCAGCGGATCCTTCCCTCGCGTGCCGACGGCAATCTTAACCTCTTCGTCTTTCTCGGCCATGCGCTCCCGAAATTCCTCGACCGCTTCCTCGATCGCCGACGGGGACTCGCCCTTCTTCTTCAGGTGATGGTGAAGCAGAATGCCCCGGCGCCGCAGGATGGAGCGCACCGTGTCGGTCGGCTGCGCACCGTTTTCGAGCCAGTGCAGCGCCCGATCCTCGTCGAGGCGAACCTCCGCGGGCTCGCGGAGCGGATAGTAACGGCCAATGTCCTCGATGTAGCGGCTGTCGCGGGCGTAGCGCGAGTCGGCGGCTACGATCGAATAGACCGGAATTTTTTTGCGCCCCATTCGGCGCAGTCGAAGCTTAACAGGCACGTCGTCGTTCAGTTGGGTTCAGTTCGAAAGTCGTGAAAGGTGTGCGCTAGCGTCTGTTGCGGGGTTCTAGTCCGGGGCCGCATCGGCTAACGAGGGCTGCTTCTCCGGCCGCCCCCTCCTCCGCCCGTAATCTTGTCCATGAGGCTCGACATGTCCATGTCTTGCCCGCCACTGGTCATCTTCTGCATCGTCTTCATCATGTCCTTCATCTCCTCGAATTGGCTGATCAGCTGGTTGACGTCCCGAACCTCGTTTCCACTTCCGCGCGCAATGCGACGGCGACGCATGCCGTTCAGAATGTCCGGGTTCGCCCGCTCCTCCGGCGTCATCGACTGGATGATGGCCTCAATGTGCTTAAAGGCGTCCTCGTCGATGTCGAGGTCGCTGATTTTGTTGCCAATCCCCGGGATCATGCCCATGAGCTCTTTGATCGAGCCCATCTTCTGGATGCGCTGGAGCTGGTCGTAAAAGTCCTGGAGGTCAAACTCCTCGGACCGAATTTTCTCCTGAAGGCGCTCCGCTTCTTTCTCGTCGTACTGCTCCTGCGCCCGCTCCACGAAGGACACCACATCCCCCATCCCCAGGATGCGCTGGGCCATACGGTCCGGATAGAACGGCGTGAGGGCGTCGAGCTTTTCGCCGGTGGAGGCAAACTTGATCGGCTTCTCCACCACCGTCCGGATCGAGAGCGCCGCGCCACCCCGCGTATCCCCGTCGAGCTTGGTGAGCACCACGCCGTCGTAGTCGATCCGCTCGTTGAACTCCTTGGCCGTATTCACGGCGTCCTGCCCTGTCATGCTATCGACGATGAACAGGGTCTCGTTCGGCTCCACGGTGGCTTTGATGTCCGCCACCTCCTGCATCATCTCTTCGTCGATGTGCATGCGGCCGGCCGTGTCGATGATGACGATGTCCCGGCCCGTATTTTTGGCCTCGGTGACCGCTTCGTCGGCCACCCGGACCGCGTCCTCCACGATTTCGCCGTCCTCCTCGATGGAATAGACCGGCACGTTTACCCGGTCGGCGAGGGTCTTCAGCTGATCGACCGCCGCGGGCCGGTACACGTCCGAGGCCGCGAGAAGCGGAGCGTGGCCTTCCTTTCGGAAGTGGCGCGCCAGCTTTGCGCTGAAGGTGGTTTTGCCGGAGCCCTGTAGGCCCGCGACGAGAACCACCGTGGGCGGCGTGTCCGCCATCTCGATGTCCTTCTGCTCGCCCCCCAGGACCCGGGTCAGTTCATCGTGCATAATCTTGGTGAGCTGCTCTCCCGGCGTCACCGAGGTCAGCACATCCTCGCCGGTGGCCGCTTCCTTCACGTTCTCGGTGAATTCCTTGGCCACCTGGTAGTTCACGTCCGCGTTCAGGAGCGCGCGCCGAATCTCTCGCATCGTCTCGGCCACGTTTACCTCGTCGATCCGCCCCTGTCCCGTCACGGACTGGAGGGCACCTTCGAGCTTTTCGGACAGACTTTCAAACATAATCGATGGGCGTCAACTCGTCGCAACGATGTCGGTCGCGGGAGGCGTCGGCGCCTCCGACCACGGACAAAGAGACAGGTCTCCCTGTGTTGTCGGTTCAACCGGTCCCTATACGCACGCCCGACCACACTTCGATCCATTTGCGTGGGGGTGTTCATCCATAATTCGCCACCCCCAAGGGGCACCGCACACGGCAATCGCATCTTCGCTCAGGGCCTGCCGATACCTCTCTGCGGGGCATTGTGTCTGTGCCCCCACGCCCCCTTCCCGATGGGAATCGAGGACAAGCTCGCTCGTGCTCGTCAGGCGGGTTCGTTGATCGGAGGCGGGCGCGCCTCCTTGCCGGAGAGAAAGCGCCCGACATACAGTTGCCTTGAGGCGCCACAGGTGTAACATTCCCGGCGAATGGCCCGCTACACGCCCCCATGTCACGGGATCAGTTTGAGCGCGGGTTCCATTACACAGGCAGGTTTTAGGCACATGCACGCAGCCGTTCTTCCTGACGTACGGGGTTGTTCTGATGGCGCCTTCCTCCAAGGACGCGTGGCGCACGCAGTTTCGGTCTGTCCGTCGTTCGTGGTCGCCCGAGGCATACCGTGCGCGGAGCAGTCTGATTGGGCAACGGGTGCTCTCGCTTCCGGCCGTGGCCACTGCCCAGGTCGTGCACGTCTACTGGGCGCTGCAGGAGCGGGGCGAGATCGATACTCGACTGATCATCGCGGCCCTCCGACAGCGCGGCGCCGAGGTGGTCCTTCCCGTGGTTCAGAGCTTCGATCCGAACACTCCGACCCTGGAGCACCGCCGATACGACGGCCCCTCGGCGCTGGAGACGAACCGATGGGGCATTGCGGAGCCGGTGCACACGGAGCGCGTGGCCCCGGCGGCCCTCGACGTCGTGCTCGTCCCGGCCCTGGGGGCCGACCGCAGCGGGCAGCGCCTCGGGCACGGCTCCGGCTATTACGATGCGTTCCTGGCATCAGTATCGTGCCCCCGCATCGCGCTCGTCTACGAGGACTGCGTGGTGCCCTCGCTGCCGACGGCGCCCCACGACGTCCCCATGACGACCCTCGTCACCGAACAGAACGTCCTCGACGTTTGCAACTAAAACTGCTTACCGGACAGCTTTGAATTACGTCCCGAAAAATCTCTTGGCAAGTCATCCCGCACACCGACGGCCGTCGGTGATCTTTCCGGCCACCGCATCGCCAAATTTGGAGAGATCCGCGAAGGCGTTCGGGATGACGTGCTTGAAATCCGAGATTTTTCGGGACATCGGCCGATCTCCCGTGAAAACTGTCCGGTAGCTAGCAACTAAAGTTCACTCCGGGCACGGATCCCGATGGATCTCGGGCCACCGCGCGCCTTTTCCTCACAGCCTTCCTTCCGCCATGTCCCCCCGTGAACGCTCTCGCTCGCACTCGTCTTCCGACTCGTCGACCGACTCCTTCGAGCAGCCCACGGCCTTCGAGGTGGGGGAAACGACCCTGGACCTGGACGACATCTCGGAGGACGAGCTGAACGACCTGTACTTCGACGACGATACGGACGAATCGAGCCTCTTCAGCCTCCCCTCCCTCACCGGCCTGACCCTGATCCTGGCGGGGACGATTTATCTTCTGAGCGAGCTGGGGGTCTGGTCGGGCCTGGCGTTCTCGAACCTCATCCTTCCCTGGCTCGTCGGGATCGGCGTGATTCTCCTTGGGTTCGGACTCCTCACCTGGCGCTCCTCGTCGGACGCCGACGAGGCCTCGGACAGGACGACGAAGAAGGCGGTGGAGGCGGAGACAGGCCGGACCAAGGTGGTCGAAGAGCCGAAAAAGTCCGGCAAGAGCAAGCTCACGCGCTCCCGCACGAACAAGAAGCTGTTCGGGGTGTGCGGCGGAATCGCGGAGTATTTGAACCTTGACCCCACCCTCGTCCGCATTGCCTTCGTCGTGGGCGTGATCGGCTCCGGCGGCCCGTT
>JBDGQM010000246.1:0-12957 GCA_042219065.1 Salinibacter sp. | reverse complement strand
CGGGTGGGGGCCTCCTGGGCCGCTGCGGGGCGGACCAGGGCGGCGACGAGAAGCAACAGAACGCAGCGACGGAACATCCGAGCACGCATGGAGCAGCAATCATTATTCAGTGGGAGACTGTGGCGCCCTCTCCGGACGGGCCGGCGATCGACTGCCGTTAAGATCTCCGATCGCCGCCGGGAATGCAACAGGGCGCCCCGCTCCGTCACGCTCGCGGAAACGACAGGGATCTCCTGCGTTAAGTGCACGGCTCAATCCAGTGCGCTGGGGACCCATGACCTCGACGGACCGGGGGCCCGGGCCCTGAACCGGAATGACATCCAGTCCTGCGCTCCCACTCCTGCCTGCGAGGCCGGACGCATCGACAACAAGACCTACTGCGAACTACGGCGGACGCGGCTGAATGCGCCGCGGAGCTCCACGAAGAAATCCCCCGTGCCTCGAAACGAATCGAGGCTCTTGCACCGGACTGCCGCCGGGGCAATCGCATCAAACGGCTGCCTGGTTCGAAAGAATCTCAGATCGCCTGTTTTCGGGCATCTAGGACAAAAATGCACGTACTTTCGTCGCTCCAAACTTGATTTGGAGCCTATCCATCCGGCCGATGTGGCCTCTTCGCAGGGTTGGATAGGCTCTGAGTCAAGCTCAGAGCGACGGTGTAGGACGTTTCGTAGTTGATGCGATTGCCGTGAGACCGCCGCGCGGAGGTTGCCTTCATGCTCCGCGACCGACATTTTGAAAACGTGCCATACAAGCGACCACGCGCTTTCCCCACGAATCCCCGCCCCCATGCAGGTCGACACCCGATACACGGACGGCACGCTGATCGTGCAGCCCACGGGCGACTGGACGCTCGACAGCCCCCTGCCCGAGGTTCGCGACGCGGTGGCCGACGCGGCCCCGGAGTCCGTACGGGCCGTGGCGTTCGATACGTCTGAGCTGGAGGACTGGGACAGCAGCCTCGTCACCTTCCTCTTCGAGATGGCCGAGTACGGACGGGCCCACGGCCTGGACGTGCAGACCGACACGCTCCCCTCCTCCCTCGCCCGACTCGTCTCGCTCTCGCAGGCTGTGCCGGAGGAAGAGACCGAGGGCGAACGGGAGGCGTCCTCCATGCTCGCCCAACTGGGCCGCTGGGGGCTGGGGGCGTACGAGGAAACCCGCAACGTTGTCACCTTCACCGGCCGGACCGTCCAGAGCGTCGGCGCCCTCCTGACGGGCCGAAGTCAGATGCGCTGGCGCACGTTCGGCGTCGCCCTGCAGTCGAGCACCACCTCGGCCCTCGCCATCGTCACCGTCATCAGCCTGCTGGTAGGACTCATCATCTCGTTTCTGGGGGCCGTCGTGCTCCGTCGATTCGGGGCCGACTACTTCGTGTCCTACCTCGTCAGCTACGGCATGCTGCGCGAAATGGGCGCTCTCATGACCGCCATCATCATGACCGGGCGCACCGGGGCCGCGTTTGCCGCGGAGCTGGGCAGCATGAAGGTGGCCGAGGAGATCGACGCCCTGGAGACCTTCGGCATCTCGCCGATCGACTTTCTCGTGACCCCGCGCGTCCTGGCGGTCGTGCTCGCGCTGCCGATGCTCACGATCTACGCCGACGTGCTGGGCATCCTCGGCGGAATGTCCGTGGCCGTGACCATGCTGGACCTGTCGGTCACGCAGTTCTTTACGGGGCTTCTGGAGCCGGTCGTGCTGAGCGACGCCCTGGTCGGCCTCTTCAAAGCCGTCGTGTACGGCAGCATCATCGGGGTGGCCGGGTGCATGCGGGGGCTGCAGACGGGCGACGACGCCTCGGCAGTGGGCAACGCCACGACCTCCGCCGTGGTCACCGGCATCATCCTCATCGTCCTCGCCAACGCCGTCATCGACTGGGGCGCCGCCGTCCTCCAAGTCTGATTATGGGTGGACGGATGGATGTACGGAAGGGTGGACGCCGAAATGTCCGCGCTTCCACTCGCCTCCTTCCAAACCTCCATACTTCCACGCCTCCGCACTTCCACACGTCCAGACCTCCATCCTTCCAAACCTCCAGACTTCCAAACCTCCACACCGCTCTCTGTGTCTGCTTCCTCCGACGTTCCTGCCATCTCGGTGGAGAATCTGACCCTCGCGTTCGGGTCCTTCGTCGTGATGCGGGACCTCACGTTTGACATTCAGCAGGGCGAGATTTTTGTCATCATGGGCGGGAGTGGATCCGGAAAGAGCACCCTCCTGAAGCACCTGATCGGGCTGATGCATCCCTCTGAGGGCACCATCCGCGTGGGGGGACGCGGCCTCTGGGCCATGGACGACGCGGAACGCTCGGCCATGCTCCGGGAGATGGGCATTCTCTACCAGGAAGACGCGCTCTGGAGCACCATGACCCTCGCCGAGAACGTGGCGCTGCCGCTCGAGGAGCACACTCCGCTCGCGGACGCGGACATCGAGCGGATCGTGTCGCTCAAGCTGGCGCTCGTGGGCCTCCGCGGCTTCGAGGACTTCCGGCCGCACGAGATCAGCGGGGGCATGCAGAAGCGCGCGGCGCTGGCCCGGGCCATTGCACTCGACCCCGACATGTTGTTTTTTGATGAGCCCACGTCGGGCCTCGACCCGGTCAGCGCGCGGCGCCTCGACGACCTCATTCTGCAGCTGCGCGACAGCCTCGACACCACCATCGTCGTGGTCACCCACGACCTCGAAAGCATCTTCACGATTGCCGACCGCGCGCTTTACCTGGACATCGAGACCAAGACGATGAGCGCCCTCGGGGCGCCCGAGGCCCTGCGGAGCAATCCGCCCAACAAGCGCGTGCGGCAATTTCTGACCCGCTCCCTCGATGCGGAGTAGCGGCGGGGACTCTCTTTCACTCCAGCGGTTGCCTCATGAGCCAACGCGCCAACCCGACCCTGATCGGCCTCTTCGTCGTCGGCGCCATCGCGCTCGCCATCGCCGGCGTCGCGGCCCTCGGCTCCGGATACCTGTTTCAGTCGCGGACGACGTTTATCAGCTACTTCGATGAGTCGGTCAACGGCCTCGACGTGGGGGCACCCGTCAAATTCAAGGGCGTACCCATCGGCGAGGTGACCGACGTGAAGCTGCGCGTCGACATCGACAACGAGACGTTTCAGGTGCCGGTGCAGTACGCCATTAACCTCGACCCGGTGACGGACACCACGGGGGCACCGCTCAATCTGGACGATCCGGAGTGGCTCCGCGAGCAGATCAAGAATGGGCTTCGGGCGCAATTGCAGCTCGAAAGCATCGTGACCGGCAAGCTGTACGTAGAGCTCACGTACGTGTCGAACCCGACATCGGCCGTCGAGGTGACAGGGCGCTCCCGCTACCTCGAAATTCCGACCGAGCTCTCCCCCCTGGCCAAGCTCGGGGAGGGGGCCTCCGGCCTCATGACGAACCTGCGTCAGTTCGACGTCACCCAGATCAACGAGAACCTCGTCACGTTTCTCGTAAACGCCAACAAGAAGCTCGAGAAGCTCAAGGTCGAAGAGATCAACCGGTCGATTCTCACCACGGTCGAATCGGTGCAGACGGTGGTCGAGTCGGACGAGGTGCGCACTACGCTCCAGGACCTTCCAAAGGCGACGAAGGAACTCCGCGCTACGATCAGCGATGCCCAGAAACTCGTCCAGCGGTTCGATGAGGGCGTGGAGCCGACGGCCGACGAGCTGAAGAAGACCAGCCGGGAGCTCCGCACCACCCTGCAGCGCATGCAGGGCACGATGAAGAAGATCGATCAGACCCTCTCCACGGACTCCGGCATCGGGTATCAGATGGAGGAAGCCCTCTCGAACCTCTCCGAGGCGACCGAGGCCCTCCGCGTGCTCGTGCAGTCCCTGGAGCGGAATCCGAGCATGTTCCTCCGGGGCCGCGAAAAACCTCCCCCTTCGAACCAGCAGCCGTAGTGGTGGGGGAGCTTCATTCTTCGTATCGAATGCGATCTCAAAATCCCAGGGCAGGTCGCTCCGAGCAGAGTCGAGGAGCCTCCCCGGGGCAAGCGGCTTCGAGAGAAAGAGTTCTCGATTGCGCTCGAGACATGTCCCGACCACCGTCGGGATGACGTGTCGGGTTTGGGGGTTTTGAGATCGCAGAACTAACCACAAAACCACGACTGACATCGGAGCAGTGGCATGGCGTACTCTTGCGTTCCCACGTCTCGTCTCTCTCGCGTTGGACTCGGGGCCGTCGCGCTCGGCCTGCTGGCCCTGTCCGTCGCCGGCTGCGTGCGCCTGCTGGAGCCGCGCACGAGCGACGCTACCTACTACCTCCTCGACCGCGCTCAGCAGACGGATGCGGGCACCGCAGACACCACTCGCCTGTCGGTCGGCCTGCGCGAACCTCGTTTGGCCTCGTACCTCGACCCCACGCGCATTGTCACCCGCCGCGGGCCCCACACGATCGACTTTGCCGAGTTCCACCGGTGGGGCGAAGATCTGGACCGCGGCATCAATCGCACCGTTGCCCAGACCCTGGAGAGCCGTTCCGGCATCCGCTCCGTGGAGGCCGTTCCCTGGCCCGAGGGCTCGACCTTCGACTACGTCGTAAAGCTGCACGTCCTCCGCTTCGAGGGCGTCGGTCCGCGACCCGACCCCGAAGCGAGCGACGACGCCCCGCCCCCCGAAGGCCACTCCCAGATGACCGTGCAGTGGACCATCCACTCCCCGGAGGCCGACACGGTACTGGCACGGGGGCAGACCCGTCACCGAACGGACGACTGGCGCGTGAACAACTACGGGGCGCTCGTGGAACACCTCAGCCGGGGCCTCGACATGCTCGTGGACGAAATTGGCGCGCAACTGCAGACCCTCGACCGTCCGTAACCCCGATACAGGGGGACGCGTGCAGGAGTGCTCCACGTAGAATGCCACAGATGATCGTATCGCGAACGCCTCCCTCTTCGTCCCCATCCGGTCGTAAGCGCTTCCGGCCCTGCAATACAACTCCGAATGTTAAAACGAGAACAAGGAAGGCCGTTCTCGATCCGATCCCGCAACATCTGCTGGCCCTGCGATATTCAGGGGGGTGGTTATCGAGGTTTTCTCCCCCGCGATCTTCGTTCGTGAACACGCTCTCTCCGTCCATCCAGCGCAGTCGCCGACGCTCCGGCATGCCATGTCTGTGTTGTGGCGACATGTGTATGTGGCCCCCGGAGGAGCCTGTGCGCGCTGTGGAGTGAGAGATGACCGTCTTCCCATTCTATTGTGCTTGCGCCCGTGCTCCTGCCGCTGGAGCACGGGTTTTTCTGTGGCTCCTTCGGCAGGCGCGCGGCGCGTCTCAGCCTGTCTTTTTTCACCCGAAGGAGCCTTTACACCATGGATACGAAATTCGCCTACTGGGTCCCCAACGTCAGCGGCGGCCTCGTCATCACCGACTGGCCGATGAAGACGGACTGGAAGTGGCCCTTCAACAAGGAGATTGCCCAGACGGCCGAGGAGGTCGGCTTTGAATACGCCCTCGCCCAGGCCCGTTTTTTCGGCAGCTACAACGCCGAGAAGCAACTCGAAGCCCTCTCCATCGCCAACGCGCTGGCCTCGCACACCGACAAACTGCGCCTCATCGGCGCCGTGCATCCGGGCCAGTGGAAGCCCGGCCCCATCGCCAACTTCGTCTCGACGGCCGACCACATCAGCAACGGCCGCTTCCACCTCAACGTCGTGAGCGGCTGGTTCAAGGGCGAGTACACCCGCTTCGGCGAGCCCTGGCTCGCGCACGACGAGCGCTACGAGCGCAGCGAAGAGTTCATTGAGGTCCTGAAAGGCCTGTGGACCGAGGACCTCTTCAGCTACGACGGGCGCTTTTACCAGATCGACGAGGCCCCCTGCGAGCCCACCCCCGAGACCATCCCCGACATCTTCCAGGGCGGCAACTCGAAGCGGGCCCGGCGCATGGCCGCCCGCGCCTCGGACTGGTTCTTCATCAACGGCGGAAGCCTCGAGAAGCTGAAGGGCATCATCGACGACGTGAACGGATATGCCCGCGAGTTCGGCGTCGAGCCGCCCAAGATCGGCGTCAACTCGTTCGTCATTGCGCGCGACACGGAGGCTGAGGCCAAGCAGGTGCTCGAAAACATCATCGAGCACGCCACCGAGGAGGCCGTCGAGGGCTTCAAGGAGCAGGTCAAGCAGGCCGGACAGGCCTCGCCCGAAGGCGAAGGCATGTGGGACGACTCCGAGTTCGAGGACCTCGTCCAGTACAACGACGGCTTCCGCACCGGCCTTATCGGCACGAAGGAGCAGATCGTGGAGCGCATCCGCAAGCTCGACGCCATCGGGGTGGACCTCGTGCTGACCGGCTTCCTCCACTACGAGGACGAGCTTCCGCACTTCGGCGAGGAAATCATTCCGGCCGTGCGCGAGGCGGAGCCGTTGGCCGAGGATCCCGTTGCGGTGCCGGCGTAGCCGATTGATGCGTGAGGAGTGATGCGTGAGAAGTGATGCGTGAGGAGTGATGCGTGAGAGGGGTCACGGTTCACGTATCACAGTTCACGTATCACGGTTCACGCCCTCCAACCAGTGCAGCCTTTCTTCCGCCCTGACACAGCCTTCCTTCATGAGCGATGTCTTAGGAATTGTCGGCAGTCGATCCCAGCCTTCCAGCACCCGCGCCGCCGTCGAAGTGGCCCTCGACGCCGCCGAAACCGAGCGCGGAGTGGACACGGAGGTCCTTCACCTCGCCGAGTACGACCTCGATCCCGCCGATGGGCGTCCGCTGAAGGACTACACCGGCGACACGGCCAAGGCCCTAGAGCGCATCATCGACAGCTCGGCCTACGTCATCGGCACGCCGGTGTACCGGGCCTCCTACTCGGGCGTCCTGAAAAATCTGCTCGACATGATTCCCCGGGGCATGTGGCAGGCCGACGTGGCCCCCCTGGCCGACAGCGCCGTGGGCCTCGTGGGGACGGGGGCGACGCCCCACCACTACCTCGTGGTCGAGAAGGAGCTTGCCCCCGTGCTTTCCTTCTTCGGGGCGCACCTCGTCGGCAGCGGCGTGTACGCCCACGGCGATCACTACGGCGACGATTCCACCCTGACGGATGACACGGTGCGCGAGCGGCTGCGCACCCTCGGGGCGGCGACGGTCGACCTGCACCGGGCTATCGACGACAGCGACGCCCTTTCGGAACTGGGCCCGCAATTTTGACGCCCATTCCCTTCCGCTCCACCGCCGCGTCCGGCCCCTCCCCCGCACGTTTCCCCACTCGAATTCTGATCCCCAATGCCCGTCCGATCCTCCATTACCGGCGAGGACCTCCGCAGCGTAATGCAGCGCGTTCCGTCCCCCGTGACGGTCGTCACCGCTGCGGGGCGCGCCGAAGCCCGCGGGGCCACGATTGGCTCCTTCACGAGCGTCTCGCTGGATCCCCCGCTCGTCTCGTTCAACGTCGAGAAGGACAGCCAGATGCACGCGGTGCTGGCGGAGGCCGCCCACTTTGCCGTCCACCTGTTGGCCGACCGGCAGTCCGAGCTCTGCCGGCACTTCGCCGTCCCGGACCAGTCCGGTGCCGATCAGCTCGCAGCGGTGGCGCATCGCACCGACACGCACGGAACGCCCATCCTCGAATCGGCCCCCGCCGTCCTCCACTGTCGCTGGCACGAGGCCTTCGAGGCCGGGGACCACACCATCGTCGTGGGCCGCGTGACCCAGCTGGAGGAACGGGACGAGGCCCGTCCCCTCCTCTACTACGACCGGGACTACCGAAGCGTGAGCGCCCCCGCCGACCCGTGACCCCCTGGAAGAACCCCGACGGACAATTGTCAGCACTTTGCCACGCGCCCCGAAACGCCCCTGGAGGCGTCTCCGTCCCAGAACTCGTGATGAACCGTAAACAATCGACGCTCCTGTCCTCACATGCCGTCCGATTCCGACGCGCCGCCCGACACGTCGCCCCCTGACACGCCGCCGCCCGCCGCCAACGGGGCCTCCCCCACCGCCGGGGCGGAGCGCGACTTCGGCTTCGAAACCCGCATGCTCCACGCCGGCCACGTCCCCGACGCCGAAACGGGATCGCGGGCCGTGCCCATCCACCAGACGACCTCCTACGTCTTCGACGATACCGACTACGCCGCCCAGCTCTTTGAGCTGAAGGCGTACGGCAACATCTACACCCGCATCAACAACCCGACGACGGCGGCCTTCGAGGAGCGAATCGCGTCCCTGTCGAACGCCGTGGGGGCTGTGGCCACGGCGAGCGGCATGGCCGCGGAGCTCGTGGCCCTGATGACGCTGCTGGAGCCCGGCGACGAGATCGTGGCCTCCTCGCACCTGTACGGCGGCACGCGCACCCTCTTCACGAACACGTTCCAGAAGCTGAGCGTCGAGGCCTCGTTCGTAGAACCGAATGATCTGGATGCGTGGGACGCGGCCATTACCGACGATACGAAGGTGCTCTACGGCGAGACGATCGGCAATCCGCAGGGCAGCGTCCTGGACGTCGAGCCGCTCGTGGAGCTGGCCGACGCGCACGGCCTCCCCCTCCTCATCGACAACACGTTTGCGACCCCCTACCTCTGCCGCCCGCTCGACTGGGACGTGCCCCTCGTCGTCCACTCCGCGACCAAATTCATCGGCGGCCACGGCACCTCCATCGGCGGCGTCGTCCTGGATGGGGGCTCGTTCGACTTCACCACCATCGACACGGTGGCCGAGCCCTCCGACTCCTACCACGGCCTCAAATTCCCCGACACATTCGGCCACCAGGGCTACCTCATGAAGACCCGCGCCGAGACGCTCCGCGACACCGGGGCCAGCATCTCCCCGTTCAACGCGTTCCAGCTCATTCAGGGGCTGGAGACGCTCTCCGTCCGCATGGAGCGGCACGTGGACAACGCGCAGGCGGTGGCCGAGCACCTCGACGACCATCCGATGGTCGCGGATGTGGCCTACCCCGGCCTGCCCGGCAATCCGTACCACGACCTCGCCCAGAAGTACCTGCCGAAGGGGCCGGGTGCCATCTTTACCTTTGAGCTCGATCCGGACACGCTGGATCCGCGGGCCGCGGGCGAGACCTTCATCGAGAACCTTCAGCTCTTCTCGCACCTCGCGAACGTGGGCGACGCGCGAAGCCTGGTGCTGCACCCGGCCTCCACCACGCACCAGCAGCTCTCCGAGGAGGAGATGCGGTCGAGCGGCCTCTCGCCGGGGATGATTCGCCTTTCCATTGGACTCGAAGACACCGACGACCTGCTATGGGATCTGGATCAGGCCCTGCATGCGATCTCGCAATGAACTCCTCGCTCTCTCCGGAGCAGCAGGAGCAGTATCAGCACCCCGACACCATCCGCCGCCTGTTGCGGACGACGGACACCATCGCCATGGTGGGCCTGTCCTCCAATCCGCAGAAGGCGAGCCAGTTCGTGGCCACGTACCTGCAGTCGCAGGGGTACCGCCTCATTCCGGTCCACCCGAAGGCCGATTCCATTCTCGGGGAGACGGCCTACCCGACGCTCGAGGCGGTCCCGGAGCCGGTCGACGTGGTGGACATTTTTCGCCCCCCGCACGAGTGCCCCACCTACGCGGAGCAGGCCGCCGCGATGGGGGCCGATGCCCTCTGGCTCCAGCTCGGCATCGTGAGCCCCGAGGCCGCCGACATTGCCGAAGAGCACGGGCTCGACGTGGTGATGGACCGCTGCCTAAAGATGGAGCACGGCCGCTACCAGGGCGGCATGCACTGGATGGGCATGAACACCGGCGTCATCACCGCCAAGCGAGGCCGTCGGCAGGTGTGACGGTCTTGAAATGACGACGGACCGCGGACGACGGTCGGCCGATGAAGTCCTCGCCCGGCATTTCAGATCAGAACCGGGACGGCCGTCAGCCGAACGAACCTGCCGGACCGAGGAAGTCGAGACGGCCCCACGAATCCTCAGCTCGTGTGGTCGAGCCAGCCGGACAGGCCGAAGTAGAAGGCCGGGTAGATGAACGACACCCACAGCACCCAGTCGCCGCCCCAGTCGGGCAGCTCCGGGAAGGTGGGCAACAGGGCCAGGAGCAGCGCCAGCCACGCGAGGCCCCCGAGGGTCACGATGAGGCGCCACGGGCTCGGGGCCGCATTCGGATAGACGAAGCGGACCGGCACGAGCGTCAAGATGCCGAGCGTCAACGCGGCCCCCAGCGACACGTAGGACCCGACGGTCCCGTACTCGACGGCGAGGAAGCCCACGTAGTACGCCACCACGTTCCAGTACGACGGGAAGCCGAGGAAGAAGCCCTCCTCCGCCTGCTTGGCCGACGTGTTGGCGAACCCGAAGAGGCTGGCCACCATGAGGAGGGTCACCCAGAGGCCGTCCCAGCCCGGCAGCCAGTCCATCCGCCACACGAGGATGAGGGGGATGAACGTGAACGTGAGGTAGTCGACGATCAGGTCGATGGTCTTCCCCAGAATGCGGGAGGCGTATAGCTTCACGTCCCAGAGCCGTGCCAGCGGCCCGTCGGCCGCGTCGATGAACACGGCCAGCGTAAGCCAGCCGAAGACCCATCGCGGGTCAAGATCGGCCTGCACGACCTCCCGCATGGCCAGAAACGCAAACGCGACCCCCGATGCCGTGAAGAGATGAACGAGGTACGCACGCACCTTGCGCCCCAACCGGATCCGCTTGGATCGGTCCTTTAAATCGCTCAAATCGGTGGATGGCATGAGCCGTAATCCTCTGCGGCGCCCGTCTCACCGAGTCGTCCGCACGAAAGGGAAGTGGCAACGTCTCAGGTCACACCGTACAGACGAACACCTACAGGTGTCCGCGCCGGATCGAACTCGTGTCTCTCTTGTCAGGGTCGTTCCACACGGCCCGCCCGCACGGGCCTTATCCGTCTGACGTCCCTCGCGTCGAGGGCAGTGTCTTCATGCCCCCCCCGTGCTTCTGGCAGTCTCGCTGATCGGAAGTAAGTGCATTTTCCCTCCACGGCAATTGCATCTTGGCTTCGGTTCTGATGACGCGCCGGTTCAGGGCAGTGCGTTCGTGCTCCCATTCGTCCTCTCGCCCATTCTTACGGGACTGTTTCGTTGGACAGAGGCGGGCGAGCCTCCTTGCCCGGAAGGAAGCTCTTGACATACGGTTGCTCTGCGTTTCCCCTCGGAATCACGATTCGGCGGTCGTGGACGGAGACAGGGATGTGTCCGCCGCGTCGTACGTGGCCTTCAGGTCCAGATGCCCCTCTGCATCGAAATACACCACCTCGAAAGAGTCTTCGGTCCCTTCCACGAGTCGCCGTGCCTCCGCAAGTCGAACGTGTGGAGGGGCATGGTCGGTCGCGTGCTCGATGGTCATAGACACGAGACGGTCCTCCTCATCGACGTCCATCGTGACCCATTCCTTCGGTCCGGGGAGGGTCTCGTCGACCGGCCCAAGGGCCTCCCGGTATACGATTTCGAGGGTGTCCGTCTCCGGCACATACAGCATGAACATCGTTAATCATCCTCCGCCCCGAACCGATTTCTCTGTCCAGGGTCGAATGTGGAGTCGATAAATGCGTTGTGTAGCGTCTCACCATCGGGCTCGACAATCACACGAACCCAGTGCTCCCAGGATTCAGAATATCCCCATCTGCGGAAGCGACCATCCTCTTGTACAGATTGATACGCTGGGTTTTCCGCGATCCGCACGATGGTGTCCATACTCAACTCCGGATGCTTCTTGGGTCGGACGTTCTCAAAGTACCAAGTCTTCTTCCATTTCACGAGATGGAGAGGCTATCCTCCAAGTAACGGCTATTTTTCTTTAAACACCAGCGTCAACGGCACCCCCTCAAACCCAAAGGCATCCCGGAGCTTGCCCTCCAGGTACCGCTCATAGTCGGTGCGAATGCCCTCCGGGTGGTTGGCGAAGAAGACGAACACGGGCGGCGCCGTGCGGACCTGTGTGACGTAGTTGATGTTGACGAACGCCCCGCTGCTCGTGGTCGGCGGGTGCTTCTCGTCGATCGCCGCCTGCACCACGTCGTTTAGCTCGCTGGTCTGCACGCGGGTCTCGCGCCTCTCGGCCACCTCCAGTGCTGTATCGAGCAGCTCGTACACCCGCTGCTTCGTGACGGCGGACACGAACACGACGGGCACGTGGTCGAGCGTGCCGAGGTACTGCTGCAGGTACTCGGTGTACTGCTCCTTCACGTCGTCCTCCGGCGCCAGGTCCCACTTGTTGACCGCCACCACCATGCCCTTCTTGTGCTCGTCCACCTGGGTGAGCACGTTCAGGTCCTGCTTGTGCAGCTCCTCGGTGGCGTCGAGGACGAGCACGCACACGTCTCCGGCCTTGATCGCCCGCTCGCTCCGGACGGTGGCGTAGAACTCGACGCCCTCTGTGCTGGAGCGCTTCCGCATCCCCGCCGTATCCACGAGCATCAACTCGCGGTCCTCGTACTGCACGACGGACTGCACCGTGTCGCGCGTGGTGCCGGGCGTCTCGGTCACGATGGCGCGGTCGAACCCGAGCGTGGCGTTCACGAGCGACGACTTGCCCACGTTGGGCTTCCCCACGAGCGAGATGCGCACGCGATCGTCGGTGTCCTCGGCCCCCGTGCCGGGCACCCGGTCGACGAGCGCCTGCAGCATCGCGCCGAACCCGCGCTTCGTGGTGCTGCTCACGGGATACACCTCCCCGAGGCCAAACTGATAGAACTCGCTCGCAGCCCACTCGCGCTCCTCGTTGTCGGCCTTGTTGGCCAGGACCATGACGGGCGTGTCGGCGGGCCGGAGAATCTTCGCGATCTCCTGGTCCGTGTCCGTAATCCCGGTCGTCACGTCCACCACGAAGAGGATGACATCGGCATCGTCCAGCGCGATCTCGGCCTGCTTGCGGATGGCCTGCTCGTAGGGATCGTCCGAGCGCGGCACGTAGCCGCCGGTGTCGACGAGGGGGATGGTGTGCCCCTCCCACTCGGCCTCGCCGTAGACCCGGTCGCGTGTGACGCCGGGCTCGTCATCGACGATGGCCTGGCGCGAGCCGGTGAGGCGGTTGAATA
>JBDGQM010000245.1:0-3320 GCA_042219065.1 Salinibacter sp. | reverse complement strand
CCTCTTCCCCGCCCGCCGAGCGTCCCCACGTCGTCATTGTGGGGGCCGGCTTTGCGGGGCTCGAAGCCGCCAAGGCGTTGCGCGACGCGCCGGTCCGCGTCACCCTCGTCGACCGCAACAACTACCACAAGTTTCAGCCGCTTCTCTACGAGGTGGCCATGGCGGGGCTGGAGCCGGACGACATCGCCCACAATGTCCGCAACATTTTTCAGGGGAACGAGACGGTGAACTTTCGCCTCGGCACCGTCACGGACCTCGATCCCGGGCACAAGAAGGTGCACCTTGAGGACGGAGCGGCCCTCGCGTACGACCACCTGATCCTGGCCACCGGGGCGGTATCCACCGACTTTGGCATTCCGGGGGTGGAAGAGCACGCGTATCCGCTCAAGAACGTGCCGGACGCGGTCCACCTCCGCAACCGCGTACTGCGGCAGTTCGAACGATACGACCAGAAGGGGGCCGCGACCGGGGAGGGTGCCCTCACCTTCGTCGTCGTGGGCGGTGGCCCCACGGGGGTCGAGATGGCCGGCGCGTTCGTGGAGCTCTTCGACACACTGAACGACGACTTTGCCCAGTTCGACACGCGAGAGCAGGCGCGGTGCATTCTCCTGGAGATGGAGGACCATCTGCTCCCGCCGTACAAGGCGCCGCAACAGACCTACACGCAGGAGGTGCTCGAACGCCGGGGGGTGGACGTGCGAACCGGCACAGCCGTGGAGCGCGTGACCCCCGACCGCGTCCACCTGGCGGACCGTGAGGGCATTCCGACGCAGACCCTCGTATGGGCGGCGGGCGTGACGGCAAGCCCGGTGGCCGGCATGGTCGGCACCGAGCAGGCCCGCGACGGGCGGCTCATCGTAAATCCCGACCTCAGCGTGCCCACGTATCCGTCGGTGTACGCCGTGGGCGACATGGCGGCCATCGAGGGGGCGGACGGCTACGAGCCTCAGCTCGCGCAGGTGGCCATCCAGAGCGGCCGCCACGCGGCGGAACAGGTGCAGCGCCGCCTCCGGGACGGCACCACGGAGACCTTTGAGTACTGGGACCTGGGCCAAATGGCCACCATCGGGCGCAACGCGGCCGTGGCGGAGTTTGCCGGGGGCGTCGCGTTCAGGGGCTTCTTCGCCTGGTTCCTGTGGGTCGTCATCCACATCGCCAAGCTGGTGGGCTTTCGCAACCGGCTCAGCGCCCTCGTCAACTGGGCGTACAACTACTTTACCTACAACCGCAGCGCCCGCCTCATCCTCGATCTCGCTCCGCCCTCGGACGGAGAGTCGGAGGATCCTGACCTTGCTGACCGCGAGGAGGCGGAGTCGACCGCGACGGTCCCACAGCCGCGGTAGGGCGTTGTTGGGACCGAGCGTGTCCGCGGGAACGAATCCAGAGGCGTCCGCGCTCCCAATCCTGCTGGGATCATCGGTCTGTGCAGTGTCACTTCAGTATGTCGCTCCCCATCTTCCGTGCGTGCTCGGGTGTTCTTCTCGTGGCAGTGGTCCTGCTAGGGATCGGCTGCAGGGCGGAGACCGACCTCGGTGTGGCGGTGGGGCGGTATCAGCTCTACGTCGAGGGCAGCCTCACGGACACGCTCAGCGGGCCTGCCGTCCTTCGTCCCCGGCGTAACGGCCGCCTTGGCATCGAACTGGGTCCTCGGGGCGGCTCCGGGCTGTCGCTCGAGCTCACGAGGTCGCCGCAGACGTCCGGGCGCTACGAGGTGATGGGGCCCGGGCTCCTCAACGGAGTGCAGGCCGATAGCCTGCGGGGGCTCATTGCGTTTCTGTCGGTGGCGGACGCCCAGTTTGCCGCGACTCAAGGGCGCTTTTCGGTGACGGAGGTGGGGCCGGAGACGATCGGGGGCACGCTCGACGTGGAGATGAGGGAGCGCAGCGACGGCCCGCTCGGGGAGCGATCGGTACGAGTGACGGGGGTTCTGCGGGCCACCCGGCCGTGAGTCGCCGGGCCTGTTTCTAGAATCTCGCGGGCGCGGTCGGCCTCGCGACTTAGCACGCGCAGTTCCACCCCCTCGGTCAACGGGAGGGGGTGTGCACGTCGTCGGCACCGACAACGGACGACACGTCGTGGTCGTCCAGACGCGCCTTGTCGACCTCCGCGTCCGGGCGGTTGGAATAGGTGGCGATGACAACCGTCTCTTCGGCGGACAAATCACGGGGCATTGGCCTGGGGGTTGATTCCAGATCTCTGAGTGTCGAGCCGTCGGGCGACCGCGCGGCCCGCGTCCGCCTCGATCGGCAACGGGAAATCGTCGTCCTCCGCACGCGCAGTCGCCTCGCATTCGCCGGGGGCGAGGCCGTCCGTCTCGTTCCGCTTGGAAAAACTGGTACCAAAACAAACGCGCCCTCAGGCCTCCAGTTCAGCGCGGCATAACGGCAGAGCTCAGCTGAAATGGGCACGAGAACGCCCAACGGATGCTCATCCAAAAAAACGGCTTCCCCAAGCGAAGTCCCCATTCGCTGGCGTCACCACCCTGGGTCCGCGAAGTCGACCCCGCTTGACTGGACTCGCTCGAAAATAGCTCCAGCCCATTTTCAGCTGTAGCGATGGTCATACAGCCTAAGATACTGGACTGCAATTGCTTACAGCTTGTCCTGTTCTTCCGGCTCCGCGTCGGGCACCTTCGATAGCACGCGTTCAAACTTTTCCCGGCTCCCCCGCTCTGCGCGCTCCTCAAGATACTCTACCGTCTTGAGCGACGAGACTTTCTCCGCAGTAGCGATGGCAATAAACTGGTTCATCGAAATCCCCTCCTCCTCCGCAAGCTTTTTGATCTCGCGGTGGAGATACTTTGGAAGCCGAACGCTCATTGCTTTGCTCATGACAGTGCCCCGATTTTTAGAAGTAGCTCTTTGGCCGTCACCAGTTCAATACCGAATTTTTCTACGCCCGGGAAGTCTTCTTTGTTGTAGGTCACGATGTAGTCGCAAGCGGCCCCCACGGCAAGTTCCAAAATCATCTCGTCGTCTGGGTCCTTCAGACGCGGTCGCCACAGAAAATGAATCTCATGGAGGCCAGCGACCCGGCACAGGTAGTTCAGAACGTCATCAATGTCTGCTTCAGTCAAACCGAGGTCGGCTCTTTTGTCCTGAAGCACTTCTTCGTACTCCAGGACGAGCGGGACCGAAAGATGAATCCCGAATCTGCCAGACCCGAGGAGCGAAAGGAGTTTAAATGAGGCCCCACGCCGAGAACGCAGCCCCGAGTAGACGACATTCGTATCGAGTACAACCTGCGGCGGATCTCTCATGGTGGTACTATATGCGATACCACCGCGAAAGTCAAGTTATTCCGACTGAGGCTGTATAACG
>JBDGQM010000244.1:12990-16671 GCA_042219065.1 Salinibacter sp. | reverse complement strand
ACGCCAACGACGGTCCAATCGCGAAACGGCCACACGACCGATTACCACTTCGTTAACTTGTCGACGTTCTCCTGGAGAGTGACGAAGTTAGGGCCGCGTTGCCCTGGTCACTCGACCAGTCCCCTGATGTCGATCTCGGACGAGACGCTTGACGAGTACCTGGAGCGGCGAAATCGCATGCGCACGGTGGAAGAGACGGCCATGACGATGCGGATTTCATTTGCACTGGCATCTGGATTCATCCTTTCCTCCTCATGTCCAAGGTTGCACGATGGAGCCTGTATGTGATCGGCGGAGGAGCGGTCCTCCTTCTTCTGGTTGCCGTAGGAGGCGCAGCGGCCGCATGGTGGACGCGATACCCGGGCCACGACGCACCGCGGGCGCCGGTGACGGTCATTGAGGGCGGCGAGCGCTTCGCTCCTGCTCGGGACACGGTGCTGGAGAACACACGCATCGTGGTGGACGGGGAACGCATTGCCTGTGTGGGAGACACGTGTGCGGTCCCGGAGAACGCCCGTCGCATCGATGCCTCGGGCCACGCCGTGCTTCCGGGTCTCATCGACCTGCACGTCCACATGGATGCCCCGGCGGGCGACGCGCTGAACGCCGCCGTGCCTCCCGCCGCAATGATGTGGAGCTACGTGCGGCACCGTCCAGCCGTCCGCCGGTCCTTTCTTGCCCACGGCGTAACGACGATCCGCTCTGTCGGCGATCCGATCGGCCATCGGTTCGGCGTCCTCCGGCGTCGAGCGCAGATTCGGCGCCACGCGCTCGCTGGGCCGCGTGTCGTCACCACCGGACCGACGGTCACGGCCCCAGAAGGGCATCCAGCGGGCACCATCTACGAAGGCAACGCCTGGCTCATCCGGCACGCAACCCGGCAGGTTGCCCACGCAGACACCGCGCGCGCTCGGATTCAGGCGCTTGCCGAGCGCGGCGTGGACGGCATCAAGGTGATCTACGAAGCCGGTTCTCCGGAGCACCCGCTTCCCCGACTCGATCGGACCGTGGTGGAAGCGGTCGTCGACGAGGCTCAGAACCACAACCTGTGGGTGGCGGCCCACACGAGCAGCGCGGAGGAAATGCGCCACGTGCTGGCGACCGGCGGCGTGCGTACCATCGAGCACGGCGCCCATCAGGACACGCTATCGGCGGAGACGATCGAGCAAATGAACGCCCAGGACGTGATCCTCGTGCCTCCACCTGAGCGGCTCGCCATTCGAACACCATCTCGCTGGGCGGAGGTCTGGCATCAACCCCAGCACCGCCCTCACCCGCCGGCCCTCGCCTCCGCGTGCCCCCTGGTTGCAGCCCCGATCGGAGTTTGGAGATCGACTCTCCCCGCTCATGCGGAAAAGGAGTGCAGGAGGGTCGCGTCGATCCCCTTCGTCAGAAATCGGTAGAGACGGTTTCGCGACTCGCGGAGCCGCTCGTAGGCCTCCTTCAGATTGAGCACGAGCGTGATCCGGCGGTGCAGGCAGTCCATCTCTCCGGTTTCATGCGTCGCCACCGGGCGAAAACCCAGCACTCGGGTGTGGAATTGGTACGGGCTGTGCTCCTCGCCCTGAAAAATGTCGGTCACGTAATGAGTGTAGTTTCGCCGCAAAGTTTCTCGCCCCGCGACCCGCATGAGCCAGAAGACGACCCGGAGCCGTCGCCTAAATTTTGGGAGGACCGCGAACGGCCCGATTTCCGCGGTCCGATGGTTTTGGATGAAGGCGTCTACGTCAAGGTCCGGAGCACCGTCGAGAGGGTCGAACTCATACTCCGTGTACTGCTCCAGCGGTGGGTCGAAGTCCACCCGGAGTACCCCTGCCGGATCCTTATCGACGCTCGCCACGATCCAGCTCGTGCTTTCGTCCCCGAGATCCTTCGTTGGGAACAGCGCAGAGGCACTGTCGACCCAGTCTTTCTCCTCAGCGTACGTAGCGTTCAGGACGTCGAGGGCCTGTCGTCGATGAGCGGAAGTCGTGGCACGGACGGCACTCGTGTCGGATCGAATCATGAGCCGAGGATGGTTGCTCGGGGAGGACGGGGAAAGCTACGCGGGGACCGTCGGTGGGCGGGCCTCCGCTCCCTCCCATGCCGTGTCGGAGCAGCTCGCGACGGCCCGCATGATCGCGGCGTGCCATCGCGGCAGGTCGTCGGACGTCGGGGGGGTGAGGGGATGTCCGACGTGAAGCGACAGCGCTTCGTGGTCGGCGATTTTGCGGCCCGGATCGCTATGTTCGGGAAACCGGATGCCGATAGGAAGAACAGGTACGTCGGCCTCCAGCGAGAGCCGGGCAGCGCCCCGGCGCCCGCGGAGGAGCCGAGTCGGATCTCGATTCGTCGTGCCCTCCACGAACAGGCCCACCGGTTGTCCCCGCCCCAGACACTTGCGTGCACACTCGAACCCGGTGGGCGGGGAGGTCAGAAGATCCCTAAATCCCGTGAGGAACCGCGGCGACGCCGGTTTGCTGATGACGGGAATCACGCGCGCACTTCGGTACAGTGCATGTACCGGCGGCAACAGCATGTAATTCCAGTCTGCCAGGAACCGGATGAGGCGCCCGCCGCGCAGCCACGCGAGAAGGGCAGGGACGAGAAAGGCCTCGGTACGTTGGCTGTGGTTGAGCGCAACGACAAACGGTCCTCGTTGTCTTCGCAGGCGCTCCTCGCCTTCCACTGACTGGAGAAAGGGAGCCAGGGCCAGAAGCGTAGCTCGAATGATCCACCGCGTCGACCGGCGTTCAGGCGGGTGGGCGTACGAATTCGAAAGGAGGGCAGAGCGACTGAGCATGGGAGGCAAGGCGGCAGGACGGCCCGCGACGAAACTCTGCCGTTAATTTCCCAAGCAGCGCATGGAGATCGTTGTTCAAAACGTTATGGCTTCGTTTTGAAACCATTACTCTCCCTTAAGCCGAGGATTACGTCGCATCCGGCTGCACTTCATATTCTCGTTTGTTGGTATCACTCTCCCCGTCCCACGAAGACGCTCCCGATGGACATCTCCCTCGAAACGATCCTCGACTGGATCCGGGCCTGCGCGCCGGGATTCGTCTTCGCTTGGATGGCGTTGGAAAACACCCTGTTCCTCGGCCTCCTCGTGCCGGGCCTGACCGTACTCGTCGTGGCCGGGCTTCTCATCCACACGGGCGATGTCCCCCCGGGCCCCGTACTCGGGATGGCGGTGCTGGGTACTTACCTCGGTGACAACGCCAACTACGTGCTCGGGCGGTGGGGGCTCCGGCGGCTGTCCTGGATCCGTCGGCTCCTCGCGGAGAACGGGGAGGCCCGAGCGTTTATCGAGCGCTACCCGACCTTCGTCTACATATTCTTTCACTTTCCCGTGTACCTCCGCTCGGCATTTCCCCTTACGCTCGGCTCGATGAACGTGTCCTGGCGAACGTGGCTCGGCATCGATCTCGTGGCGGCCCCGCTTTTCGTGATCTCGTTCATCGCTCTCGGGTACGGTCTCGGACGCTTCGCATTTCGGGGGACTGATCTCGCCGTCGCCCTGCGCGAGGTGAGCTACGTGGGAAACGGCATTCTCATCGCCTTCTCTCTCCTCTTCGCTTACGGAACCTACAAGTTTGTCCGGACCGTCTGGCGAGTCTCCCGCCGGCAGCCCCCGTCAGACTGAGTGTTTCCGACCTTTTCCACACGCCAATTCTGCTGACCCGATGTACACAAATCTCG
>JBDGQM010000244.1:0-12890 GCA_042219065.1 Salinibacter sp. | reverse complement strand
ACGACACACCAGTCCTCACACCTGATGATTGCCAGCGACCCCAAAATCCGCGAGCGCACCATCACGATCGAAACGGGGGGCATCAAGACGACGAACTTTGACGTGTCCGAACGCGAGAAATGGACACTGTGGCGAAATGGCCTCGAAGCCGCGTGCACCTTCTTCGAGGTTCCGGTGCCCCAGGATGCCGTTGGAGTTGGAGAGTCCCCGGAAGACTGAGAGCGGCCCGCCCTGGATCGGGCAAAAGGAGGAAAGAGGCAGAGCGAGGGGGGGCGAGGACCCGCCTTGCTGTTGACGCAAAGCTAATGTCATCGTTATTCCGGGATAAAAGCAGCGGTATACCTTATGAATGTGCGGCACGCCCCCTTTGAAGAGGTCGCTGGACTCCGCACTCGTCTCTCGCATATGTGAATACCGACGTGTTACACGTGCGGTGGGCCGTCGGCGCGATCCCTTTCCTATCATGGTGGAGCCGTTTGTCGCACTTACGCACTACCGGCAAGCAATTCGGGCACTGAGCGACGGTCGCTACGACGGGCTATCCGGCCAGGAGCGGCAAGCCCTCTTGCAGCTCCTCCGTCAGGAAAAGCGACGGCTGCTTCGCACGTTAGCTCGATCAGTGACGGTGTCAAGGCAGCGGTCCGATTCTCTCCCCGCCCGTGCGTCCTCGGACAACTCCTCTTCCGAATAGCGCCATGCCTGTACCGACACTCTCGTACGCCTCCCCGGCGGACTCGGCCCCGCGGACACTTTTGATTCGTTTCGTCGAGTGGCTGACGGGACGTCCGTCCCTGGAGCGCCGGTACGCGGCGGCGCGCCGGCGGGATCAAGGGTCGACGTGGGCCGCGGCGCTTGAGGAGCTACAGGTCTCTCTTACGGTCGCTCCTCCGGCATACCGCGAGCGCATTCCCCGAAGGCGATCCTTAATTGTGATCGCGAATCACCCGTACGGCGTGTTGGACGGCATTGCCATCTGCCGCCTGCTGTCATCCACGCGCCCCGACTTCCGGGTGTTGGTCAATCGCGTGCTTTGCCGGGATCAGGAGGGCGCCGATCATTTTCTACCGGTGGACTTTTCGAGTTCCTCTTCGGCCCAGCGGGAAAACATCCGCTCCATTCGCCGGGCGCTCAAGCACGTCGACGCCGGGGGAGCACTGGTGCTGTTTCCGGCCGGGGGCGTCGCAACGTCCCCCACGCTCTTCGGGAGCGCTGAGGATCTCCCGTGGAAGCCCCTGCTGGGGACGCTGGTGCAGCGGACGGAGGCGTCGGTTCTGCCGGTCTACTTCGAGGGGCAAAACAGCCGACTCTTTCAGGTGGCGAGCCACGTGAATCAGACGCTCCGCCTCTCACTGCTACTTCGTGAGCAACTTCGCAAGGAAGGGCATACTCTTGAGGTCAGCGTGGGGCGTCCTATTTCCTCCGAGGACCTCGATTCGTTCGAGAGTCGACGGGCCATCGTCGACCGGTTACGCGAGAAAACGATGAGCCTGGCATCGACACAGGCTTTTCAGACGAGAACGGAGTGTGCGAGCCTGTAGGAACAGCCTACGAACCCCCGTGCTTTCGAACGAGCCGGACGGACGCCGCTGCTCCGGCTTTCCGGGAGGACGCTTTTATCCGATCCAACACGACGGTATCGGTGCGGGCCATAACGATGGTCTCCTCCTGTTCATCACCTGGCGGGCTGTCGGTCCGCGCCGGACCCCGCGCGAGGACATGGACCCCACTGTCGAGATCAACGGATACGTAGCCGTCTTCGGCGAGTTGATTTTCGATACGTCGCTCATCCATCCGTCAGCAGAGGCCGAGAACGATGTTCAGCGTACAGAATCGAGTGGCCACACCATAAGTCGGTTGCCGGGGGCATTTGTACTCCCGTCTTCCACGTGAACGACGTACGTCACGGACGGAGAAGGTCTTAAAACGGAAGATCGAGCGTCGCCTTCGCGCCTACACGACGGCCGTCCTGGCGCCCCACAGCTCCGAAGGAGGGGCCTAACGCAACCGTAATTTCGGACACGTCGACCCCCGTTTCCTCTTCAAAATCGTCGACATGATCCTTGATGACCTCCTCCAACCTGGACTCCAGTTCCTCCTTGGCCGTCTCCAGTTCGCCAACTGTGATGTCATTCATATCGGATTCGGAGAGAGCATGAAAGCAGAAGAAATCAATATCTCCGCGGCTGAGCAGCGACCGCCCGTTCTGTTTGAGAGCTTGGGAGTGGAGGGGTTTTGGAGAACGGTCCGTCATTTCAACGCCATCCTCATTTCCCTTGGCCACAGACTCGCCGAGGTGGCCTCCTCTCGGGAAATCCCCCGTAGCACGTGCAGGATGACATCCACCCCTTCCCCGACTGGGAAATTCCGGCGATCGATCGGAGATGAGCACCAATCAGACCGCCGGATGTGAGCGGGAACGGCGCCCACACACACCTGCTTGCTCGGCCCCGAGACAAGTTTCCCAGTTCTGGCGTAGGAGTCCTCCACGCGAAAGAGGGGACGGGAGTCGGTGTCCTGTCCATTTTCCGTCGCCGAGGGGACCGGGTGCATGAACCAGACCTCGACCACCCTATCCCCCAGACTCACACTGGAATGTACCGCGTATGCGCAGGTCGGCAGGTTGAGAATCGCCTCCGAGAATGTCATGCAATCGTTCCGATCGGATGTCAAGTAAGCGGCGAGCATCGATTCGACTCTCCCCAAGAAGAGAGCTTTCAGGACGCCGCCAACCGGGGTACTGACAGCATTCAGACGGCTGAGAGACTAAGATCGACACTGTATGGACGGTCGTCCACTTCTTCATAGCGGATGGAGGCACTCACGCCAGTCGCCGGCCAGTCCCAATAATAGGTAGTACCTGTCTCCTCGTCGATCACCCACGGATCCAGCGGGCCGAGGACCCGGCGCCACTCGTCGCGATGCTGGTCGTAAATTGCCTTGACCACCTTCTCTCCTTGATCGTGCCGACTACTGTGCATCGTAATTTGGTCCACTTCGGCTTCCGCGGCCGAGCGGTGACGGTCCTTCAGTGCGGCCAGAAGCACGACCGAATCCTCGTGCACAAACATCCCCTCATACGCGCGGTCTCGCTGTCGCGTCTCGTGAGAGACGGCGCCCGAGGCCAGCTTCTCTACGGCCGAGACAAAATCATTTCCAGGCGTAACCCCGCGAAGTGAGCACTGATACATTGAATCGAGCGGCGGCACGGGCTGAGGGGAAGTTCGGGAGGGGTCGTTCGCACGAAGTCGTCCAATCGAACGAACGATGACTTTCGCGAACGATGACTTTCGCGTAGGAGGCTGTCAGCTTGTCTCCGTCGTCCGCGGCGGAGAAGAGGTCTCGGTCCGGAAAGTGCCGCACCGTCTGGCATTATCCCGCGCTTTCGAAGGCAGCGGTCTGCGGGTCCGGCAGGCCTGATGAGCAAAAGTGCATATTGGAACTCGCGTCCTAGGATACGAGGGGACGGGCGTGAACCGATTATCTCTCCATTAGTGCAGCGTTACCATACAATCAATCTACGAGTCGGGACCCGTCCTCAAGAATCAGCAAAGCAATCAGTTTGGCGGATGAGCATACGAAAAGCTCGCCGCTCCTCTAAAGGCGCGCCGCGCACCGCAGAAAAAATGATTTGGCGTCCCAAGCGGGACCAGTGGCTCATCGACGCACTGACCACGAGCGATGCTCCGTTTGAGCTAGTGGTAAACGGTGGGCAGGTCACCACCCAGCAGGCGAAATATGAAACCCTGGCTCGCTATCCTCAAGAGCAATCGCTCCTCTTCGAGATGCTTCAAACGCGAGAGATGGAGGGGGTCGTGTTCCTCTCCGGCAACCGGCACGTCACCGAGCTTCTTCACCGAAAGCCGGAGGGCTTTTTCCCGATCGACGCGTCCATAAGCTCTCCGCTCACTGCGGGATCCGCCACAGACTTCAGGAATGAATCCGGCGTTTCCCGCTTCTTTCACCGACTGAGTTGGGAACCGGAAGCTGGATTCCAGTAGTGATCAACAGGATTTGGTATAACCGTCAGTGGCCCCCAAGAAGATCGGAGGCTTACTCTCCGGACCTTCGGCGTCGGCGGGAATTTGATCTGGAAGCGGTCGGTCCGGGCTCGGGAGCTCACCGTTCCAGAAGGCGGGTGAGTTGAGGGAACCGACCTCGAAATGGTAGGCTCAGGGCCAGGATCGTTTCGGCCGCGAGGTAGCTACGGCACCTATCGGTGCGGGAAGCTTATCGCCTGAACTGGCCTTGTGTTGACGTCGATCTCACGTGGATGCGCGCCGAATCACGTCCGGCTCGATGACCTGAGAGATCGTCTCCGTGGGGCCATTGCCCCCAAGACGTTTCAGAAGAAGCCTCGTGGCCTCCCATCCGACGCTATGGGTTCGCTGAGAAACGCTCGAGAGGCCGATAAATCGGCTCACCTTGAGGTCGTCGTACCCGATGAGTGCTACATCCTCTGGCACGCGTCGGTTTTTGCGCCGAAGAGCTTGCCAGGCCCCAATTGCTTGCACATCGCTGCATGCAAAGACGGCCTCTACGTCCGGATGTCTCTCCAGGAGAGCTTCCATCGCCTCCTGTCCGGACTCCTCACTGAACCCGGCTTGCTTGTCAGTCTGACCAGTGGCAATCCAGGCGTCCTCGAAGCCGAGTCCCGACTCCCTTAAGGCCAACCTGAACCCGTCGATTCGCGCATCTCGGGTCGGATCCTCGTGGTGACTGGTGATCATTCGGATCTTTGAGTATCCCTGATCGATCAGGTGTTTAGTGGCCGTTCGAGCCCCTTCTACGTCGTTCCATCCAAACGTGTCGACTCCTTCCATTGACCCGCCCAAGAGGACCGCTGGACTCCCGAGCGCCCCCACTTCTGAACGCAGGTCTGGAGCACTCCCCGCTCCGACGAGAATAAGCCCGTCGATGGCACCGCCCGAGAGAAAGCCGCGGAGAGAGCCGAGAGGGCGCTGCCAATCCAAGTCACAAAGCAGCAGATCAGCCTCCTGCCTTTCGAGTCGGTCACGGATGCCTTTCAGAAGCTCGTTGTGAAAGGCGGTCGTAAACGTGGGCACTGCCACACCAATGGTCCGTCGGCCTTGTTGGGCGAGAGATCGAGCGGGGCGACTTGGACGGAACCGTAGCGCTCGGGCGGCTGCACGGACCTTCTTTCTGGTCGACTCGGAGACATCCTCGTAGCCGTTGAACGTGCGGGACACGGTGGCAATAGACACGCCTGCGCGATCGGCGACGTCGTAAATTGTTGCCTTCTGGGTGGTCGAGGCGGGCACGGACGAGGGTGGAACTGACACGGGAATCTGCGAGAGAGGGCGTCCGGTCAAGCCCCATTATGCTGGCCAAGCATCAACCTGATTCGGTGCCAATCTTGTCAGGGGCAGCGTAATGGCTGTCATCTCCGCGGGCTCATACCTGTGATCTTCCGAGGCGTTGATAGAAGGGTATTACCTCCACATCATCATACCATGACCAAAGGCGACGGGCCAGCACAGCTGCTCCGGAAACACGCCGCGCCCGGATTAGGTCTGGCATGAAAGAAAGTTAAGGGGACAAAGGCGTTGCCGCCCGCATCTATCGCCGTTGCTGGACGCCTGCACAGACTGGCGTGTGCTTCGGGGCGAGAGTCATCGATGGAGGGACAGCAGCGACGCCTACGGCCCGCCACCCGGGGCGACGAATTGCCGCTCCCCCGTGCGCTTCCTGGTCAGAGTGAAAAACTACGGCTTGATCGGAACAGTCATTCGGCCGTCTCCTCCTCCGCAAAAGCCTCCTGGAGCCGATGGGCTGCTTCTTCTATGTCCTCGGCGATCGACAGGGCAATGCGGCGAGCGCGTCGCTTTCGCGCCTCGTCCATGCCGCTTAGCCCTGCGATACGGCACTCCAGCCTGTCGAGGTCAGGCTCCTCGCTTGCGGCCGCCGAACGGACCATCTCTAGACGACTAAGGGCATCGTTTAGCTCGGCGGCGACCCTCTGAAGAGGTCTCTGCAAAGAGGGTTGCGTACTTCCGTTTCGAATAATCGCGTTTCGAACAATCGCCTCAGGCCCGCCGGGGCCGCTGTCGAAAGGGTCGTTCGGTTCGGGTGGGGATACGCGTATTGTGGAGACTCCGAGGTGAGGATTATTCATGAGCTTGAGGGGGTTGGGGAGGTCGTAGCTGGGTGGCTGCCTGCTAGCGAGTTGGCGACGGCATCGAGCACGTCGACTCCCGAGGGCGTAACGTTCGCGCCAGCGCTGGAGCCACTAGTATTCGCGGTGAAGCTCTCAGCGACTGGATCGCTTGTCATTGGGGCCAGCAGCCTTTAAAACCAACGGTGTGAGCACACCCATGACAGACAGATGCGGGCGCTAACAAAAAACAGTGGCTCGGTTCTGCCCGAGATGTTACAATTTCCACAACTGCTTGGCCAACTGTGGGGCACTTGTCGCCTAGCAGCCCATTGCCAGAGCGGACCCAGCGGGAAGGCGCTCTGCCGGGAGTCTGCGGGAAAGGCCCAAGAGCGTCCCCGTCGGGACGGAATCGCTGGGCGGATCCAGGTTGCAAGAACGTTGATAACGACTCAACGCTCAGGTCCACCAAACGACGGATCCGCAGCGTGCAGGAATACAAAAAACACCCGCCCCCGAGCCTAAAGGGGCGGGCATTACCCACCTTTTTAGAAATGCAGTTGTGAATGTAATACAGCCCGTTGGGATCGTCGACCCGCCAGCGGTTACTAAACGGAAAAGAAAACGCATGCCCCGGCCGGAACCGACAAGGTCCACCAGGGCGGGCGTCCTGTTCGAACGAAGAATGCAGCCCTTAGGACTGTGGCTTAGCGCTTTGAGCCATGGCCAGAATCCGCAGGGCGTGCTGGCGGACGCGGCCCGACGACAACAGTGGAACCGCTCGGGACAGCTGTTGCAGCGTCTCGTCGGAGCGCACTTCGTAAAGGGCTGTCAGGGCAAGAATCCGGTGGTTCTCCACTGGCGCTTTTTTCGCGAGGTGCAGAAGCCTGGGGGCGCAGCGCTTGAGGTCAAGCGCCTCGCCGTACCGGGCATTAAGTTCGATGATGAGCCTCATGGCATCTGCAGGCACCCCCTCCTGAGAGGACTGAAGCAAGCGGACCAACTGCTCGTCAACTGTTTCCTTCCAGATTGACGATGCAGACCGGTCCTCATGCCGCGTCTGCGAAGAGTGCGTTTGAAAGGAGGACTGGGCCTGTGCAGATGCTGGTAGTCCTGCGAGGAAAAGCAGGCAGAGGGCTAGGGGGAAGGCGAGGATAGTGGGAGAAGAAAAGATGCTGAGGGGAGCGGAGAGCAGCGTTCGTGTCATCCTTCTGACTGGAGCATGGTGAGCGGAAGGCGAGCATGCACCTGTAACATGTCGACTGGATGTGACCCCACGATTACTCGCCTATCAACGAACAGCGACCATTCGGAAAGGGAACTGTTGTCTTACTTTGGAGCCGAGGTGAACGAGAATTTCCGGGACAGAGCCGCTGGAGATGTCTTCAAAACTGGGACTGGCGGCCCCGACGCGGGAACTATGCAGGCTACCCCCTTAAATCTCCTTTCCGGGCTCAAAATACCCGGACTTCGTTTGCTCTCCACAGATTTCTAATGATTTGGTGATTCCCCCTAAATCCTGAGGTAAACTGAACTCCGTAAATTTATTGGTGATAATGCATGCTTCACACGAAAAACCTAAGGTTCTTTGCGCATATGGCCTCCTATCTTCATGCCCTCGACGGGCGAATCCGGGTTCGCTTTCCCGAGATGCGCGGCGATCGTCGGGCCGCCGCGCGGTTGCGGCAGGAGCTGCGGGCCCTCCCGGGCATCACCGCGGTAGAGGTCACTCCCCTCACCGGGAGCGTGCTCGTCGAGTACGATGAGGAGCAGTGCTCGGCCCCCGACATTTACGAGGCGCTGGACATCGACCCGCCGTCGGATACGTCCGCGGGGGGGACCCTTCTGAAGGCCGAGTCGTCCGGTCAACAAATCCAGGTGCGCAACGCCGTGGCCAAGTCCCTTGTCGAGTTCGCCGCCGAACGCCTCCTGCTGGCTGTCCTTGCGTAGCGACTCCTTTCTTCTCCTGGACCGGATCACTCGGGTCCTGTCACTTCTCCGGGCCGATCGGTCCTGTTTCCTCCAGCGCCCATTCCGATCCTCCGTCGGGATGGGCGTCTCTTTGCTTACGGCGCGGTAGCGTCTCCACCCGGCGTTGTGGGAGCGCGGGCTGTGACCTGCTCGTCCCCCACCTCGCTGTCGGGAGGCCGTTCCAGGCGCACTACGTCGGACGGTCGTGCATCGGGAGCGCCCGGGGGCTCCAGCACCGGGGACGGCTCTCGGTCGAAGAGCGGCCGCAGGGCGTTGCCCCCCGCCACGATGGCAGCGCCGTTGCTGATGACCGTGGCGGTGACGGGGCCGATGAGCCCGAGCGCGGTGAGGCCGAGGGCGGCGGTATTGGGGACGGCGATGAGACGCCAGTTTTGCTCGATGAGGTCGATTCCCTCCCGAGCGCAGTCGATGGCCGCGGGAATCATCTCCAGGTTGCCGCGCAGCAGCACCACGTCGGAGGCCTCCTGCGCCACGTCCGTCCCGCCGTTGACGGCGATGCCCACGTCGGCGCGAGACAGGGCGGGCGAGTCGTTCACCCCGTCTCCAACCACGGCGACGGTATGCCCCTCGTCCTGAAGCTGTTCTACGGCGTCGAGCTTCTCGTCCGGCATCACCTCCGCCACCACCGTATCGATGCCGAGGCGGTCGGCCACGCGTCGAGCCACCAGTCCGCGGTCGCCCGTGAGCATCACCATCGTGTCGATGCCGCGCTCGCGAAGGGCCTGGAGCACCGCAGGGGCCTCTCCGCGGATCGGATCCGTGAGGCTGATCAGGCCGATGACCTCGCCTTGCATCGCCACGAAGAGCGGAGACGCCGCCTCTTGCTCGATGGACCGGACATCCTCCTTCGCGGCCTCGGGCACCTCGATCCCGACGCTGTCGAGGAGCGACCGGTTGCCCACGTGCATCGTTTTGCCCTCGACGGTGGCCACCACGCCCTTCCCCACCTCGTAGTCCGAGGCTGGGCGGTCGGGGACCTCCAGGCCGCGGGCCGTGGCCTCCTGCACTACCGCCTTCGCGATGGGGTGACTGAGGCGCTGCTCGGCCCCCGCTGCGAGGCGGAGCACCTCCGACGTGCCCACCCCGTACCCGAACACGCGCTCGACCTGCTGATCGCCCGTCGTGAGGGTGCCGGTCTTGTCGAATACCACGGCATCGACCTGGGGCAGCGTTTCGAGGGCGCGGCCGTTCTTGATGAGGATGCCCTGGCGCGCGGCCTTCGTCATGGAGGCCAGAACGGTGGTGGGGGCAGCCACCCGAATGCCGGTGCCGTAGTCGATGATGAGGAACGAGGCGGCGCGAGAGGCGTCGCCCGTGAGGAGGAGCAGGGCCCCGGCCCCACCCAGGCTTACGGGCACGAGCCGGTCGGCCCGTTTCTCGGCCGCGTCCTGCATGCGCGTGTCGCTGCCGGGAGCCTCCTGGATGAGGCGCACGATCTGGGCGGCCTCTGTGTCGGTCCCCATCCGCTCGGCGGTAATGTAAATCTTGCCGTCCCGGACCGCCGTGGCGGCGTAGACCGTGTCGCCCTCGGCTTTCTCGACCGGCTGCGACTCGCCGGTGAGCGCCTGCTCGTCCACGGCGGCCTTCCCACGCGTGACGATGCCGTCGGCCGGAATCCGCCCGCCGGTGTAGACGACAATCTCGTCGCCCTCCTCCAGGGCCTCGATCGGCACGCGCTCCTTGGTTCCATTCCGGACAACCCAGGCCTGTTGCTCCTCCAACTCCAGCATCTCGCCGATGGCCCGCTTCGAGCGCTCCATGGTGCGGTAGCGGATGTAGTCGCCCAGGTCCACGAGCCACACCATGAAGGCGGCGGAGAAAAGCTGCCCTTGTCCGATCATCAGGCTCGTGGCAGCCGAGTCGAGCACGTCGACGTTGAGCGTTTTGCGCCGCGTGAGGGCATCGTACGCTCGTGCGAACATCGATTGGACGCTGGGCGCGAGCATCAGGGGCACAAGCGGGACGGTCCAAGGCTGGAAAAAGAAGCCCGTGGCCACGGCGGCGCTCGATAGGGCAAATTCGAGGCCGGATCGGTCAAACCGAGGCGCTTCTGGGGGCTCATCGCCGTGGCTCGCGAGCAACGTGGCGGAATCCTGCTCGGCAACGAACTCTCGAAGGACCGGTGCACTGGTGGCTGCGGGGTCGTGCCGCACGACGATGCTGGCACAGGTCCGATTGACGCGCAAGTCGGTCACATCGTGCCGCTGTTCGAGAGCCCGCTGCAGCGCCCCGGCCACTGACGGCTCGGGCCGGATGGCCGGCACCCGGAGCCGGACACGGCCGGGCACGGCATGGACGATTTCGCACTTGAGAGCCATAGGCGTCAGGATACAGCCAGTAGTTCGACAGCAGGGATGTGATAGTGGAGAGAGTGCCCACCGGCTCAGCAAGGCCGAACCTCAGACGCGTTTCGGTCAGGCCGCCGCCCCAGCGGCGGGGGTGGACGAGGCCTCGGCGCGTTCGTCGGGGACCCCTGGCTCGTCCGGCGACGTCCCCGCCTCCAGCGCCACGAAGATGCTGAACGCGAACCAGAAGTAGTTGAACCAGGGCAGCGGCTGGGTGGCGGCCCCACTGAGCAGTCGGTACGTCCCCATGCTTACCAGAGACAACGGCACAAGTCCTCTTAGGTCGATGGCCCCGCCGGTCGCCTCCTTCACCGACGCGTCCATCGCGTCAAAAACCGATCGCACCTCGCGGTTGAAGTCGCGCGGAGCGGCGCCGTTGGCGTGGGCCTGCACCATTGCCTTCAGCTCCTCCGGATCGATCCCCTCCGGAAGCATGCCGACGGCCGCGGCCCGGTCAATGAGGGTGGGAAGATCATCGAGCCGCTCGGCGTTGTAATGGAGAAGGACACTGCCGGTACGGGGATTGACCGTGACGTCCGTAAGGGCGTCGACCGCGTCGAGGGCTTCCCGAACTCGGGCGCCGAGGGCCTCGTCCCCTCGCAGTTGCGAACTCTTCAATCGGATCCGCCCGGGGATCGCCGACGCTACCTGAACACGCTCCCAGTCCAGATCCCGCAGGAGAGAAGAAATGTCGGTTTCGTTCAGCGACATACGGACGTTAATAAATCTCAAGGGTTGACTTGCGATGTCAATGGGACCGGCGAGCAGGATGGACATCCGAGGGGCGGAGACCGATGAAGGACGGAGACCAATGAATGATCATCTGCGCCTGGTCCTACCCCTCTCCTTCAACTCCACGCCGAATCGTATGGGGATGGACGCTACTCGGTCGATTCGACTGTGACGGTGCCAGCCTCCACCTCGGCCCGGGCCTCAGCCACGAGGTCCTGCCACTGCTCGGTCGTTTCGGCCACCCACACCTGGGCTTTATCGCCCGCGACCATGCCGGCCTTAATCAGTTGTTTGGCGACAGGCCGGAGGGCAGGCAAGATGAGCGGGGCGGCCAAGGCCCCTGCGATGCCGACGGACAGGCCGCCGATACTTTCACCAATGGTTTCGCCAATGCTTTCGAAGATCGCCATGACGTTGTCGGAGTTATCATTCTAAAAATCGTGCGAGAGAAACTGAGACGGAGGACTCGGATTTCTTGGAGCGCCAACTCGGATGCGGGAATGCGTCACTCTCGCTGTCCGGCGGCCTCCTCAATCCAGCCTCGAATGCGGTCCGCGGAGGGAACCCGGCGGACGATCTCATCCGCGTCGTTGGCCGCCTGGAGACGGGTGCGAAGGGGCTCCGGCTCGCAGGCGGCAAGCTGTTCGACGGAGTTAATGTCAGCGGCGCGGAGGAGACGGGCATATCTGTCTCCGATCCCCTTCACGTCGGTCAGGTTGTCAGAGGAGGTTTCCTCCCCTGCCTCAGGCGAAGAGGAGGGTCCCGCGGGCGCCCCGTTCGTGCGCGTGCTGTCGGCCGCCGTGGATGGAGTCTCAAGCCGGGGCGGGGACGCAGAGTGGGTCTCCGCTTCCGCTTCGGCCACGATGTCGTTCCATCGCTCCTGTGTCAACTCGACCAGAGACTGGGCCCCACGGGCAATCCAGAATCCGCCCTTGATCGCCTGTTTGGTGACGGGCCGGAGGGGACTGTAGACGAGCGGTGTGGCCACGGTGGCCCACACGCCGTTCGCGAGGCCCCGAACGCCGCTGGCGACCGATTGAGTAACCGCCTTAATCCAAGCCATAAGCACATTGTCCCACGATGCAGATCCGTTCAGCCGTATTCACCTGACCGTGCCGGACCCTGATCGTATTCAGTGAAAAGACAAGTACAAGCCGTAAAGAGACAGAAACCGTAGAGAGACAGAAAAAGCATCAGCCGGGGCTGGCGCCTGGAGTACGTCCTTAGTGTTAAGAGAATGTAATCACCCGCTCCGAAGAACAGTTAATCGGATTGTGAGGAAACTGTAACGCATCTCCCTGCAATCGTCGTTCCTCGACGAGCCCGCCCACGTGCGCTCCGTGCAGGTCCTCTCCAGCCGGAGTTTGGCAGGCCCCTACAAAGGCAGAGACTTGACATAGGAGTAATTCCGGGGTAATCCTCGAATAACAGTTCGCTCCTATGTTGGGAACGAGCATCAAGGTCTGTTCGCCCTGCAAAGCGCTCCATGATCGGATCGACCGCCTCGCGTCTCAAGCGCGCCGTCCTGCGCGACCGACAGGTCTCGCGCGAGGCAATCATGGATCGTCTCTTTGCGCTCTGGTTCCGGCGGCTCATCTACACTCAGATTTGGGAGGACCCGCGGGTGGACGCCGAGGCGCTCCGCCTCGGCGATACGAGCCGCGTCTTTACCGTCTCGTCCGCGGGCTGCAACGTCCTCAATTACCTCA
>JBDGQM010000243.1:0-5047 GCA_042219065.1 Salinibacter sp. | reverse complement strand
TCCTGGAGGAGGCGTTTGGGCCCGAGACGATGGAGCACCGCACGATGGAACGGGGCCATCCACCCGCGGCGTCGTAGGGGCTCGAGACGGCCCGTCCAGCCTCTTTCGGGGGAATAACTCGTTCTTGGGCGTCGCCGGGTCCCTGGGGGACGTTATACCAGTACGAACCGGTCTTCGCGACCGGTCACCGCCGGATGCCTTCGTTGGTGCCGAAGAACGATTCGAGAGCCTCCTCTTTCTCGGCGGCCGTGATGAGCACGACGTGATCGCCCGCCTGGAGCCGCATGTCCTCCGGCGGTACCTTCGTCAGGTCGTGCTTCGGATCGTCTGGCCGCGGGCGGCCCAGCCCGATCGGCACGCAGTTCAGCTGCCCTTTCAGGTCCCAGAAGAGATCGCCCCAGGTCTGTCCCACGTACTCGTTCGTGTCCAGGAGCTCGTACTGCTGGATGTCGTGGTCGCCTTTCTGCTCGCTGGCGGAAAGCAGGTCGGACGTGTATGTGGCCACCTCCGGCTCGAAGAGGTGACTCGACGTGAGCTTCGAGGCGAGGTTCTGGGTGGCCACCGCGTAGGTGACGCCCGCCGCGTAGAAGGTCTCTTCGAGTTCCGGATTGTCCAGGACCACGTCGAACTCGAGCCCGTCGTACAGAGCCTTCAGGTTGAGGATGGCGACGAGGCTGTCCTCCTCGCTGTCGAGATTGATGAAGACCTTGATCGACCGCTCGATGTTGACTTGATCGAAGGTCGACCAGTCGTTGAGCTGAGAGAGGTGGACTTGAACCTGTTCGGGGGGGAACGACTCCCGGATCATCTCCCGTACCTCCGTCTGGCGCGTAATGACGGCCACCTGCTTCTCGGCCAGCACCAGCTGCCGTGTAATGCGGTGGGCCAGGGCATTCCAGCCCAGAAGAACGACGTGGTTTTGGAGGTCGGTTGAGGAGTTCGCCATGGCGAGTCGGGGAAGGTCGTTGGGGCGCGCGGAGGAAACGAACGAGGATCAGGGGGCGGCGCTAGATCCGCCGGGCCGCGTGAGTCCCCAGTTCCGCTGCAGCGGACCGATGTCCCGGCCCCTCGCAATCAGGATGAGGGTGTCGCCGGCCTCGACGGTCACCTCGTCGTCGGGGAGTTTGAGAAGGGGGGAGGCGTCCTCGCCCCCCTTGCTGAGACCGATGGGAAGGACCCGCCGCGCGTCGTGCAGGGAGCGGAAGAGATCGCCGTAGGTCATCCCCGCAATTCGACTCTCCGGCTCCACCGTGTACTGCTGCAGGTCAAACTCGTCCCCGTTGTGAGTCGTCGCGATCAGTTCCTGTGCGAACCGTGCCACGTCGGGCTCAAAGATGACGCTCGCAATCACGTGGGCCGCGTTGGTGTCCGACGACACGACCTTCGCCACCCCCGCGTTGCGGAAGGTCGCCTTGAGCTCCTCGTTGTGGACGGCGACCACGAACTCGACGTCCGGGAAATGCTTGCGGAGGTTGAGCAGGTGGATGAGCGTGTCCGTGTCGGAGTCGATGTTCAGGAGGGCGCGGTGGGCCTGTCGCAGGTTGACGCGATCGAGCCACTTCGGATCGTCGAACTCGGAGTAGAGGGGGAACACCACCTCCGGAAACCGCTCGTGGATCGTGTCGACGGCCTGGCGGTCGTGGGTCACCACCACAATCGCCTTCCCCAGTCCCTGCAGTTGTTCGACGATGCGGGCGGTCGAATCATTCCAGCCGAAAATGACGAGGTGTCCGGAGGCGTCGAGGCCGTGGTGGCCGAGGCGGCGGTGCTCCCGGTAGGTCGCAAACAGGTCGGCGACCTTGCCGATCAGGACGCCGAGAACGCCCAGGCTGCTCAGGACGAAGATCACGCCCACGATCTGCCCGGGCACCGACACCGGGTAGAAGTCCCCGTAGCCCACCGTCGTGAGGGTGACGACGGCGTACCAGACGGCATCGCCCACGTCCTGAATATTGGCGGCGTCGGGCGCGTATGCCTGTTCGATGCGGGGGAGCACAAAGATTCCCCCTACGAGGAGAACGCCGAGCACAGTGCCGAGCCACTTCGTGAAGTTTCGCATCGGCCCTGGACGTAAACAGTCGATTGGAAGGAGAGGCGTGAGGATCCGGAAGGTAAGATCTACGCATCGATATTCAAAGACTGCCGCGCGGGTTTCTGCCGGTGCCCCCTGGACGAGGGCTCCGCCGGACGGGCACCACCAGAGGTGAAGTAATCGACACCGTCCCAAAAACACGATTTGAGGCGAACGTCCTCTCTCTATTCGTTCTTCATAGCTACAGACATCCCTCAACCCAAGAAATAATAGAGAAGCGTTCGGCGTAGAGGACGAAGACGAGAGGAAGGAAACGGAAGGGCATGGAAACGACCACCGCTGGCCGGCGAGGCAGACCTCCGAGACCGCGCTGTCGTCCATCGTGGAAACACAAAGATTGGCTCACGCTGGAGGAAGCCGCACGGTACGCCGACATAACCACAGCAACGCTCCGAGGCTGGCGCGAAAACGGTCTCCCGGAAGCGGAAGTGAAAGGACGGATCTACATTGAGCGCGAGGAGCTCGATTCCTTCATTGCCTCCCATGTGGAGGAGTAATTTGCCACCATCTGTCCCACCGTTGCAAACAAAAAACCGCCTAAGCCCTTGCTGTAAAGGAGCTTAGGCGGTTAGTGGTGTGGCCAGGGGCGGATTCGAACCGCCGACACACGGCTTTTCAGGCCGTTGCTCTACCACCTGAGCTACCTGGCCCATCGGGATCAGCGCAGGGAGCGGGATCCACCGCGCACGGAACGTATCGGTGCGGCCTCCGGCTGTCAACGTTCGGCGCCGCCGATTCACTCCCCATTCACGGGGGACTACGGGTCTCGGGCCAGCGGAGACTCTGGGTAATCTGACTGCTCTGAACGGCGCGCGCCCCACATCAGTTTCGATCGGAGCGTGTGGAAAAAGTGTTGGCCGGGCAGCTTGATCAGGTTGACGGTGTGGGCGGCCCGCTCCACCGTAAACTGGAGGCCGTGCTCCTCGAACATGGTGCTCTGCCCGTCGGCCGCGAACACGTAGGGCTGGTCGTTCTCGAGGACCTGGCAGGTGATGGTGGCGTCGGCGGGCAGGACGATGGGGCGCACCGTCAGGGTGTGGGGCGCGATGGGCGTGAGGACGACGGCCTCCGCGCCCGGGGCAATGATGGGCCCGCCGGTCGAGAGGGAGTAGGCCGTCGAGCCGGTCGGGGTGCCGATGATGAGGCCGTCGGCCCAGTAGGTGTTCAGGGGCGTCCCGTTCACGGTGACCTCAATCTCGATGAGCCCGGCGGCCCCGCTCCGGTCCACCACGAATTCGTTCAGGGCCCACTGCGTGCCAAAGTCGGACTCAGAGTCGAGCTCGGCCCCCAGCACGAGTCGTTCCTCGACGTGGTAGTCGCCGGCCTCCAGGGCATCGATGGCCTCGTGGATGTGTTCGATCTCAATGTCGGCCAGGAAGCCGAGGCGGCCGATGTTGACGCCCAGGAGCGGCGTGTCGTTGGGTCCGGTCCGGTGGGCGGTGCGCAGCAGGGTGCCATCGCCCCCGAACGAAACGACGAGGTCCGCCGCCTCCGCGACGTTGGCCACCGCGTGCTCGCGACAGAATGCCGGGTCGACCAGGTCCCGCTTCTCAAGCCCCGTGGCGATGGGGTCGTGAATCCAAAAGTCGAGGTCGTCCGCCCGGAGCCGATCGAGAAGGGCGGACAACGGGTCCCAAAGAGAACCCTTGGTGGGGTTGCCGGTGATGCCGTAGACCATAAGCCGCGAGGCGCGTGGATGGAAAAATCGATGCCGCTGCGGACTGGGGAAGCGTCCACTGAGGGCGAGGGCACGTGTTCGGGCCGGTAGGGGAGCGCACGGCTTGCATTCAGGGCCGCACGAGGTACACAGAACAGGGGGCGAAGACCGCGATCTGATGACTGACCGTGCCGACGTTCGCCTCCGACTCGTCCCGGTCGACCGTGTGAGAGCGGAGCACGATGAGGTCGACCTCGTCCTCCTCGGCCACCCGCGTCACCTCGGGCCCGCGTTCGCCGTAGACGATGGTCGATTGCACCTCGAAGCCGTGGTCGGCCAGCATGCCGGCCCAGTCTTGCATTTTCGCCTCGGCCTCCTCGCGGAGCTCTTTGTAAAAATCGTCCATCTCGCCGGGCTCCTCGTCCTGGAGTGTCTCGATCACGTGGAGCAGCTGGAGGTCGGTCCGATCGGGCACGGCCAAGTCCCGTGCAGTGTCAAGCACATACTCGTTTGTGCTGGAGAGGTCGACCGGAATCAAAATGGAGTCGTACATAGGAGAAGAGTTGCCTACGAATCGTAGTGTTCCAGCGACGGGGGACGGGCGCTCCCGAGCGGTGTGGCGGAACCGGGGGGCGTGGGGGCGGATCTCACACCTGTAGTGTAGCATTTATATACCGAAGAGAAAAGCCGCCGTACGAGTTTGTGACCATGGTGCAGCAGTCCGATCTCCAGACATTGCGACGGTCCCTCGCCCGGCGCCTACAGGAGAAGGCCGAGCTCGAACAGCAGGTGCGCGCCGCCCAGTCGCAGTTTGAGGCCGAGGTGGTTCCGCTCCAGGAAGAAGTGCTCCGCCTGCAGATGGAGCGGCTGAAGGAAGCGGCCCAGTCCCGCGTGCGGAGCGCAAAGCTGCGAAATGCGTATCACGATGCCCGGGACGCCTACGAGGACTTTCAGGAGCGGCGTCCTCAGGCGTCGCAACCCGGCTCGGCGTCCGGTGAGGACCTGAAGGCGACGTACCGGCGGGCTACGAAGCGCTGCCACCCCGACGCCGTGACCGACTCCTACCATGAGGAGGCGGCCGCTACGTTCCAGGCCCTGGAGTCGGCCTACGCCGCCGACCAGCCGGAGGCCGTCCGGGCGATCGCCGAGGTGCTCGACACGTGGGGCTTCCCGCGGGCGCCCGACGCGCCTGAGCAAGACTACACGCCGGCTGCACTCCGCCGTGCCGTCTCGGACCTTGAGGCCTCCATCGAACGGCTGCGCACGTCGGAGGTCTATCAGGCGCTGACGGAGACGGG
>JBDGQM010000242.1:0-5028 GCA_042219065.1 Salinibacter sp. | reverse complement strand
CCCCGGAACTTCCGCTCTACACCGGCGGGGATGCTCTGCTGAACCTTCCCCTCGGATCCGTGGCAACCCCTCAGTACGACACCGACGACGTCCTCGATTACCTGTACGGCGAGATGCCCGCCCTGACCCACGCCGTGCGGGAGACGACGGAGCCCACCGAAGACTAATGCCAATCACCGAGGGGCGGGGTGCACTTGATCATTCTGCTCAAAAGGACAGGATCGTCGCGAGACTAGTGGACTGTTACACGTCATTTTGTGCTTGAGAGCGATCTCAAAATTCCCAAGGAATGGCAGGTCATTTCGTGCGGGGCCTCGCAACATTTTCCTCCCGAGCATCCCGCGGCAAAGTGCGCGGTTAGCCTTGGCATTTGGCATAACATCTCCGGCCTCGGCCTCCAGGAAGCACACCTCTTTTCCTCTCTTCCAGGGTTGCATTTCCGCGGAAGAAAAGAGAAGATCCCGTCTCCATCCTCAGAAAGGGGAGGCGCCCGTACCCGTCCTTCATCATTCGTTCGTCATCGGGTAGGGACGTTCCCCACACACCCACCCTCCGTTCCCCCGCGGGCCGGTTTTTGGACTCCCCCATTGTGTAAAACCCGTCGCAGAATGATCATAGAAGCGCAGAAGAGAGAGTTAGTATCGCTGCCTATTTAATACAAAGTCGTATTAAAATTGAAAAAGGCACCGCTCACCTTCCTCCCCGAAGCTCGGCAATGTCTTCCTCACACGACTTGCCAACACACGCTCGTTTACACTCACCAATCCTGCGACGACCATGGCACGCTCCCCAGAATCTTCCTCTGTTGATGAATCCCGCCGCTCGTTCTTGAAGGGCGTAGGCACGGCCGCCGCCACGGGAGGCCTTGCCGCTTCCGGATTGACGGCCCTCGGGGCCAAGGCGGCGCCCACGGAAACGCCTACTCCGCCCGTTCGGCCCACCGGCCGGAAGGTGGACCGGGTTGCGGCGGACCCAACGGATCTTCCTCCGCCTATCGACCGGAATACCCCCAAGACCCACAACCTCACGCTCGAGGTCCAGGAGGTCGTCACGGAGATTGAACCCGGCGTGACCTTCAACTTCATGACCTACAACGGACAGATCCCGGGGCCGCTGGTGCGGGTCCGCCAGGGAGATACGGTCAACCTGACGTTTAAGAATCCCGCCGAGAACCGCCGGCCGCACAACGTCGACTTTCACGCCGTCTACGGGCCCGGCGGCGGCGCCGTAGACACACTCTCCCCTCCCGGTACCACGGGGCAGATTTCCTTCCGCGCGATGTATCCCGGCGCATTCATCTACCACTGCGCGGTTCCGAACCTGGACTACCACATCTCCAGCGGGATGTTCGGGATGATCCTCGTCGAGCCCCCCGAGGGATTGCCTCCGGTCGACCGCGAGTTCTACCTCGGCCAGCACGAGGTGTACACCGGCGAAGAAAAGGAGGGCCACGTGGCGTTTGACTTCGACGAACTCGAGCGGGAAAACCCGTCCTACGTGCTCTTCAACGGAAAGAAATACGGCCTAACCGAGGACGGGCACGGGCCCATGACGGCGGAGGTTGGAGAAACCGCCCGCGTGTTCATGGTCACGGGCGGACCGAACCTGACCAGTAGTTTCCATCCCATCGGCAACGTCTTTACTGAAGCCTGGCGCGAGGGGGCAATTCAGAGCAGCGCCGAATCCAACGTCCAAACGCTCCCGGTCGCGCCCGGGAGCTGCGGCATTTTCCACATGGACTTCCCTGTCCCGGGACCGGTCTTTTTCGTCGACCACGCCCTCTCCCGCGTGGTGCGAAAAGGCGCAAAGGCAACCATCCAGGTCGACGGGAAACCGCAACCGGAGATCTTCAACGCGAACCCGGTCTAATTCCTCCCTCCAACTCTCCCCTCGGACAACAGTCCCCCTTGCACGTCGAACTGAGAGAACCGCAGGTTCTCCGCTCTTTGGTCTCCGTCGACTGCAGGGGGGCTCGTTCTCCGAGGACCGTTTTCTACAATGCCCCTGTTCTTTTTTTTAAACCCTCGTTCCACCATGCACCGCCACCGTTCTCCTCTTCGCCTTCTCACAGTCCTCGCCGTCGCGGTGGGTCTTGCTGCTTCACTCGCCGCAGGAGCGCTGGCCGACCCCGCGCCTCCAAAAACGCTCACGCTTACACCGGAGGGGAACAAGATGGCCTATGCCACGACCGAAGTGACTGTTCAGGCCGGCCGGCAAGTGACGATTGTGTTCGAAAACACCGCCACCAGTCCGGCGATGCAGCACAACGTGGTCGTCCTCAACACCGCCGAGGACGAGGCCGTCAAGCGCGTCGGGCAGGCCGCGATCTCCGCCTCCAACTACGTGCCCGACGATCCAGCCGTCCTCGCCGCCACGGACATCGCCAAGCCCGGAGAAACCACGGAGGTGACCTTCACGGCTCCCGACACGCCCGGCGAGTACACTTATGTTTGCACCTACCCCGGGCATTACGTGTCGATGCAGGGCACAATGATCGTCGAAGAGTAACGGACACAACCGCCGCTCCCAAGGGGAACTGCCGAGAGGCACTTCCCTTGGGACGTGGACGTGAAAGCCGCATTCTTCGACGTACTGGTGTGTTACAGGTGATTTTTTGACCCTGAGATTGCGATCTCAAAATTTCCAAGGGACGGCGTGTCATTTCGAGCGGAGTCGAGAAATCTCCTTGAACAGGACTGCCGTCTTCTGGGAGGCTTCTCGACGTTGCTCGAAGCGACATGCTCAGAGAATTTTGAGATCGCTTTGGTGCACAAAATGGTGTGTGGCAGTCCAGTACTTCGTCGCAAGCGCTCCTATTCTTCCTCCCACTGGCACATATAGCACATACAGGCGTATGATCTTTCCCGACAGCACTGCCCTGCGGACCGTCCCCCTAGGAATCATTCTCGCCCTCCTTCTCGCCCCGACGGCCGCGGCACAGATCGACTCATCGTTTTCTGTCAGCGGGGAAATTCGCCAGCGCAGTGAGCTCGACGCACGCGACTTCGACGCCGGCACAACGCCCGCGGACTTCCACCTGCTTCGCACACGACTCAACGTGTCCGTCGAACCGGTCGATCGCGTCGACGTCCGGGTGCAACTCCAGGACTCGCGTCGGTTCGGGGCCGGCAACCCGGCGCTGGGCCGCGGAACCCTCGATCCCTCGGCCGGGGCCCTCGACCTGCATCAGGGCTACTTCAAAGTGAAGGGTCTCTTCGACGTCCCCCTTTCCCTGAAGATTGGCCGACAAGAGCTCATCTACGGCAATCAGCGACTCGTGGGGGCCGTGGGCTGGAGCAACGTCGGACGCACCTTCGATGCGGGCGTCCTGACGTACGACGGCTCGGACGTGTCGATCGACCTCTTCGCTGCACGCCTGGTCGGAACGACCGCCGAAGACGAGGGCTCACAGAACCTTTTCGGGCTCTACGGGACGTGGGAGGGACTCGACGGGCAAACGCTCGACGTCTTTGCGCTTCTGGACAACGACACCAATGACATTACGACGGGCCCGGACGGAGACTCGAAAAATCGCCTCGTCCGCTTTACACCGGGTGTGGCCCTGCGGGGCACAGTGTCGCGGTTTTCGTACGAACTGGAAGCGGCCTACCAGACCGGAAAGAGAGCCGTCGCCACCGACGTGGATCGCTCCACGATCCAGGCCTCTCTCCTCAGCGCATACGTCAGTTCGTCCCTGAATACGACTCCGGACCTCACGATTGGAGCCGGATACACGCGTCTCTCCGGAGACGACGTTCCCCGGGACGACGATCTTGGCCAATTCAACACGCTGTTCGCCACGAACCACAAATTTTACGGGTTCATGGACTTCTTTCCGGCCACCGCTTCTCAATTTGGGCTGCAAGACACTCACCTCAAAACCTCTGTACAACTCTCGGAGCAGGTGAGTCTCAGTGCTGATTTCCATCATTTTGCCCAGACGGAATCGACACCGGATCGCTCGTTACAAACCCTCGGGCAGGAACTGGACCTGACGGCGACGTATCGGTTCGCCGAGCCGGTACGCTTCACGGCCGGACTGTCGGGCTTCCTCCCCGCCGACGCAATGGAGCGGGCTGTCGGCAACGACGACCCGGCCTACTGGGGATACCTGATGAGCACAATCAACTTCTAGACGTCGATGCATCACACTCTCCATCTCGTCTCCGTCTGGCTCCACATCCTGGCCGCAACGGTCTGGATCGGCGGCATGGCGGCCCTCGGTCTTCTGCTCGTGCCCCTCCTCCGCCGCGAACGCTTTCAGGAGGTGGCACGTCCTCTTCTCTACGCCTCCGCCCTGCGCTTCCGCTGGATCGGTTGGGGCGCCCTCGGCGTGCTCGTCGTGACTGGACTGGCAAACGTGCGGGGCCAGGGCATTCCCTGGTCGGCCTGGACGGACCCGGGCTTCTGGGGCACCGCCTGGGGCGCGGCGCTCGGTTGGAAGCTCGTCCTCGTCGTCCTCACGCTGGTGATCAGCGCCGTTCACGACTTTCACTTCGGCCCCAAAGCCATTCGTCTGATGCAGGAAGCGCCGGAAAGCCCCGAGGCAGAGCGCATGCGGTGGTGGTCGAGCTGGCTGGGGCGGGGTACGCTTCTGCTCTCACTGGCGATCCTGTGGTTTGCCGTGCTGCTTCCTCGGGGGGGACTGTAACTCTGAGAACGGCTTGTGCTATAGTGTAAAGTATGTGCACTCCCCTCGAATCAAGCTTATTTCCAGAAAAACAGCACTATCGTCGCTCTCAGCTTGACTGAGAGCCCATCTGACGACAGCTCAAATCCTCCTCATTCAGTTGGATGGGCACACGACAACTGTCGGTGCGACGGCAGTGCTCGATTCTGGCGTCTGAGCCGGGGGCACATGCTGGGGTACTTTCGGGATACGTGCAAAATGTCAACATAGGCCCCGGGTTACCCCTCTGAGCGCACTTCTTTGACGACGCGACCGACTACGCCCCGACTTACGTCCTCATCGCGGGTCTCCTTGAGGGCCTTCTTGATCTTGCGAATGGACAGGTCGGTCTCTCCTGC
>JBDGQM010000241.1:32371-42248 GCA_042219065.1 Salinibacter sp. | reverse complement strand
TGAAAATGACATCATTGGCTCTCACTACAGGAGCGAGCAGATACCAAGGCATCTAGACAGACACATTGAACCCGTACGTCTAACCTTATACACGAAAACTTAACGCAATTCTTCTAAATGTTTGGACGATCTACATATTCCTGGAGCCGGTCGTCCGTACGAAGCTGCTTTACAGCCTTGTGTTTGTACGTCCGCACGGTCGCGACGGACTTATCGACCGCGTCGCTGATTTCCTCGAATTCTCGATCTTCGAGAAAGTAGAGCCGGGCCGGTTTCTGCAGATACTGCGGAAGTCGGTCGATGGCCTCATCGAGCGCCTCCCGCACGAACCCGATCTCCGCCACAGACGGTCGCGTTTCGGCGGTGAGCGTCGGGCCGCCCTCCCCTTCAATCGATTCGGAAAACTGGTCGCGACGTGTGTAGTTGAAAAACGTATTCTTGCAGATGACGCTCACCCAGTTGGCGTAGCGGTCCGGATTCCGGACGTCGTCCCGGTTGTCCAGCACCTTGCGGTAGGCCCGGGTGGTGAGATCGTCGGTGTCGGAGGCATGGTCGAAAGCGCCCTGCGAGGACTTGGACAAGAAGTACCGGCAGATGTAGCAGTACGTCCACATGTCGACGATGCGCTCGGCGTCCGGGTCGCTCCCGTTCCGCCAGCGCCGGAAGGCATCGTTCGCTGCGGTGGTGTCGTCCACCGAGAACGGCAGCCGCTCAATGATCGTCCGAAGTTCGGAGGTGGGGGTCGACATGCGAACGTTGAGTCACCGAAAAGAAACCCGAATGGTCTCCCCGAACGAGGAGGGGTCTTGCACACTTCTGAAACCGTAAAAATAATAAGGACCGGCGGGGCGGAGATCAATCCTGCCGCGATTGCCGCCCCAACCGACACAGAAAGTTGCGGGGACACAGGGTCGAGGAACGTGTGACGGTCCCACCGCACGCCTCTTCCCAAACTTTCAGGCCGGTTCCAGGTTTAAGTGATGACGCACACTCGTTCCAACCTGTCGATGTTATGAGTAGCACGTGCCCCACAGAAACACGTCCGTGGCCCCGGTGGGTTGTTCAGGGGGGAAGGATCGCGGTGGCCGCCGCCTGTCTCTGCGTCGGCCTCCTCGGCTCTGAGGCCCATGCCCAGCGGGCCAGCCGCACGCCGGAACAGCTCGAAAACGTGGGCGTCGATCAGAAGCTCGACACGACAATTCCCAAGGATCTCTCGTTTACGAACGAGCAAGGCGAGTCCGTCCGGCTCAGCCAGTACTTCGACGGGTCCACGCCCGTGATGCTCACCCTCAATTACCACCGCTGTCCTCAGCTGTGCCGGATCCAGCTGCGGAAGTTCGCCGAGTCGCTCAGCGGCATGTCGTGGACGGCGGGCGACCAGTTTACGGTTCTAACTGTCGACATAAACCCGAAGGAGGGCCCCAAGATGGCCCGGAAGGCGCAGGCGCGCTACGGCGCGTCGCTGAAGCGGCCCGAGGCCACCCTCGACGGCTGGCACTTCCTCACCGGCGAGCAGGACGCAATCGCGACGCTCGCCGATTCGGTCGGCATCCGGTACAAGGCCCTCGAGAACAAAAAGCAGCAGTTTGCCCACCCCGCGGCAATTGTATTCCTGAGCGGGTCCGGCACCATCACCCGCTACTTTACGACCCTCAACCCCGCCCCGGGCGATCTGCGCACAGCCCTCGTCGAGGCCTCCAACGGCAAAGTGGGCAACGTTGTGGATCAGGCCTTCCTGGCCTGCGCCCAGTTTAACCCCGACTCGAATTCGTACTCCGCCAGCGCCTTCAAGGTCATGCAGTACGGCAGCGCCCTGATGGCGATCGTGATGGGCGCAGCCCTGTTCCTCTTCTGGCGCCGCGAGAAAGAGGAGCTCGAAGCGGCCCACGAAGAGGGCCTCGACGCGGTGGTGGACGAGCGCACGTGACCGCGCCGGGATTCACTCCTCTTCTTTCTGCTCTTCAACCTCGGTGACCTCCGCGAGCCCCGTCAACTCCCGACTTTTCGTCCAGAGACGCGCCTCCGCCTTCTCGTCGTACGCCTCAGGCGAGGGATTTACGACGTCCGTCTCATTGAAGTACTGGCCGGTCACGCCCTCCACCTCCGGAGAGGCCGCGAGGTGCACGACACTCCGGGCGCCCTCATCGGGATGCTTGTACAGCCAGGAAAACAGCCGACCAATCCACGAAATCCAGCCGGACCCGCGCCAAAGATTGGTGTCCACCACCCCAGGATGCACGGCGTTCGCGAGTACCCCTTCGTCCCGCACCCGACGAGCGAGTTCGTGGGTGAAGAGGATGTTTGCAAGCTTCGACTGGGCGTAGGCCTGCAGGGGATTGTAGCCCTCCTCGGCGTTGAGATCGTCGAAGTTGATACTGGCCCCGCGATGCGCCTCGGAACTCACCGTGATGACGCGCGCCTCTCCCGCGCGACCGGCCGTCTCTTTGAGGCGAGGCAGGACTAGGTGCGTGAGCAGAAACGGGGCGAGGTGATTGATCGCGAAGGTGGCCTCGATTCCATCCACCGTCTCCTCGCGCGAATCGAGAAAAACGCCCGCATTGTTGACGAGCACGTCGAGCCGGTCGTAGTCGGCCCGAATCGTCTCCCCAAGGTGGTACACCTCTTCCTGCACAGCCAGGTCCGCAATCTGAAGGTCGACCGTATCCTCACTGCTGGGATGAGCCATCTCCGCGATCGCCTGAATCTCGGCCTGGGCGTCTCGCCCGCGCTCCCGGTCCCGACACACCATCACGACGCGGGCGCCAAGGCGGGCCAACTCTGTCGCCGTGGCCTTGCCAATGCCCGAGTTGGCCCCCGTGATCACGCACACGGTGCCGTGCATGTCCTTGAGATCCGAGCGCGGATGTTCCATGGGACGTGCCAGATTCGGCGAGTACAGTTCCTGAGGCGACCGGGCCAATGGCCCCTCCGCCTCCACAGTCTCCGGGTCACACCTTAAGCGTCAGGGCGTTCCGCAGGGCCTCAATGTTCTGGGCCACCGGCTGGTCGCCCCCAAACACAGCGCTGCCCGCCACCAGAACATCGGCCCCAGCCCGAATGAGCTCCATGGCGTTGTTCGGGGCCACGCCCCCGTCGACCTCCAGGTGAGCGCTGGATCCGAGGGCGTTGAGCTGGCGACGCACCCGCTGAACCTTCGCGGTCGACTCGGGAATGTAGCTCTGCCCGCTGAAGCCGGGGTTTACCGACATGACGAGCACGAGGTCGACGAAGGGCAAAATTCCATCGAGGTGCCCGAGCGGGGTTGCCGGATTTAGGGCGACGCCCACGTTGCAGCCGGCGGCCCGGATCCGCTGGGCGGCCCGGTGGAGGTGGGTGCACGCTTCCACGTGGACTGTGAGATTGTCCGCCCCCGCCTCGGCGAAGGCATCCACGTACTGCTGCGGCTCTTCGATCATGAGGTGGACGTCGAGCTGTGCGCCGTGCTCGTCGGCCACGGGACGAAGGGCCTCTACCACGTCGGGGCCGATGGTGATGTTGGGGACGAAGTGCCCGTCCATGACGTCAACGTGCAGCCATTCCACCCCGGCCCCCAGGGCTTCATCGGCACAGGCCGCAAACCGACCGGGATCGGACGCGATGATGGAGGGAGCAAGTGTAGGCATGGTCGGCGGTGCGGGCATGAGCGGGTGTGTAGTCGTCGGCGAAAAGCGGCGGGGGGTACATCCAATAAAAGGGGCACTCCGATGAACAAAAAGAGGAATTCCCAGAGCGGTCGCGTGTTCTGTTCTCACTGAACCGAAGCCGGCTCATTCCGCCCCATTTGCAGGATGTGCTCGCCTCCGCCGCATCGAGAGACAACGAGGGCGTCTCGTCTCGTGCAGTGTCAATCCTGATTTTCACATCTACGACACGATCTCAAACCCCGATTTATGGCCGTCATTCCGAGCGGAGTCGAGGAATCTCTCTCGGGTTTACTGCGTCAGTCGCTCCGCTCGTGTCTCGACTTCGCTGGGAGCGCAGCGACCGAGTGCTCTCCGGGGTGCGCTCGAAACGACGTGCCTTGGGGTTTGAGATCGTGTCGACGCTCCGCCAACATTGACGCTTGACACGGCACTAGCATTGGCTCCGATTTCTTTACTTCATGCTAAATTAACGAATTGGCTAACAATTACTATTGACTAAACTAATACCGGTAGCTACATTGGACGATAGGCTATTTGTCTCATCTACGCAAGGGTAGTCCCATGGAAGAGCTCGTCACGAACCGAAGCAATCTCGGTCGCAAGACCCCCTCCGGCCGCGAAAAACGGTCGGTCCACACCAAGTTTAAGCTCAGCGAGGAGGCCCTCGACGCCAAGGAGCAGTTGTCGGACTACTGGGGCGTGACCCAGAAGGAAGTCGCCGAAATGGCGGCCCAACTGACGGTCTCGTTCCTCGAAGACGAGGATGAGGATACGCGACGGTGGTTTGTGGAAAACGCCTACGACCAACCCGGCGAGGTCAGCCGCAAGACGCATGTGGTGAGCCGGGAGACGAAATCGTTTCTGGAATCAACGGCGAGCGACTTCAACCTGACGCGGGATCAGTTTTTCGACGCGTCTCTCCGCCTCGCCCACACGATCGTCCGGTTTCTGCGCGAAGTGCAAATCGAGCGCCACGAGGAGCAGCTTCCCCGCCTGTACGACCTTCTCGAACTGGCCGAGTCCATCGAAGCGGAGCTCCGGGACGAGGCCACGGACGTTGATCCCCTCAAGCCCGCCGTCACGTCTGTGCGGAGCCAGATTGAGGCGATTGTGAGCGACCTCGAGGACGAGCTGGAACGCGGCGTTCCGCTCGGGCAGAACCACGAGTTTACGTAGGTGCGGTCTTGCGTCGGTGCGGCCTCTCCCCATTCGGGGCGCACGGCGTCGGCGCAAGGGTCAGCGACGGGTGCCATCGGGGGACGTGCCCTCGGACGTGCCCCCGCCCAGGAGCGTAATCTTCTGCCGCAGCTCCGGCTCCTCGATGGCGTCCAGCGCATTCCGCGTGTCGACGATCCGCGGCGCGTGGCGGGCGATCATCTCGGCGTCGTAGGCGTCATGGTCCGTGACGACGACCGCCACGTCGCACCTCTGCAGCACCTCCGGCGTGCACTCCGCCGCGGGCACATTGATTGTGTTCCCGTTCTGGCCTTCTACGCTGTACGCCGGAACGTGAGGGTCGTGGTAGCACACCTCTTCGATGCCCTTCTGCTCCAAGAGCCGAATGACCCGATCGGCGGGGGAGTGGCGCGTGTCGTTGACGTTGCCCTTGTACGCGACGCCGAGCACGAGCACCTCCGCCTCCGTCAGCCGCACGGGCTGCTTCGCGATGGCCTCGACGACGGCCTCCACGGCGTAGTACGGCATGCTCTCGTTGACGCGGGCCGCCAGCGTGATGAAGCTCGTTTCAAAGTCGTACTTGCGCGCCATCCAGGACAAGAAATGCGGGTCGATCGGGATGCAGTGCCCGCCCAATCCCGGGCCGGGGTAGAAGGGCATGAACCCAAACGGCTTCGTCGAGGCGGCGTCGATCACCTCCCACATGGACACATCTCCGAGGCGGTCGCAGAGCTGCGCGAGCTCGTTGACCAGCGCGATGTTGACGGAGCGGAAGATGTTTTCCAACAGCTTCTCCATCTCCGCCACTTTCGGATTCGAGACGAGGTGCACGTCCGAGTTGACGGCCCGAATCGCTCCTTCCGCCGCCTCCGTGCACGCGTCTGTGACCCCGCCCACGACGACCGGAATGTCCCCCGTTTTGTACATGTCGTTGCCGGGATCAATGCGCTCCGGGCTGTAGGCCAAAAAGTAGTCCTCCCCCAGATCCAACCCGCGCTCGTCGGCGGCCGTCCGGAGGCGCGGAAGCACCACCTCCTCGGTCGTGCTGGGGTACGTCGTGCTCTTCAGGATGACGAGACGCCCCGGCCGAAGGTGGTGGGCAATCGACTCCGTCGCCGACTCGACGTAGCTGAGGTCCGGATCTTTGGTGTCGGTGACGGGCGTGGGCACGCACACAAAAAATACATCGACCTCCGACGCCTCCTCGAACGATCCCTGGACGCGAAGCGGCCCTTCATTCACGAGCGCGCACACCTCGTCGTCGGTCAAATCGTCGATGTAATTCTCACCCGCATTCAACTGGCGGACGCGTTGCTCATCCAGGTCGATTCCAATCGTATCGAACTCGGCCCGGGCGTACTCGACGGCAAGGGGCAATCCGACGTACCCGAGCCCGACGACTCCAATTGTTGCCTCGCGGTTCTCGATGCGAGTCAGGAGTTGGCGGGACGCTTCGCTCTCGGCCGGCGGGTGCTGGGGATCGGATCGATTCATCGGTCGGACGCTACGGACAAATTGCGGAAGAACAACTGGAATGATCGGGACGAAGAGACACAGCCGACCACCGTCCGGAAGCCCCTGTCTCTCGGAGACGAGGCGCACCGCGGCCGATCTACTTGCCCAGAGATCGGAGCGCGTCAGCGGAAGGTGTTGTCGACTGAGAGAACATACAAAAGAGGATGTGGAATCTCTATCCCGTCCGACCGGGCGCTCGCGGCCCTGTCTGCAACCCTGGCGGCGAGATTGCCCCCACGCTCGCCCCCCCGAGGGGCGGCGACCGGTCTACGCTGACACGGCCCGCTACACGCCTTCCTTGATCGCCTGCTTGCTCACCTTCCACGGGTTCCAAGAGTCCCAGTAGCTGGCCTGGAAGAGGCCCTCCATGATGTATCCAAGCGACCGAATCGAACGCAGGTAGAACCCAAAGTACCAGGGCATGAGCGGGACCATGAAGAGGAGCCCGTGATGCGGCTCCCTGGTATCACTGATGGCCAGGATGGACTTCACGAGCCCGTAGTTGATTATGTTATTTGACGTGTACAACAGTAGGTTCGTGAACAGTATGAACGGGATTATGCTCACGTTCATCATAATCAACTGTATGGTGTACACGACCCACTTCAGGTCTAACACCACCATGAAGAAAATATTGTCGAGAACGGTCACCAGGTCGGCCCACCGAAACGGACTGTTCGGGTTCAGCAGATTGTTGTGCTTGCGCATGCGGAAGCGCACGAGGGACCGGCTCCATCGATAGCGCTGCTTGGCAAGGGAGTCGAGGTCCGTCGGCATGTTGGTGTAACAGACCGAATCGGGCACGTGCAGAATTTTTAGCCCCAGCTTCCGCAGTTTGAGCACGAGGTCCCCGTCCAGTCCCGGCCCCACGTCCCAGCCCCCGAGCCGCCGCAGGGTCTCCGTCCGAAACGTGCCGAAGGCCCCGGATACGATTCGGAGGATCCCGTACTCGGTGCTCGCCGTCCGCCCGAGGGTGATGGTTTTCAGATACTCGAATGCCTGCGCCCGCGTCGTGAGGTTCTCCGAGGCGTTTGCGGACCGAATATCTCCCCCAACGGCCCCGACCCGCTCTTCCATGTAGAAGGGAATCAAGGACTTTTCGATGGCATCGTCGCGGAGGTACGAGTCCGCATCGATGTGGACGACATATTTCCCGTCGGCCCACCGGAGGCCGGTGTTCGCGGCGCTGGCCTTGCCCCCGCGCACCCGCTGGCGCAGAAACCGGTCGATGCGCCCTTCTTCTTCGAGCCGACGCCCAATTTCGGGCGTGCGGTCCTCAGAGCCGTCGTCGATGACGATGATCTCGAGGTTCCCGTACGTCTGCTGGTGGAGCGAGTCGATGAGCGGCCCCAGGTTCGGCCCCTCGTCTTTTCCGGGAATAATGACGGTGACCAGCGGATATTCGCCATAGAGCTGTCGCCGGGCCTCCGTGCGGGGCCCGTCGTCCCCATTCTGCATCCTCCACTTGTAGAGATAACGCAGGACCCCGATTCCGTCCAGGACCGTGTACCGGACGAAGTCGATCACAAAGAACGGCCAGAAGTACATGACGAAGTCCCACAGACTCATCCCCGCCAGTACGCTGAAAAATGAGTCGATGAGTTGTACCATCGGCAGGAAAATCAGCTGGGGATAAGGGCCGCTCGGGTTGTCTCGACGCAGCGTTCGTGCTCGGGGACGAGGCCTCGGCCGGGAGCGGGCTCCGCGGTCGCCCTCTTTTCCAGAGCCCCGGAGCGGCTCTTCCCTGCAGCCCCGGCCCTGAGCACTCAACGTCCATTCGCGACGGCAGGCTCTTCGGGGTGTCTGCCCAGGAACTGTTCGGAAAGATCGTCGAGGTCGACGTCCGCGTATACCGGCTGCACGGCAATGTCGAGCTGTGGCGGACGCTGAAGGTTCTGACTCAGCACGCCCTCGATGTTGTTTTCGAGTCGCTCGCCCGCCCGGCGGGCCCCGGACTGATCGGTTTCGGTGAGCAGGAACATGTAAAGCGACTCGTCCCGGGAGGAGAGGTAGTCCGAAGAGCGTAGCGTGTTGTCGAAGGCCGTCGCAATCTCCTCGATGACCTCTTGACTCCGATCTCCCAACTCCATCCGAAGATCCTTCAGTCCCGTCACCCGCACCAGAAGCAGCGAACTCGTGGAGCGCTCGTACCGCTCGATCCGGGCCGCCTCCGATTCCACGATCAGCTGGAACGTGGCGTAGTCCAGCACCCGGCTCTCCCGTTCCAGGATCGACAACAGGGAGTCGCTCAGGCCGTACATCGCCGTCTCCTCCCCCAGGGCCGTAACCTCGTATTCCTTAATTTGGCGCTCAACCTGTCGGTCCGGGGGATTGGTGTGCTCGCACCGGTAGCAGGTGCTTTGTATCTCCGGGTCCTGAAATTGCTCACTGCACCGATTGCACGTGTGCACGACGCTGGGCTTGTCGTAGTCGACCCCAATCTGCTTGAGAGCGCGGTCGCACTTCGGGCACACTAGCTTTCCCTGTTCCTCTTTGTACTCGTCCAGGGCGCCGGTAAAGGCACACCGGAAGTGGTGCACCAAGTCGTCGGTGTCGATGTCCGTGGAGCCGCAGTGCGGGCACATCTCCTCGAAGTTCAGGAACGCGCTACTGCAGTTCCGACAGGCACGCTGGCGCAGGACAAACTCGCCGGCCAGCAGGCGCCGGTCTTCAAGACTCCTCAGGACCTGCGACAACTCGCCCCCACCACTCCGGGACTCTCGTTCAAGCAGGGGGGACAGCTTCGGATACACAAACCCGTCGGCATTCTCGACCGTCCGCCGCGGGGTGAATTCGTGATTCCGCGTCGCCATAAACCGGAGCACTCGAAGCTCCACGCCGCCTCCTTCTTCTCCGCCTGTGTCGATCAAGTTGTTGACTCGCTGGTTAATCGACGCAGCCTGGCCCTGCAACGCGCCAAAGACCTCCCGCTCGTCCCGCGTCCACTCTCCATCGACGTGGTCGCCCACCGGCGACTGTATCCCCTCGGTGCGGCGCCAGAAGACGGGCTTCAGGTAGATGCTCATGTCCGCGTGGCTCCGGATCCGCGTGAGGAGCTTGTAGGGCTTTTTGCCACGCCCCCGCAGGAGGAAGGCATTCGCATCTCTCGCGCGCGACTCGCCCAGCCGATCGATGGAGACGGCCGCCGAATGGTCGGTGGGCTGTTCGGTGACCCAGAGAAACGAGCTGTCGGGGCGAGACGCGAAGGAGGGGGAATCGTCGGGGGGACTCTCAGCCTCCTCGGAGGCGTCCGACGGGGCCTCCCCTGCAGACATTTCCAGTTTTTCGGAGGGAGGCACACTGTCGCCCCTTCGTTCCACCGGCTCAGCCTGGTCCTCGTCGTCGGTATCCCCAGGCGCGTCCGTTCCCTCATCCGCCCCGCCGTTCCCGTTCGCATCCCCGAACACCGTCCCGAAGTCCAGGGTCTCGGTCCGTCCTTCTGCAGGAAGGGACCCCTGAAATACGTGGGCAAAGTCTTCGGACGAATCGTCCTCCTCTGTCGCTTCGTCTTCTGCCGATTCTTCGTCTTCTGCCGCTGCGTC
>JBDGQM010000241.1:0-32271 GCA_042219065.1 Salinibacter sp. | reverse complement strand
GTCTTCCGCTGCGTCGTCTTCCGCTGCGTCGTCTTCCGCTGCGTCGTCTTCCGCTGCGTCGTCTTCCGCTTCCGGAGCGGTTCCGGCTTCCTCTGTGAAAAGAGCCAATTCGTCCGGTGAAGGCACGCCCGATTCGGGGAAATCCGCCCCCGGAGACTCCAACTCCGGGCGCTCCCTCTGGTCTTGCGACTCTTGCGGGCGTGACGTGTCCGTGTCCGAGTCTCCGGAATCAGTTTCCCTCCTCTCCGCGCGACGCCCTGCCTTGCGGAACGCCCGAATTGTCGCCTCCAGGATGTCCGTTGGGGACTGGAGGGGCGTCGGCGTCGGTTCTGGTGGAGGCAGGTCCGCCCCTTCATCGGGAGGCGACGAGCTCGGTGGGCTGGTCTCTCCGGCGGCAGTCCGGAAAGCGGAGAGGAGGTCGTCCACAGATGGGGGCCCCTGTCCCGAGGAATCGCCCTCTTCTGGGCGATCCGGCTCGCCAAAATTTTTGCCAAACAGATTGTCCACGGGTCAGGGGGGTGGTCAAATGAGATGTCGGAGCGCCACGCCGGGTGCGGCGCGTCACAGGTGAAGAATCATACAATGCTCGCCGCAAGAATCGAGCCTACTCGTTCTCGTTCGGATTTTGCGAGGCCGGATTGGTCGTCAATAGGCTCGGCGAATGCGACGTTTCGTTTTCTCCAATGTGCCTTCCCGAGTTTGCCAAGACATTCCGTCCGTTTCTATCAGGCGTCGCGCAGACCTGTGCACTCAGTACGACCGGAGTTCCCCCGTATGTACTCACCGTTCATCCTTTTGCACATTTCGTGCAGGATCGACACAAGAGACGTGCTCGCCTCAAGTGGGAAAGCGTCAAGTGGGAAAGCGGAGAGGATGCCGCGCGACCCGTCGTCATCAATCTTGAGCGGGATCAATCTTGAGCGGGTGCGCACTGACCCAAAATCGCAGGCTGAGATGGGCGTGTAATTATGTATACCGATTGGTTCTTATCTTCCATCTTTGACCTACAACAGGGCGGACGACACTGAGTGGACGCTATTTTCCTATTTTCGGCGCAACGCGTGAGACCTCTGCAATTGTTCCCCAGAGAATGTCCGACCCGTTGTGTCCGAGCCATAAGACAGGACAGCGTCGTGGGTCGGTCTCGTCAAAAACCAGTGCCCCAGCTCAGATGCCGTTGCAATGGGGAATGTCTCCCAAACGGGCCCGTGTGACTGCTCTCGTTCATTTTCCAGAACAAGAGCCCACCAGTTGGACTCCTGCGCGGGCTGATGGGGGGCGAGACGTGAAGTTGCAGGAGGTTCTTCAGTGCTCAGTGCGGGTCTCGGAGGGGCACCGGTGCGCGGTAATCGGAGACGCCGAGACTGAACGACGCTCCCTCACCGGTTGCTAATTTCACCCTCCACATCGACCTTTACCCGGTCGAGGTCTTGCCACTGTTCTTTGACCTGCCGGTTTGTGGGTATTATTTCGGCCAGCAGTTGTGTCGCGTAGGGACGATAGATGTCGTACTTCACCTCGACGAATTCCTGAGCCGTTGAGTACGTCTCTCGGACGACACCTCGAGTCCTTGACCCGTCGGGCAGGATCACCTGCACCGTGTCATCCCGCTGGACGTATCCCGTGAGGTCGCGGTTCAGGTACGCGAGGGTCACCACTGGGGGAGACGGTCGGGTCAGGCTCAGGACCGGGGTGCCGGCATCGATGACAGAATACTCCCGCTCGTGGAGACGATGGATCCGTCCGTTGTGAGGGGCCGTCACGACGAAGGGGACGCACTCGGGGTCGGGGTTGGCCGTCGCATCGTCCAATTCGTTCGTATTCTGTAGGGCCTGCCTGCGCTGGACTCGCAACTCGTCGAGTTCGTCCTGGAGCTGATAAATCTCCTCCTCCAGTTGGTTGCGCCGCGGCTCCGTGTTGTCGAGCTCCAGCACCTTCCGTTCCCGAAGCCGAGCCAATCGTCGTCGCTTCCGGGCCAGTTCTTGCTGCAGGTTCTCAATGCGCTGTCCAAGGAGCTGCGCCTGCTGTTGATTCTCGCGACGAAGCTGCACAACGGTCGACGCGGCATCGGGCTCGCAGGGCTGACCGGGCTCAATCAGCATCACCGAATCTCCCCGGAGTACCGTCTCGCCTTTCTCCGGATATATGTTCTGAATGCGACCGGGCCGTTCTGGACTCAAGAGGGTGCGCTCGACCCGAATTTCCCCCGGGCCGTTGTAATGGTAGTAGTTGTAAATCGCATACCAAATTCCCAGTCCAACGAGGCTTACGAGAAAAAGGCCGTAGATCCACACGGTAATGCGGGCCCGGCGGGGGCTCGGGGATTCCCCCTCGGGAGCCTCGCTGACGACACTGTCGCCCGATTCCCGATTCCGAAGCCTCATGGTTCGTCTCGAATAAATTTAAGAAAGCTCTCAAGATCGTGGATGGCAAAGCGCTCGGCCTGCACGACTTTTTGGAGCGTCGAGATGGCCTGATCGAGTTTCCAAGGATTGACAAAGTCCTCGGGCCGGAGCGCGACGACGCGCTGCTCGGGAGAGAAGTGGCGAGCCACTTCAAGCGTCTGGCTCGCCCGTTGAGGCGTCTCCTTCTCTCCGTAGGCCATGAAGTGCGCCCGATCCACAATCTTCGCGATCTCCCGGTAGACCCGATCCGGCCAAAAGAGGGGAATAGAGACCACCAGTTCGTTCTCGTCTCCGATGGTACGACGCGCCACCCGGAGCATCTCCAAGTATCGACGGAGATACTCGTCCTCTCGCTCGTCGAAATCGTCGAACATATGCGGCTCTACGTCGAGGTGGAGGGCACTGCCCTCCAAGCTCAAGTTCGAGATTCGCGTCCGCGCCCGCTCGACCCCTCCGGGCTGCACCCAGTGATTCGACGCCAGCAGCAGTTCGGTCGCAATGTCGTTGTCTCGGGCCTGCCGCTGCAGGGCCCGGACTTTGCTCATGGGCGTATTCTGCCCGGCACTCACGATCAGACGTTCGATCTTGCGGGCCTGTGCCAGTTCAATGATAAAGTCATTGCTGTGCCTCCGCATCGACTCCGACCAGATGTACAGCGACCGCTGCCCCACCCGGCCGCGCTGCTCGTAGCGCGACACCGGGTGAACGCTCAGGTACAATGGATTGAAGGGCTCGCGGGCCGCCGCGAAGGCGCGAGCGACCTCCTCGTACGCCTCCCCATACGCCAGGGACTTCTCGATCATGGCCTGGAGAAGGTTCCTGGCGTCCTGCAGGGCCGCGTTGAGCCGGTCGTTGGCCCGGACCGAGCGGGCCCCCAGACGCTGCCGCACTCGTTCTCGGCGGCTTGAGGCTCGATAGTGGGCGCGAATCGCAACGGACTGATCCTCCTCGTACCGGCGGTAGACCGTTCGGAGGCCTGCCTGGCGCTGCGACCGGAAGAGTTGTTCCTCTCGCCGCCGCAACTCGGTCCGCTCCGCCTCCGCGACCTCATCGTTTCCGAAGAGCGCCCCGAAGAGCGGCTGGCTAAAGCGGACGCCAAACTCAAGGTCCCGGTTGTTTAGGGTTCGGTTCGCCGTGTACCGGCTGAACACGCTCAACCGCGTGTCGAACGCCGCGTCATCCCTCAAATCGATTGCTTGGCGTTCGACCTCACCGAGTCGGCGGCGCAGCGAATCCCCTACGGTGGTGCCGGTGAGGGCTTCAAGGTCGAGGCTGACAAGGGGCGGATACACCTCTAGCGCGGGCGGATCGTTCTCTTCGTAGACGGTGTCGCGGAGAATTGTGAGCCGTCGTTGGTCCTCCTGCACGTCGCCCCGCACCTCCAGGTAGGTGTCCAGAAGGGACTCTCCCTCCAGATACCCCTGCCGGAGAAGCCGTTCTTGGTACTGGCCCAACTCGATTTTTGCTCGAAGCAGCTGGGGCACCATTCCTCGAAAGCGCTCCTGGACCCGGCGGGCCCGGCAGGTCTCGATCTGTTGGATCCGAGACAACTCACCAGTCAACCGCTCCGCCTCAGCCCGGCGTGCAAGGAGGTCACTGCGCCGCCGGTTGCCAAGAACTCCTTGGCTCAGCAGGTCCCACTCCAGCCCCACGAAGGTGCCCGAAAGCCCGCCCGCCGTCTGGTTGTTGAGGGCACTGGTCCGTTGTCCGTACCGGGCTTCGAAATCCAGTCCAAGCTTCTGGTTGAGGTGGTCGGATTCCACGTTGAGGGCGTTCGCCCGGGCGCCCTCAGGAATAATGGCGGAGCAGCCAAGGTCGAAGAGTGCAGCCAAGTTCCTCCGGGTGTAGACCGAGTCTTTGTTCAAGTCGTTTACCAGCTCGACGGTCTCTTGGATGCGTCCCCAGATCGCCGCCGCAGAGGGGGCTCGGCCACTCGATGGCCCCTGTCGTTCCGCCCTCATTTCTCCACGCTGAGGGGGCGGCGCCTCCCGGTCCGTCGTCATGGGCTCGGAGGGTTGTTCGCCCCGTGCCTGCGGGTCTCGCGGCTCCGGGATCGAGGTCGTCTGTGCGATGAAAGCATCCGGATACTTTCGGCTCACGAAGTTCCGCGCCCGGCGCGCCTCGTCGCGGGTCGCAAATGCGCCCATCCGAACCCGGTAGTACGCGCCGTCCTGCTCGATGGTGAGCAGCGGACCACGTTCAAACACGCCGTTCGGGGCCTGCCCCCGCGCTCCTCGCCACCACTGCCGGGCCTCGGCCCGGAGCGACTGGGCTTCCGCCCGCTCTGTCGTGGCGTACACCTGCACCCGAAACGGACCTTCCGAACCTGACGCCGGCGGGCTGGGCGGGGCCTCTTCGGGCGGAGGCCTGTCCCCGACGTCCGAAGGCGCCTCTTGCGGGACCGCACTTTCCACGATAAACGCGTCGGAGTATTGCCGACGAAGAAAGGACTGAGCCCGGCGCGCCTGGGCTCGTGAGGAAAATGCCCCCATGCGAACCCGATAGTACACGCCCTCCTGCTCGACGGTGATCGGCGGACTGGTCCCAAATACATCTCTCGGCGCCTCTTCCTTCACGCTCGCCCACCACTGGCGGGCGTTGGCCCGGAAGGTCTCAGCCGCGTCTCGGTCGGTCGTCGCGTACAGTTGCACCCGGAAACTGTCGGCCGCGGCGCTTTGGACGCCGGCGGGTTCCGTGTTTATGTCCGCCGCAGTCCCGTCCGGTACGTCCGACACCGCCCCGACCGGCCCGAATGCAAGCAGGGCCGCAGCCGCCACTCCCACAGCAGCCCCCCGAAGCATCCAGATGGCGGACCAGCACGTGCACATTGATCAAACGCGAATGGTGTACGAAGCGTAGCGCCCAAGCAAAAGAGGCCCGCCCTTGAAAACGTAACTGACCTGCCTTTCCCTCACGGTTGGTTGGACGAAGCGTTCAGCCGGAACTTACCGGGGCGTGGTTTGCAGTGCAGCCGATCGACGTTCTATGATCGCTCTCCACCGTTAACATCCAGCATAGTCCTAACGTTTTTCGGACCGACCGTAGTGCTGTGTCAATCGTGATTGTACAGGCAGTACGCGATCTCAAAACCCATTTTACAGCACGTCATTTCGAGCGCAGTCGAGAAATCTCCCCGAACCGTGCCGCCTGCTTCTGGGAGGTTCCTCGACGCTGCTCGGAACGACTTGCCTTGGGTTTTGAGATCGCTCGGGCACACCAACATTCAGGATTGACAAACCAGTAGTACATGCTGCGGACATCTCTGAGTCTGCATTGTTATACGGTCCCGAACGGCTGAGAACCGGAGGGTGAGCTTTGCTTTTGAGAGGTTTTGTCTTACAAAGGTGGACCAAAGCGAAAATTCGGATTCAATATATTGATTTGAAAAGGTGTATATCATGCAGGGAAAACGCAACTCTGTGTAGAATATTGCCCCTTGCGCACCAGGGCAATCGCATCAAACGGCTGCTTGGTTCGAAAGAACCTCAGATCGCCTGTTTTCGGGCATTTAGGACAAAAATGCACGTACTTTCGTCGCTCCAAATGCCGATGGGGATCGTGCACAGGCTTTGATTTGGAGCCTATCCATCCGGCCGATGTGGCCTCTTCGCAGGGTTGGATCGGCACACGACAGCGGTCGGTGCGACGGTGTAGGACGTTTCGTAGTTGATGCGATTGCCGTGCCTTGCGCAGCCTCCCTTTGAACCTCCGGCCACGAATTTCGCACAGAACAAGTGGGTCGGCCCGCCCCGGAAGGTCACACCGGGAAGCTTGACGGTATTTTCAGCGATGCACCGCCCCCGCCTGGAACCGTCAAGCCCCAACGCCGTCACATAAACTCCAACATTTCGCGGGGATCCCCCGCATCGACAAGGGCAAGTCCCGCACGGCCAGCTCCCTCTGAACCCCGTCAGGGCCGGAAGGCAGCAGCGGTAGGAGGTCGCAGCGGCGCGCTGCGGGCCGCTTGCCCTTTTTCTTTTGGCCGGAATTGCAACCGAGTTTGGGCTGAACCGGCCCACTCCCTCCTCGTTTAGTAAACTTGGGCCAGCCCCCTTGCCACACGGCCCACAAGTATCTCCGCTCTGATCGACCCCTGAACTTTTGACCGCCTGACGTTCACCCACCATGTCCCCCTCACTTCTTTCTGCGCTCGATCCCGTTCTCCTCGTTGGCCAGTCCGGCAGTGGCGGAGGCGGAATCGTCGGCCTCCTATTTCCGCTCGTCCTCATCATCGGGGTCTTCTATTTCTTTATCTACCGGCCCCAACAGAAGCGCGAGGAAGAGCATGAGGAGATGGTCGAGAACCTGGAGCAGGGCGACAAGGTCGTAACCGTCGGCGGGATCCACGGCACCATTCAGAAGATCGACGAAGATAGCATTCTTGCTCAGGTCGACAGCAAGGGCACGCGGCTTCGCTTCAACAAAGACTCCATCGCCAGCCTCGCCGATGACGACGAGGATTAGCACGGCCGCTCTCTCCACCCGGACGCCGTGACAGGGCCACGCCCCACCCCCATGAGCAACTCGACCTCCTCAGAGTCAGTCTTTGACGCCATCGAAGACGCCCTCACCGCCATTCGAGAGGGGGGGCTCGCCATCGTCGTGGACGACGAGGACCGGGAAAACGAGGGCGACTTCATCGGGGCCGCCGAGGCGATGACGCCCGAACTCGTCAACTTTATGACGAAGGAGGGCCGGGGCCTGCTCTGCACCGCCATCACGCCCGAGCGGGCCGAAGAGCTCGAGCTTGACCTGATGGTCGAATCCAACTCGTCGCTGTACAGCACCCCCTTCACCGTTTCCGTCGACTACCGGCAGGGCACCAGCACCGGCATCTCGGCGGCCGACCGGGCCACAACCATCCGCGCCCTGGCCGACTCGGACGCCTCCGCCTACGACTTCGCCCGGCCGGGCCACGTCTTTCCGCTCCGCGCGCGCACCGGCGGCGTTCTGCGCCGGGCCGGCCACACGGAGGCGGCCGTCGACCTCGCGCGCCTCGCGGGGTTCGAGCCGGCCGGCGCCCTCGTGGAAATCATGAACGAGGACGGAAGCATGGCCCGCGTGCCGCAACTTCGAGAGCGGGCTCAGGCCCTGGACATGCCCCTCATCACGATCCAGGACCTGATCGCTTATCGTATGCAAAACGAACGCCTCATCGAGCGGGAGGCCACGGTGCAGCTCGAGACCGCGTTCGGCCGGTTTCGGGTGGGGGCCTACCAGGAAACGCTGACCGGCGACGTGCACCTCGCGCTCCTGAAGGGCCAGTGGGCAGACGATGAGCCGGTCCTCGTGCGCGTCCACTCGCAGAACGTGCTCGGGGACGTCCTTGCCGCGCGACGCGAGGACTACAGCGAGCAGCTTGCCCAGTCGCTCCTCCGCGTGGAGCACGAGGGGAAGGGCGCCATCCTGTACATGATGCAGAGCAACCACGGCCAGGGCCTACTCTCGAAGCTGAAGGACCTGGAGCGCCAGCAGACCCATGGCGAGCAGGACGCCGACGTGTCTCTCGAAATGGATCACCGCGACTACGGAATCGGGTGCCAGATTCTCCGGGACCTCGGCATCCGAAAACTCCGACTGCTCACCAACAACCCGCGCAAGCGAATTGGACTGGCCGGGTACGGCCTCGACCTCGTGGAACAGACCCCCATCGAACTGCCGGAGGGAGTGGGCAGCGAACTGTCCCGCGTCGCGGCCGACCGGCTCACGCCGCTTCTCATGGAACTGCTCGACCGGAACGCCTGACCCACAGCCTCTTCGAGGCCAAATCTCAGGGGGCGACGGCCGTGCCTTTCTGAGCCTGCCGCCCCTCTGTTCACGCCTGCTCCCTATCGCACAGTACGTGGCATGTCCAGCTCCCTGATTTTCCGGCTCGTCTACGGTCTCATTGGCATCTTCGGTGCCTTCCTTACGGTGGCTCGACTGCGGGCCGGCGATTGGCTGGCAGCCCTGTTGCCCGCCGCCGTTGCGGCCTTCTGCGCCTATCGTCTCTTCACGTTTTCCGAGTCGGAGTAGCCCCCTCTCCTCTGTCGTCGTCGCGGATCGGTTGTCCTCAGGAACCGGTCCGTCGCCCCCATCGTCTCGCGCCGTCGTCCCACGCTCTCATCGCGGCAAATCATTATCCACAACGTTGTGGATAACTCGTGGATAAGTGGGGCATAACATCTGGATAATCCGTGGACGAAAATTCGGCGGCGAGTGCCTGTGCATAACTCCAGGGGATGTCCACAGCCATCCCCGTCTTTTACACACTGTGGACGACTGTTCATAACTGTGGGCACCAACCCCCCCGCTCAACTGTGGATTCCTGTGGATACGTGGAAAAATCGGCCCTCAGCGGCCCTCAGCGCCGTGTACCGACTTCGTGACGTGGATCCGTTGTGGATAACCTCGTGAATGATCCGGGGAGATATCCACATTCGGCAACGCTCGATGTGGGCGACGCACTCATCCACATTTCCACACCACTAATAACAACAACCATGTCTTTTAAAAATCACAAGGTACCCCATTCATACTAGGGGATGTGGATAACCTGACCAGCCAGTGATTTTCTCACCGGCGACCCGCAGACGGACGTAGTGCGGACTTCTGCCAGTATACCGCCGTATACCGAAAAGAAGGCAAAGATATTCTCAGACAGGAATACGATCCAATGGGGAGCTGTCTCAGCAACACCAAGGCCCTTTCTCTTCGGGGTCAACAACCGTGAGCGATTCATTTCCAGCGTACCTGCCATATCTCTTGTCCATCAGTCCGCATCCATACAGCCCCATCCTCAGCGGTGCTGTGTACCTTCACTTTATGGTTCTTCCATCTCGACACGACCGCCTCATGGGGCATTCCGTACTGGTCCCCCTGTCCCGCACTTATCACCGCGTGCGAGCTTTTGCCTGAATCAGAGACGGCCCGTACAAACCCTGGCGTGCTGCTCGTCGAGGATCCGTGGTGGGGCACTTTGACGATCTCGCTTTCGAGCTGCTCACCGTAGGCTTGAACCAAGTTCGCTTCCGCTCCCGCCTCAATGTCTCCCGGCAGAAGGAAATCGACCTCGCCGTAGCTCACGCGAAGCACCACGGACGCGTTGTTTCTCGTCTCGATCTGTGCAGCCTCATCCCGCGGCGGGGCCAGAATCTGCATGCGCACGCTCGAGTCAATCAGAAGTGTATCCCCCCGATGGACCGTCTTCCGGGGCGTGCCCGACTGCTTGACCAACTGCTCGAATTCTTCGTACAGCTCACTGTCGGCAGGCCGGCCGTTGTCCACCACCCGATCTACGGATATCTCTTTGAGAAGCGCAGGCACACCTCCGAGGTGATCCTCGTCTGGATGCGTGACGACTATCGCGTCGAGTTCCTGAATTCCCCATCGCTCCAAGTAGGGGAGAATCACGAATTCGGCCGCGGACCCACTCGGGGACCGAGGCCCCGCGTCCACCAGCACGTGGCTTCCCTGCGGGGTCGTCAACAACGTTGCTCCCCCCTGCCCCACGTCGAAGAACACAGCGTCGAGGGTCGGCCCTGAGTCACGGCCAATGGCGCCCTCCCACACCGACACCGTTGCGAAGAGGAACGCGGCAACGACCCATCCCCAGCGCAACCGAGGGCGAGGCCACTGTGCCAGCGCAATCAATGCGGCAACGAGCGCACCGAGCACCCACGCATCCGGCGTAGCCATTCGGATTCCGGCCCACGACAGCCACTCTGCACCATACCGGGACGTGGCGAGCAGCCCCTGCACGAACAGATCCGCCGCACTCCCAAAGGCCGCCCCGGCGAGGGGCCACATCCCGCCCGTGGCCGCCATCAGAATCGCTGCCGAAAGGGCAAGTCCGGTACACGGAATGCCTACGATGTTGAGAAGGAGCCCCGCGGCAGATACCCACCCGAAGTGAAAAAGGAGGACCGGCGCCGTCCCCAGAATTGCCGCGGCCGACACTGTTCCCGTGGACACCAGCCAATCCGCAACCTCCGAGGCACGGTACCGCTCCGGAACCGCGTCCAGAAGCCGAGGGTTCAGCGTCACAATTCCCGCGACAGCCGACATCGACAACTGAAATCCTACGTCAAACAGGGCGGGCGGCCGCACCGCGAGCAGAATGAGTGCCGCCACCCCGAGGGTGTTTAGCGGATGGGCCGACCGCTGGAACACAATTCCCCCAATGAACAGCGCCGCCATGATGACCGCCCGCACGACGGAGGGACGCCCCCCAGTCAATGACATGTAGCCGCCCAGGACGAGAATCGTCAGCACCGCCCGCGCAATCTCGACCGTTCGCCACCGCATCCCGAACCGCATCAGAAGAGGACGGAGCAGGGCGTACAGCACCATTCCTACGAGGAAGACGTGGAGCCCCGAGACGGCGAGAAGGTGCATGAGCCCCGTCTTGGCGAAGCGTTCTCGCTGAGCATCCGTAACGCGACTCCGGTCGCCCAGGAGCAGGGCACGGAGAACGCCTTCCGCATCGGCACTGGGGACGTACCGGTCGATCTGTAGTCGAATGTATTCCCGGGCACCGACCAGAAACGACTCCAGCGTGCCCCGCCGATTTCTCTGAACACGCACGCGTTCCGGCTTCCCAACGTACATCGTGCAGCAGATCCCCCGGCGGGACAGGTATGCCCGGTAGTCGAACCCACCCGGGTTTCGGAGTTTGGGGGGGAGGCGCAGATGTCCGTGGAGGCGGACGATGTCGCCTTGCTGCACGTCGGGAAAGGGGCCGACGTCCTCGGCCCACGGAGACGCCTGGAGGGTGACGCGGGTCCGTCCGTCCACCGCGGCCATATCCCGCGCTCCGTAAAGTGTGTCGGCCCTCAAGACAAAGCGGGTGGCGTCGGCGGTACGCTCGGGCGCATCCGCAACTTCTCCCTGGAGGGTGGTTGCCTCCGTGCTCGCTTCGGCGGCCGGCCTCAAGGCGTGTGGGGACGGCGTTCGGTAGCTCGCATGGCGCGCCCCACCCGCACAGCCCATGATCAACACGACGGCTACGATCCGACCGAGGGGAGCAAGGGTCACGATCCGGGTGCGGTCCCGCCACTGCACGAACACGAACAGGGCGATTCCGACGCCCGCCCCGCCGACCCAGGGAAGCACAGCCGTCGACGCGACCACGGACTCGCCCACGACCCCGAGCGCAAAGGCCCCGGCCATGAGAAGCGCCGGGTACGCAAACCAGTGGATGGAGGCGTCGGGACGCACGGGTCACACTGCCGCTGCACAAAGGAAACGGGACTGAAAGACACGTTCCGTCGCCGAAATCTAACGTCCGACACACAAGAATCAACCAGCCCGCCGGGCACGATCGTGCCCCGTATTTCCGAAGCCGTTCCGGCGCTCAGAGACGAGTCGCCTCCATTCCCCGAAGCAGGACACGAGCACACGATTCCCGCCGCGCACGCTCGCATTCCTCAATCCAAGATTACAGGAATCCGAGTCCAGGCTCGAACCCGCCCTTACGGTCGGAAATACCTCTACACACGAATCCCGCACCGCCCTCCAAACGGCCCGTTCCGCCATGAGTAGCCGCCGCGACGCCCGCGAACACGTCATGAAGGCCCTCTACGCGCACGAGCAGGCCGACGGCGACCCCGACCACCTCGCCGCGGTCCTCATCGACATGCCGCTGGAGGACGACCCGCCCACCCGCGAGTTTGCCGATCGGCTCTTCCGCACGACGCTGGACACGGTGGACGAGGCCGACGAAATCATCGAGAAGCACGCGAAAAACTGGGAGGTCCACCGCATCGCTGTCATCGATCGTTGCCTCCTCCGAATGGCCACCACGGAGCTCCTGAAGTTTGAGGAGATTCCCCCCAAGGTGTCGGTCGATGAGGCCATTGACATCGCAAAGAAGTACAGCACGCCCCGGAGTGGGACCTTCGTCAACGGGGTTGTGGACGCCATCCTCCTGGACCTCCACGAGCAGGGACGTCTCAACAAGTCGGGCCGCGGCCTCATCGGCATGGACACCATCCGCGAGCGTGCCCAGTCGTCGTAGGTTGCACTTCCCGTGACCAATGCCCACTATTGATCCCTGCCGGGTTAGATTTTCAGTCTCCGATCCGGCCCCACCCATCTCTCCCTTCCGTCAGGCAGCCCAAGCACAATGGGCCTTATCGCTATCGGCGACATTCACGGATGTCCCCAGTCGCTCGACCTGCTCCTGAACCACATCGAGCCGACGTCGGACGACCATCTTTTGTTCGTCGGGGACTACATCGACCGTGGGCCCGACTCGAAATCCGTTATCGACCGGCTGCTCGATCTTCGCGAAGATGTGCCCTGCACGTTCCTCCGGGGCAACCACGAGGCGATGATGATTGAGTATCTGGACACCGGTGCGTTTAGCCTCTGGCGCATGAACGGCGGGGTGTCCACCCTGCAGAGCTACCTGAATGAGGGGTCGGAAATCAACATTCCCGACGCCCACGCCGCGTTTGTTCGCGAGACGAAGCTCTATCACGAGACGGACGACTTTCTCTTCGTGCATGCGGGGCTGGAGCCGAACCGCACCATCGAGGAGAACCTCCAGGCGGCCGACGAGGAGGTGCTTCTGTGGGAACGGGGACACCTGGAGGCGTCGGAACTGGCCTGGGAGAAGCCGGTCGTGTGCGGCCATACGCCACAGCCGGAGCCCATCGACCGCGAAAACCTGATTCTCATCGACACCGGCTGCGTCTACCACATGCAGCCCGGAATGGGGCGTCTCACGGCCGTCCATCTCCCCGAACGCGAGTTTATCGACGTCCCGTACGCCGACGGGTGAACCCCACTCGATTCCGGTTCAAAAGCGGAACAAGGGCCTCGAACGCGCAATACATCCCGGTCGCGTCTCTTCTCGCAGCCCACCGTCTTCTCATGTCGCTGCAGTGCGGTCTCGTCGGTCTCCCCAACGTCGGAAAATCCACGATCTTCAACGCGCTGAGCCAGGCCGGGGCGGACGCGGACAACTATCCCTTCTGCACGGTGGACCCCAACGTGGGGGTCGTTCCCGTCCCGGACGACCGGCTGCCGCGCGTCGCGGAGCTGGCGGACTCCCCCGAGACGGTCCCCACGACCATCGAGTTCGTCGACATTGCGGGCCTCGTCGAGGGGGCCGCCGAGGGAGAGGGGCTCGGCAACCAGTTTCTCGCGCAGATCCGGGAGGTCGACGCCATCATCCACGTTGTGCGCTGCTTCGAGGACGAGGAGGTGGCGCACGTGGACGGGACGGTCGATCCGGTGCGCGACGTGGAGGTCATCGACACCGAGCTGCTCCTGAAAGACCTGGAGACCGTGAACAAGCGGCTCGACACGGTCGAGACCGCCGCGAAGAAGGGCGATCAGGATGCCGCCGAGGAGCTTGAGGTCTTCGAGCGTCTCCACGACCACCTAAGCGCCGGCAACTGGGCCCGCTCCTTTGAGGTGGACGGGCCTGACCAACCCCTCGTCGACGACCTCTTTCTGCTGACCGACAAGCCGGTCCTGTACGTCGCCAACGTCGACGACGCCGCGCTTCCCGACGGCAACGAGTACGTCGATCAGTTGCGCGCCGCCACTCAGGCGGAGGACACCCGCGTCGTCGTCATCTCGGCGGAGCTCGAGGCGCAGATGACCGACCTCGAACCGGAAGACCGACAGCTCTTCCTCGACGACGCGGGCCTGCAGCGATCCGGCCTGGAACGGCTGATCCACGCCGCCTACGATGTGCTGGACCTGATTACCTTCTTCACGGCGGACGAAAAGGGCGCCTACGCCTGGACCATCGAAGAGGGCACCCAGGCGCCGGAGGCCGCCGGCGAGGTCCACAGCGACTTTGAGGAGGGGTTCATCAAGGCCGAGACGATCCACTTTTCGGACTTCGATGCGGCCGGCTCGGAAGCTGCCGCCCGGGACGAAGGGCTCATCCGGACCGAAGGAAAAGACTACGTGGTGGCGGACGGGGACGTGATGGAGTTCCGGTTCAATGTGTAAGGGGTATGGGCGTTTGGGAGTGTGTGGGTGTGGGAGAAAGAACGCCCGTACGCCCATACTCCCACACTCAGCCCCGTTCCGCCAGAGCATTCTCGGTCGAGGTGGGCGCATCCCGTTGAAGACGTTCCTCACGCATCGGTAAGAGCCCTCGGTCGCTGCATTTCCGGGGAACAGACTGCAGAAAAGCGGCACTTAGATCCTGACGAAAAACTTTCAAACCCACAAACTCCCAAACCCCCACACGCACGAACGCCTGCACCTTTCCGCCGTGTCTCGTATGTTGCCCATGCACCTCGCTTGCCAGAACGCACCTCCATCATCATGACCCGTCGTCTCCTCCTCTTTGCCGCTCTTCTCATCGGAACTGTGCTCTACACCGGATGCGCGTCCGAATCGGAGGACGCAGACACCGCCGTCGCCCCCACCGACACAATCGCGCCCGAAACGCGGGCCGACTCGGTTGCCTACCGCCTTCTGCAGGCCCATGGGGCCGATGCGTGGGCGTCCGCCCCATACCTCCGATTTACTTTTGGGATCGAGACGCCGAAGGGATCGCAGACCATCGCGCGCCACCTGTGGGACCGAACGACGGGCGATTACCGCATCGAGTGGTCGACCGGGCCGGACTCCTCATACGTGGCCCTCGTCAACGTCCGGAAGAAACAGGGGGAACAGTTGCCCGGCACCGTGTACCTCAACGGCTCGGAACTGACCGGCTCGGCGGGACAGTCGGCCCGTCAGCGCGCCTACGGCCGGTTCGTGAACGATACGTACTGGCTCCTCGCCCCCCTGAAGACCTTCGATCCGGGGGTGAACCGCACCTATCTCCCCGACTCGTCCGACGCAGAGCACGACGTTCTCCACCTCACGTTCGACGGTGTGGGCCCCACGCCGGGCGATGAATACTGGCTGTACGTGTCGACGGATACCGGACGGCTCGAGCGCTGGGCCTACCACCTCCAGGGGATGCCCGAAGAGGCGCCTCCCCAGTTCTACGACTGGACCCAGTACAGGGACCTCCAGGCCCCGAACGGGACGGTCTCGCTGGCCGCCCACAAAGAGGCAGTGGGCGCGGACCGGACGCTCCTCACAAATGGGTTGTCTCTTCCCAGCACGCTTCCGGACGGCGCCTTCTCGTCCCCAGAACCAATGCTCGGACCCGAAGAGTAACTGCCCTGCCCCATGGGGGCATGGATATCCTGCCCTCCTTCGGTCCCCAATACTCACCTGTGACAGACGGAGCCCGTCGTGGACTACCGGTTTGAGATTGCCCGGCGGTACCTGGCAAGCAGCCGGGAGGTATCTCTCATTTCCATCATCACCGGAATTTCGATGACCGGGGTCACCCTGGGGGTGGCCGCCCTCATCGTCGTGCTTTCGGTGATGAACGGGTTCTACGACTTCGTACGGGACCTGCTCGTGTCCCTCGACCCGCACGTGCGAATCGTGAGTGCGCAGGGGCAGGGGGTGGCGAATGCCGACTCGCTGCTCCGGCTCGCCCGAGAGACGAAGCACGTCACCGCGGCCGCGCCGTACGTAGAGGGCAAGGCGCTTCTCTTGAGTCCCAACGGGGAGGGGGCCAACCGGGTGGTGCGTGTTCGGGGGGTCGACGCCTCCCTGATGGAGTCGACCGCGCCCTCGATGGCCCTCGGGACGTTCGACCTGACGCAGGACGACGACGGAACGCCCGGCATCGTTCTAAGCCGTACCCTGGGCCAGCGCATGGGCGTGATCCCCAAGGGAAATGGACAGTCGGAATCTGCCGTCGGGCTGTTGTCGGCGCCCGCCATCGAGCAAACCCTCACGAGCGTCTTTGGACGCCCACCCGTTCGTCGGTTCGACGTGCGGGGCCTCTTTCAGGTTCAAGGGGCATCGGAAGAACAGCGGGTCTTTGTATCGCTCTCCGACGCCCAGCGGCTGTTTCGGACGGACGGCCGCGTCACGGGGGTCGATCTCCGACTCGACAACCTGGAGCGGGCCGCGGGCGTGAAGGCCGCGCTTCAGCAAACCCTCGATTCAGACCGGTACACCGTGCGGACGTGGTACGACCTCCAAAAGTCGCTGTACGACGTGATGCGGCTGGAGAAATGGGGCGCCTCCGCCATCCTGGGCCTCATCGTCATCGTGGCCGCGTTCAACATTGTGGGCTCCCTGACCATGGTCGTGATTGAGAAGCGGTCCGACATCGGGGCGCTGCAGGCGATGGGCGTTTCTCAGTCAGATGTGCGCCGGATCTTTCTGCTCGAGGGAGCACTCATCGGGGCTGTTGGCACCGGGCTGGGACTGGTGCTGGGACTCGGCCTCGCCTTTCTGCAGAAATACTACAAGGTTGTGCCGATGGCCCAGGCGGAGTCGTTTCTCATCAAGGCGTATCCCGTCTCCGTCCAACTCCTGGACGTCGTCCTCATCGCCGTCGTGGCGTTTGGGCTTTGCGTTCTGGCGGCGCTGTATCCGGCCGCCCGGGCCGCCGCCATCGAGCCCGCCCGGGCCGTTCACCTGGACGCCTGAGCACAATGCCCCTCGTCGAGGACCGCGCGCCCGTTTTTGCCGTAGATGTTGTACGGTTTCTGTTCTCGTGTCCCCCGTCTCCCCGCTGCGAACTCCCAGGACCCATGCTCAACGACGAATTCGACCTTATCGGGCTCCCGGACCGGACCGAGAAACCCCGAGAGCGCGGGCTGACCCACATGCTGGACAAAGGCCTGTCGCCCCGCCAGGTTGAGGATGTGCTCGACGTCGCGGTCGACATCATCGACGTTGCCAAGCTGGGGTGGGGCACCGCCGCCGTGACCTCGAATCTGGAAAAAAAGATTGACGTCTACCGCGAGGCGAACATCCCGTTCTTCTTCGGCGGAACCCTCTTCGAGGCCTATTTCCTGCGCGACCAGGTGGACGACTACCGGCGCCTGCTCGACAAAATGGACGTGCACCACGTCGAAATTTCCGCCGGCGCGGTCTCGATGGAGCACGAGGACAAATTGGAGTTCATCGAGCTCTTCGCGGAGGACTTCACTGTGCTGAGCGAGGTGGGATCGAAAGACTCCAGCGACGTGATGGCTCCCTACCAGTGGGTCGAGTTTATGCAGGCGGAGCTGGAGGCGGGAAGCTGGAAGGTCACCGCCGAGGCGCGGGAGGCCGGAACGGCCGGACTCTTTCGGCCCAACGGGGAGGTGCGCACCGGGCTCTTCGACGAGATCCTCGACCGGGTGGATCCGCACGACATTATCTTCGAGGCGCCCAACAAGACGCAGCAGGCCTGGCTGATTCGACACCAGGGAGCCAACGTCAACCTTGGCAACATCCACCCCGAAGAAGTCATCCCCCTCGAAACGTTGCGCCAGGGCCTGCGCGGAGACACGCTGTTCGAGTTCCTCACCCCGGGAATCACGCCCCATCTGCCCGGGGGAACGCCGTCGGGCAACGGGCATTCCTGAACGGCGCCGAGCAAGAACGCGCAGACGACCCTCGTTTCCGACGTCCATGGGCGAAATTGCGCTGTCTTCACGAACAAAGCCCTGTCTGTCTGTCTTCAACCCTGTCGATATTGGCCCGCGCAAACTGCGCACCGGGCTGTATTACAGAGAACGTCTCGTCGCGGAATTGAATCGATTTTGAGGTGCGTTATGGCTCGCAAAGACGACGTCACGGGAGAGGGGCCCGTCACCGGAAACAGCGTGTCGGACTCCAACCAGAAGACCAATCGCCGCTTTAAGCGCAACCTGCACGAGAAGAAGTTCTACATTCCCTCGCAGGACCGCCATGTGAAGCTGAAGGTGTCCTCGAAGACCCTGAAGACGATCAACAAGAAGGGCATCCAGGCGGTCTTGAAGGAGGCGCGCAAGCAGGGCTACGACGTGTAGTCGGAGGTCGGGCGGTTCCCTGTTCCGATCGTTGGGCGTCCCGGCCTCAGAACCGAAGCGGACTCGAACAACCCCCCACGATACAATGGCTAGTACAGGAGATCGCGTCCAGGTCACCCTCGAATGCACGGAGGAGCCGGGCACCTCGCGGTACCACACGACGAAGAACCGGAAGAATACCTCCGACCGCCTTGAGCTGATGAAGTACAACCCGGTTCTTCAAAAGCATACCCTTCACCGAGAGAAGAAATAAGTCATGGCAAATCAAAGCAACGGATCGGCCTCGCGCAAGATGGCGAAGCTCATCGTTGCCGAGGAGAAGGAAGACGGCAACTACGGCTTCCGTGAGAAGATCGTCCCCCTCGACGACGTCGAGGAAGAGATAGAGGAGGCGAAAGAGCTGACGTAGGTCTACGTGCTCGTCTCCCTCAGCGCGGGGCGTGGCGCAGTCCGGTTAGCGCACCTGCTTTGGGAGCAGGAGGTCGCCGGTTCAAATCCGGCCGCCCCGACAATGCGTTATGAATTGCGCGTTCGACGTTGAGTGCTATTGCGCGTCTGAACGTTGGCGATCAACCTGCGCCCGTAGCTCAGTTGGATAGAGCAGCGGACTTCAAGAGGAGCTTCCATACGGAAACGTGTGGAATGCACGGTGCTGTAACGGGGAACCCTGTAAAATGGCAATCCCGTGGAAACTCAAGGAAACGAATTTGAGGCTCCGTAGAGACTGTACGCGCCGCCTGCCGAAGGCTTTCGGCACGAAGAGACAGTCCAGACCACAAATCCCGACAGCCGGAAGGAGCAGCGAAAGCTGTAGTGGTACGCTAATCCGCAGGTCGCAGGTTCGAATCCTGCCGGGCGTGCCTTTGCCTCCCGGGGTTTCGAGCTACAGAGCGGAGGAACCCGACGGGAAGTTTTGTCATACGAGTTACCAGAACATATTGCGGTGACGTGGCCGAGTGGCTAGGCAGAGGCCTGCAAAGCCTCCTACGGCGGTTCGAATCCGCCCGTCACCTCTGCAAAGCGCCCCCGGGCCCCGCCCGGCGGGCGCTTTTCGTTTGTCCGCTCTCGGCGCCCCAACCACGCCGCGGCGTTGTATGCCCTGCGCCGCGCCCCGTCTAGCTCCGATGCCCACGTCGGGGTCGCTTCGCCAAGCTGCCGAAGTGTTTTCTTGATGTCGCCAGAGACGGGGACATGATAGAAGGCGAGTGTGAGGCCCTACGGAACAGGTGCTGCGCGGAGCTACGCGGCTGCGTCGCGCAGTGTGACGGAGACGGGCGCCTCGGATTGCGTCTGGCTCACGTTGAGGATGGAAAAGCCAATCACGTGCCCGTCCTGATCGACCTTCTCCATCACGGCATCGTTGTCCGTTTCCCGGAAATACCCCTCCTTGCGTTCGAAGATCACCTCCAGGTAATCGCCCTCGCGGTCGTACCAGACGGTTACGTCTTTGTCCATAGCACCTCACCTCGTTTGATCGAGTCCGTGAAGTACGCCGTGAGAATGAACGGGTCCTCTACCGCTGCTTTCACGACGGCGCACAGACATTTGCTCGTGACCGGGATGGTCTCGAAGGATCGGTAGAACAGCTCAACGGCCTCATCGGTTCGCGACCGAACAATTCGATCCGGGGCTCGGATTGTGGGGCCGAGGAAGTCGGGCAGATTGGTCAGTTCTGGGTGTGCTGTCCGAATGTGGCCCTCCCGTTCTTCGGTGAGGCGTAGGGACTGGCCGTGCAGGTCCTCATATTCGGTCACGCTAGACTGGGGGGGAGGAACTCAAACAGAAAAGAGGGCTCTTACTCCTCCTTTTCCCGGAGAAAGTCGATCAGGGGCTTGTAGGTCGAGTTCTCGACGTGGACCTCGTACCAGTCGTCGTACGTCCCCTCGTCAAGGTGCTTCTCGATCAACCGGGCTTCGTCGAGAAGAACCCAGAGGTTGTGCGTAGCCCGATTGCAGAAGCCATAGGTTTTCTTTGCCTTCAGCCCTTCCAGACCGTATTTCTGACAGGCCGGGCAGTCACAGTTGGCCAGCGTTTCCCATTCCTCATCGCTCGGATCTCGTCCCTCCCAGCTCCCGAGATCGCGGACAGACCGGTCACCGCTTCCGGGCATCTGAATGATCCCGTAGACGGCCCGATTGCGCCGGCCGGTGGAGTCGACGGGGTCGATGCCGAGAAGGCGAGCGATGTGAAGCGTGGAGTTCCCTCAAAGCAACGATGGCAACACGAGCGAGGATTACAAACGCAGAAGACCTACTCCTACAGAATGCGAGATGTGCACCGCATCGGGAGGCTCGACGGAGCGGTCAGAAACAGATCCGCTGCGCAGAGCTTCTTCTCGTAGCACCACTGGCGCAAGAAAATAACGGAGATCTCCAGCCCAGGAGGGGCATCAGGACGATCGGGCAGGTGCGCCGATGGAGACCGATGGGGACGGGGCCTGCAGGGAACGCCTCCCACTTGTCCACAACGTGCCCACATGTGCTGGTGCCCCTTTAAAAATAACGGATGTCCGTTTGCGCGCATTTGAGGCGGGATACACCCGTCCTTGCCCCGTTTGGGTTCTGTTATTGTCTCAGTCTAGGGAGGCTAGCCCGCGCCGTGAAAAGTTATCCACAACTCGATCCACAGGTGTTAGGGATCGCCTCTTCTACGGATTAACAATAACAGCATCATCGCGGATTGGGGAATTGCTGGTTCCGAACCCGTGCGAATTCTGGGCAAGAGCAGGAGCCCCACAGGACGCGCCGGAATCCTCTCGGGGGTCCTATCGTACACATCTTGACTTTTGGTGGCCTTCCTGAGGCCACTGTCGCGCGTACCGATTCTTCCAACCTTTTCGCTTCCCATGGCCGACGAAAGTAGTGCATATCCCGAGCCGAGTGACTTCGAAGTGATGCGGCCGACGTATTACGAGAACGACGACGGCTTCATCACGGCCAAGATCGAGATCTCGCCCTTCAGCGTCGAGGGGGAGAGTCAGACCAAGGCGGGAGCCCGTCGAGCCGCCATCCACGAGGCGCGGAAGACGTACCATTCGTACCACCCCAGCTACGAGGTCGAAAGTCCCTACCCCGACCACTTCGTCGACCGCCAGGGGACGGAATGGCACCGGCTGCCCCCCTTCCAGCGCTCCACCTACGGCGACTACAAATTCGTCGACGACTACGGGGACGAGGAGGAGGCCGTCGAAGAGGACTACGTCGACATTGAGACGATGCTCATGTGGGACGTGCGGCCGGAGGAAGAAATTGAAGACGAAGAGGTGGAGGTCTAACTCAACGTCTAAAGGGCGGGAGACTCGGCCCGCAGCGTTCCCGTCGGGACGCTACGGGAGGCGATAGGTATTTTTCACGAGACCGGAGGCCAGGGCGTGGGCCATGCGGTGGGCCTCCTCCAGGTTCTTCGTGTACTCGGTCTGCACGGGAATGTCGCTCCCCCACATCGCTTCCGAAGCGCTCGTGGATGGGCTGGTTGTGATCCCGGAAGGCGCCGGGATGAATCTGCATGACGAGCCCGTCCTCCACCGACATGCGGTCCATTTCCATCAGCATGTGGGCCACGAAGGCGCGCGCATCCTCGTCGGTGGCCTTTCCCTGGAGCGCCTTCTGAAAAAGCTGTTCGGCCCGCTGATCTGAGAGCCGGTGCGTCCGGGGACTGTAGACGCCGTGATCGGTGCTCGTGGCGCCCATCTCTCCTATTCGGCGACCGGGCGGAGGCGCAGGTTGCGGAACCGATACACCTTCCCGTCCTCGCCGTGGTGCTGAAGCCCGATCACGCCCACCCGGGCTCGTATTCGCGCTCCCAATGCTGCATCGCGGCGTCGTTGCCTGTGATGCGACCGGTGTCGGGGTTGCCGTGGAGCGTGTCGCCGGGGGGGACAAACAGAATACCATCGGAAAGAATGTCCAGTTCGCCGGGCAAGAGCCTATCCCGGATGCTCGACTCGTGCCGTCGATCCTGTGCGATCCTGTGCCCCGCGACTGCATGCCCCGAGACCGATCATGCGGAAAGAGACTCCGGAAGACCCGCTCGCGAGGGCCCCCCCGGCGATGCTCGGCGCGCATACACGCGGGTGCCGCGAACGAGGCAGACGGTTGCGTCTTGGATTCCTACCTGCTATTCTCCCAAAGTCCTATTTCGTGGGAGCTGTCTCGCCTGTAATTCCGGATTCTTTCTTACCAGCTGCTCCGTCCGCCTATGGAAATGGAGTCTGCCGTAGCATTTACGACGCTGGATTACATCATCTTTGGCATCTACCTCTTCGTCATCGTCGGCCTCGGCCTCTGGGTCTCCCAGGAAGAGGAGGGGGAGGAAAAAGACAGCTCCGACTATTTTTTGGCGAGCAAAGCGCTTCCGTTCTGGGCCATCGGCTCCTCGCTGATCGCGGCCAACATCTCCGCCGAGCAGTTTATCGGCATGAGCGGCTCGGGCTTTCGGGTGGGCCTGGCGATTGCGTCCTACGAGTGGATGGCGGCGGTCACCCTGCTGGTGATCGCCTACTTCTTTCTGCCCATCTACTTGGAGAAGGGGATCTACACGATGCCGCAGTTCCTGGAGGAGCGCTACGACGGGCGGGTGCGGATGCTGCTGGCCATCTTCTGGCTGCTGGTGTACGTCTTCGTCAACCTCACGTCGGTGCTGTATATGGGCGGGCTGTCGATGAACGTGATCATGGGCCTGCCGCTCTGGGGGTCTATTATCAGCCTGGCCCTCATTGCCACCACCTACAGCCTGTACGGCGGGCTGAAGGCCGTGGCCTGGACCGACGTGGTGCAGGTGGTGGTGCTGATTGGCGGCGGGCTCCTCACGACCTGGGTGGCGCTCGATGCCTACGGCGGCAGCGGGGCCGGCCCGGTCGGCGGCTTTGTCCAGCTCATGGGCGACGCGGGCAACCGGTTCAACATGATTCTCTTCGAGGGCGAACTGATGTACCGCAACGACGCCGGGAAGCTCAAAGATGCCTACCAGCTGCTGCCGGGCCTCAGCGTCATCGTCGGGGGGCTCTGGGTGGCAAACCTCTTCTACTGGGGCTGCAATCAGTACGTGATCCAGCGGGCCCTGGCCGCCAAAAGCCTCAAGGAGGCGAAGCGGGGGCTGGCCTTTGCCGGCTACATGAAGCTGCTTTTGCCCCTGATCGTGGTGGTGCCGGGCATCGTGGCCTTCGCGCTCGACGCGCCGATCCAGCGGGGCGACGAGGCCTACCCGTGGCTCCTCGGGGAGTACGTGGGCTCGGGCTTCCGCGGGCTGGCGTTTGCGGCCCTGGTGGCGGCGATCGTCTCCTCGCTGGCCTCGATGATGAACAGTGCCTCCACCATCTTCACGATGGACCTCTACCGCAACTACGTCGACCAGGAGGGGGTGACCGAGCAGAAACTCGTGCGGATCGGGCGGATCGTGGCGCTCATCTGCATCGTCGTCGCCACGGCCCTGGCCCCGCAGCTGGCCGATCTCGACCAGGTCTTTCAGTACATTCAGGAGTACACCGGATTTGTGAGTCCGGGGGTGCTGGCCATCTTTATGCTGGGGCTGTTCTGGAAGAAGGCCACGCCGAACGCGGCGCTGGTGTCGGCGGTGCTCAGCATTCCGCTCTCGGCGGGCTTCAAGTACTGGACCCCTGATATTGCGTTCTTGAATCGGATGCTGATCGTGTTCTTCATCTCGGTGGCGCTGATTGTGGTCATCTCCCTGGTCGAGAACGAGGGGAACGACCATCCGAAGGCGATCGAGATTGCGGACGTGGAGCACGAAGGCGATACGATCTTCAACGTGGCGGCCTTCGGGATTCTGGGCATTACCGCCGCGCTCTACGCCTTCTTCTGGTAGATTCTTCTGGTAGGGGCAGCGGGCCGGAGGGATGGAAATGTCCCCGGAGCCCTGCGCACGACACGAGCCGTTTCGTTGATTACCGTTCGGTAGTCTCATGTCGCAACCGTCCGCGGGCTCCCTCCGCGATGTCGATCCACACTTCGCCGACCTGCGCGCGGCGTTTGCCGACCGATTTGGGGCGGGCGACCTCGTCCTGGCCCGTGCGCCGGGCCGGGTCAACCTGATCGGGGGCCACACCGACTACAACGACGGCTTTGTGCTCCCGGCCACCATCGACCGGGCCCTGTACGTGGCCCTGCGGCGCCGCGGTGACGAGACGGTGCGCCTTCGGTCGCAGAATTTCGAGGAGGAGGTCGAGTATTCGCTCCGGGAGCCGCCGGTCGCGTCGCTGCCGCAGTGGGCGCAGTACGTGGCCGGGGTGGCCGAGGAGTTGCGGACGACACACGGCCTGGACGGCGGGTTTGAGGGATTGATGGTCGGCACCGTGCCGCTGGGCGGCGGCCTCAGTTCGTCGGCCGCGCTGGAGGTGGCTACGGCGGAAGGGCTTGCGTCGCTCTTCCAGATCGACCTCGGGGCCGAGGAGACGGCTCTCCTGTGCCAGACCGTTGAGCACGACTATGTGGGCGTGCAGTGCGGCATTATGGACCAGATGGCCGTGCGGCTCGGGCGGGCGGGCCGCGCCCTGTCGCTGGACTGCCGCCACGTCGACTACGAGCACGTGCCGCTCCCCCTCAGCGAGGCGAGCATCGTGATTGCGGATAGCCGGGTCAGCCGGGAGCTGGCCGACTCGAAGTACAACGAGCGGCGGGCCGAGTGCGAGGAGGGCGTCCGCTTCTTCCAGCAGTTCGACGATTCAGTCGAGGCGCTCCGCGACGTGGACATCGGCCTCTTTGAGGCGCACGCCAACGACCTGCCGCCGACGATTCGGCGCCGGTGCCGCCACGTGATCACTGAGAACGAGCGTGTACGGGAGAGTGCCGAGGCCCTCCGGGCCGGGGACCTGGAGGCGTTCGGGGCACTGATGAGCGCCGCCCATGAGAGCCTCCGGGATGACTACGAGGTGAGCACTGCGGAGCTGGACCACCTGGTGGACACGGCCCGGTCGACGGAGGGTGTCTACGGAGCACGCATGACGGGGGCGGGCTTCGGCGGCTGTGTGGTGTGCCTCACGGTCGACGCGGCGCTTCCGGCCCTCCAGCGGCGCCTCACCGAGCGGTACGCGGAGCGGTTCGACCGCGAGCCGACCCTCTACGTGGTGGAGGACAACCTGGAGGTGACGACGCTCCGGACGACACCTCAATGAGGGGTTGTGCCCGACTCTCCGGGTCGACGCTAATGGTTTACCAAGAACGCACGCTCATGCGGCAGCGACTGCTCAACATTCTGTTCTGGTCGATCCTGTCCGCGGCCTTCATTGGGCCGGGGACGGTGACCACGGCGGCCTCGGCCGGGGCGGAGTTCGGGTACGGGCTCCTGTGGGCGCTTGCGTTTTCGGTCGTGGCCTGCATCGTGCTCCAGGAGGCCAGCGCGCGGCTCACGCTGGCGACGGGCCACAGCCTGGGGGCGTCCATTCAGAATCACTTTGGGGGGCGGCCGTGGGGACGAGTCGTGACGGGAACGGTCGTGGGATCGATCATTCTCGGCTGCGCCGCCTACGAGGCGGGCAACATTCTGGGGGCGGTGGAGGGCGTCCGGCTGATCTACGGCGGCGCGACGACCGGATACACGCTCCTCTCGGGGCTCGGCGCCGGGCTGCTCCTGTGGTTCGGCACCACCCGCGTCGTGGCCCACGTGCTGGGCGTCGTGGTGGCGTTCATGGGCGGCTGTTTTCTGACGACCGCGATCCTGCTGGACCCGCCCGTGATGGCGCTGCTGAAGGGCAGCATTGTGCCCCAGTTTCCGGAGGGCTCGGGCGTGCTGATTCTTGCGCTCATCGGGACGACCGTGGTGCCGTACAACCTGTTTCTGGGGGCCGGCGTCTCGGAGGGGCAGACGATCCGGGAGATGCGGTGGAGCCTGCCGGTCGCCATCACGCTCGGCGGGATTGTGTCGCTGAGCGTGCTGGTGGTGGGGGCGGCCATGGCCGACGCGTTTACGTTTCGGGCCCTCGCGGACCAGTTGACCCGGCAGTTGGGCGACGGGGCCGCGTACCTGCTGGGGCTGGGGCTGTACGCGGCCGGCTTTAGCTCGGCAATCACTGCGTCGATGGCGGCGGCCCTCACCGCCAAGGGGCTCGCCGAAGATGGCGCCGAGGATCCGGCCTGGCAGGAAGACGGCACGAAGTATCGGGCAGTGTGGGGGGCGGTCCTGGTGACGGGGGTCGGCTTTGGGGGGGCGCAGGTGCAGCCCGTGCCGGCCATCCTTCTCGCGCAGGCCCTCAACGGCGTCATCCTGCCCGTCGTCGCGATCTATCTCCTGCTCATGGTGAACAGTGCGGCGGACCTGGGGCCGAAACAGATGAACAGCCCCGGCGCCAACGCGATCATGGGGATCGTGGTGTTTCTCAGCGTGGTGCTCGGCGTGACGAATCTCCTGAAGGCCCTCAACAATCTGTTTGCCGCCCCGCTCGTCAGCTCTACGATCATCCTGTCGGTGTCCGTCGGGGGCGCGGTCCTGCTCGCCTGGCCGGTGGGGCGGGCCGTGGTGCGGCTTCGGCGCGGGGAGGCGGCGGCCCCGCCCCTCCCGGACGCGGAGGTGTCATCGAGGCCCGAGTCCGACTGACGAGGGAGCTTCATGGAAACCATCGGTGGAGCCGGTGGGGCGGGCCTCGAACACGACGGCGGCAGGCGCGCCGAGCCGCCAGAACGCGTTCGGACCGATCCAATTCAGTAGGTGATGTTCGTCGCGCCTGCGGTGCAATTCGTGGCAGGCCGGACGCCCCGGCGAGGGCTCATCACAGCGAGGTGCGTCTTGTGGCATTGGGAGAATCCTGTGCGCTCTGCGTGCGATTGGAAGCGTCACAGTTTGTCGTCCCGAACACATGAATGCCCATGGTGCACCGCTCGACCGCGCTTCTGTTTGTCGCTGTAGTTCTCGCAGCTTCCGCCGGCGTCGTCCCTTCTGCGCTCGCGCAGGAGGACGGGGCCGTGACCGGACGGGTGGTGGCCAAGGACACCGACGCGCCGCTTGAGGGAGCGACGGTGGCCCTCTGGGCCGTATCGGCGGAGGACTCGACGCTGGTGTCGGGGACGGCCACCGGGCCGGAGGGCGCGTTCGCGCTGGAGGACGTTCCCATCGACGACTACACGCTGCGGGTCAGTTACGTGGGGTACGCGGACCGCCGGGTTCCCGGCACACGTCCGGCGGGAGGGGACGGCGCCAACCTGGGGACGATCCGCCTCGCGTCGGAGACGACCCGCGCCGGCGCGGTGGAGGTCATGGCCGAGCGCCCGGCGGCGCGCATGGAGACGGACCGGAACGTGTACGACACCGGCGAGGACGCCCCCAATACCGGCGGCACGGCCTGCAGCTGGAGCTGAGCCAGTTTTACCGCCCGGGCCGGGACATTCCGCCGCAGGGGCACATGGACAGCTTTTCGAGCACAGAGATGGCCCTTCGCCAGCAGCTCTTCGGGGGCGACGGGAGCCTGACCCTGCGGGTCGACGACCTCTTCGATCAAACCGAGCGGAGCATGTGGTACCGGGACGACGACATCTATCAGGAGTCGAGCTTCCAGTGGGGCACTCGGGAGGCGTCCATCACCTTCCAGTACACGTTTGGCTCCGGGTCGGGCAACGAGAGGGATGGCCGTCGCGGCCGCCGTCGGTAAGGAGCGCGGAGTTTCTCCGGTCCGTCTCTCTGCCGGGGGCCCGGCGTCGAATCGGACCTCGTGTGTGAGGGCGACGTTTGGTCCGTCGGTTTCCCCGGAAAATCGCATGCGCGTCAAGGAAATTCCAAACAGGTCTGATATTTGCCTGGACGAGGTCGATTGGTTTCGATTTTGGGCTAACCTGCACCTGGCAATTCCGTCGTTCGCCGGTGAAGCTCCGATTTGTCCTCAAACGTGGAAATCAAAGTCGTTCTGAGGGAGCTTGCGACCGAAGAATCTCTTCGGTGATGGTGGGAAACCCCGGAACAGGCCAGTGCCGTGCGGAGGAGCTTCCGCTTTATTCGGTGAGATTCTTCGACTTCGCTCCGCTCCGCTCAGAATGACTTGTATTCTTGAGGAGCTTCACCGGCGAAGGGCGTTTCGCAGAACCTTTACGGTTTGCTTGACGCGAATGCGGAAAATCGGGGGACGAGACTTCATCAAGGTTCATGGCACACACCCCTGTCTCCAATGACGTCCGTTGCGCCCCTGCTGCAGAGAGGCATGCTCGCGGTTCTTCTCGTCGGCGCGACAGCCCTGGGACTACTGGCCGGATGCACCGGAGAGAGACAGACCGAGCGTGCCACGTCCGCCGACTCGACGGCGGAGATCAAATCCCCCACGATCGTCTCCGGGGACACCACGTCGCCGGCGGACACCGTCGATGCGGACGTGCCCTACGTGCCGACGCCTCAGCCCGTGGTGGACCGCATGCTGGAGATGGCGGAGGTCGACGAGAACGACGTGGTGTACGACCTCGGGAGTGGAGATGGGCGCATCGTCATCCGGGCGGCCAAAGAATACGGAAGCCGCGGCGTCGGCATCGAGATTGACCCGGAGCTCGTGCAGGAAGCGCGAAAGAACGCGCGGGAGGCGGGCGTCAGTGGCCTCGTAGAGTTCCGGCAGGGGGACCTGTTCAAGGCCGACATCAGCGAGGCCACAGCGGTGACGATGTACCTGCTTCCGGACGTCAACCTCAAGCTCCGGCCCCTGCTGTTTGAGCAGTTGCGGCCCGGGACGCCGGTGGTCTCGCACGGGTTCGACATGGACGAATGGGAGCCTGAGAAGACGGACACGGTGAACGGCAATCGGATCTACCGGTGGACAATTCCCGAGCAAGTCCCTCCGCACCTGCGGCAGAAGTAATCTTGATTCGAGCCGAAAACATCGATCGGGACGACAGGACGGGTTTCCCCTGCTCACGCGAGCCTGAGGCGTTGAGCGTTGCAACGTAAAACGTTGAACGTTCCGGGCTTACGACAAAATCGTCTCTTTTCCCTCGACCGTTTGCGGGGCACGAGCGGCCCGAGGGGGAATGCTACTCCGATCTAGGGCAGCCGCGCCTCCATCCCGCCGAGGGGACCGTACGGCACGCGATCGCTCCGGGTCGCCAGCGGACGAACCCACGGTCCTTCGCCCCGTTTCCTTGGTGCTTCGAATAAATCCGTCAGTGACATGCCGACGACAACCACCCGAGCACAAGAGCACCAGGAGCGATGGGGCGAGATCGTTCGAGATCCATCTCTTCGGGATCTGCCCTACAAAGTCGAAACCAACCGCCGAGGCCAAATCGTCTTGAGTCCGCGAAAGAATCGTCATTCCGTTCAGCAAAAAGCCGTCCAAAATCTTCTCGACGAGCACGCCCCGGACGGGATGAGTCCGCCGGAATTTGCCATTGCCACCCCGGAAGGCGTGAAGGTGCCCGATGTCGCTTGGATGAGCAACGCACGCTGGGAGCAGATGCAGAAGACGGGCGATCCGACGACGCTGGCCCCGGAGATCTGCGTCGAGGTGCTCAGTTCTTCGAACACCGCCGAGGAGATCCGCGAGAAGCGCACCTTGTACCGGGAGGCCGAGGCCGAAGAGGTGTGGGTCGTAGACGAGGACGGACAGGTGCGGTTCTACGGGGCGGAGGAAATGAACCAGTCGGAGATTGCAGAGGAGTTTCCCGAGCAGGTGCAGGTCTCGGTCCTCGGCAGACGAGGTCTTTTCAGTATATCATCAACCGTGGCATCGCAGAATTGCCCTCCGGTCCCGACAGAAATCATGGTGATGAGATGGGCGAATGTTGAAGAAAATGTAAGGCAGTGGAAAGTGACGTTAGGTTTCGGCCTCCGAGCGTGTCTACCGTGTGTATTTCGGGTTCCTGGTGGGGATCCGCGATGCACTCATTTCTCCTGATGACGCCTTGAAGCGTCGACGCCCGGTCCTCTTGGTGGGGGTGCCGGGCGTTTCTCTTTTGTCCCCTCCGGCCCACCCGACGCGCCTCCACAGAATCGTCTGTAGATAAGCCCCGCGAGGCCGTTCCGGCGAGACTCAACGCCCGGCGGAGCGGACGCTCCAGGGGCAGTGCATCGCCCAAACGGAGTCTTTCAGGGACTGGCCGGTGGGGCGCTGCGTTTGGGAAGGCACGACTCGGCGCATCCGCGGCCGCAGATGCACCGGACTTCGTCGGGAATTCGGGGATTTTGCTCGGGGTGTTGCGGAGACGTTGTGGTTCAGGGGCCGAACGAGCGCACCCTCACGGCAGCAGTCCGTATTGGATACCGCATTGATCTTCCGCACCGATGTCCCCCTTCCCATGTCCATTCCCAATCCCGATTTTCCCGACGCCCTCGGCCACGCCCTGTTCAAGGAGGCGGCCGACCAGTCCTTTCAGGCCATCACGGTCACCCGTGCCGTGGGGGACGAGGCGCCGTCCGAAATCGTCTACGTGAACGAGGCCTTCACCGAGATGACCGGGTACGAGGCCGAAGAGGTGATCGGCGAGACGCCCGGCATGCTGCAGGGCCCGAAGACGGAGCGGGAGGTGCTCGACCGGCTCGACCGGACAATCCAGCGTGGGGAAACCTTCCACGGCGAGACGGTCAACTACCGCAAGGACGGCTCGGAGTTCATCATTGAGTGGAAGGTGGTGCCCGTGGAGCAGGACGGAGACGCAACCTACCACGTTGCGGTTCAGCGGGACGTGACGAACCGCCGCGCCACGGCGTAGCCCACGAATGCAGCGCCGCTCGGCTGAGAGATGCCGCGTCGAGTGTGGGTGTGTGGGCGTTTTTCTCCTGACACGAATCTCAGTACGTGTTGTGCTATATGTTAAAAATATGTGTGCCTCTCTTCAAACCCCAGAAAGGAGCTACATTGTCGTCCCAAACTTGATTTGGGACCCATCCGACTGGACGGGGAAGCTTCGGCCATCGTCAGATAGGCTCCAAATCAAGTTTGGAGCGACGGGTGTGATGTGTTCTCCCGGAGGAAGCAGTCTTCCGGTGCCTCGCACATGTCTTACACCATAGCACAGGCCGTTCTCAATGGAAAATGTCGACAGAATCAGCAGGGTCCTGTCCCTTCTGAGTGCGTTCGAGACGCCAACCATTGCAACGCTAAGACGTTGAACGTTATGGGTTTGCGTAAAATTGGTCACCCCTCGCCTTCCGGCCTCGGTTCATTGTCGAGCCGACACGATGACGTCGAAGCGGCATAATGTCCAGACGTCCACACCTTTCCGCACACTCCTCAGCAATGTTCGCACGACCCGGCATGCCTACGACCGGGATGCTTCTGCGCCAGACGTCCGGGCCGTGACGGCGTAGAACGGGTCCGGCGCCCCGCCCAGGAATCGCTGTGTCGGCGGCACATGCGGGCTCTCGCTGATCGTCTCCGGCGCCTCGAACGCACCGGTCGCCTCGAAGTAGCCCTCCACGAGTTGGAGGCGCTCCGGGCCGGAGGCCTCCCGCCAGGCCCGGATGGCCTTCTGGGCGAACATCCGGTTCGAGAAGCTGACGACAACGACGCCGCCCGGTCGCAGGACGCGGGCCACCTCGGCGAAGACCCGCTCGGGACGCTGCAGGTACTGCACCGACACGGCGCAGAGCGCAGCGTCGACGGCACCAGTCCCCAGCGGGAGACGCTGCGTTTCGTTCAGGTCCTGAACGAAGTGATCCGTGAGCCGATCGTTGGCGGACAGCTCCTCCGCGTTCATGCCGTGGCCCACGACGCGCCCCAGCTCCAGTTCCTGCGGCAGATGGGAGACCCAGCTGCTCATCAGGTCCAGGACATCATCGCCCGGCCCGAGCCGTTCGCGGTAGAGGTCGGTGAGCCGCTCGCGAAAGCGCTCGTCGACGTGCTGGACGAGCCGGGGCTCCCGGTAGAAGGCACGGTCCGGGCGGGCATTTTGCTTCGAGCGCTCCTCGTCGGTGAGAATTGGGTCGGGCATGGGCAGGATCTCGTTTGTGGACGGCGGTGAGCGAACAGGTTGTGCTGCGGAGAAAAACGCTCTGGAAGGCGGCGCAAACGTCGATCCGGGATTTCTGACTCGGAACGAGATTGTCCCTCCACAGGACCGATCCGGTCGGGGGCATCGACTGAACCCCGAGGCCGCTCAAATTTCCTGGGTGTCGACCTGGTCGACCGGCACCCG
>JBDGQM010000240.1:0-8032 GCA_042219065.1 Salinibacter sp. | reverse complement strand
ATGGCAGCAGGCCCTCTGGGTGGCCCGCTACGTCCGCCACGCCGATCCGGTGTACCGCCCGTTTTCGGTCAAGACACGCCACTTCTACAGCGAGCGCTCGATGAAGGGGCGGCGGGCGCCGTACTGGGCGAAGAACTCTGGAATCGTCGCCCCCGCGGCGCAGCAGTACACGGTCGACGAGCAGCGCTTCCGGTTCTATGAGCAGATCCTGTAGGGCTCCTTTCCCGACACAGGCATCGGTTGTCCTCCTTCCCACCGAGACTCGCTGACCCTCCCCTTCTCGTTCACAGGACGAGCGTGTCAGCGCCAACCGCCCTCGGTGTCCCGACCGTCGGTCCCCACGCAGTGCACGAGAACACGCCGTCCCGGAACCCCCGGCCGGCGTGCTGCACGCGACTGTTCCGAATCCGTGCGGGGGGACTCCTGACAAAGAATTTGACGCGTTTCCCCACACAATTCCGACGGTTCCGCTGCACATTTGGGGATCTGCTCACGTATGTTGAAGCGCCCCTTCCCAATCGCCTCTTCTCCACAACAGCTCTACGTGCCCATGTCTACCCTTGACCTTTCCCAATACGGCATCGACGCCGACACGACCTTCCGCAACGCCGACCCGGCCCGCCTCTACGAAGAGGCCATTCGGCTCGACCCCACGGCCGCCATCGTGGACAGTGGCGCCCTGCGCATCGGGTCTGGGGAAAAGACCGGGCGCAGCCCGGCCGACAAGCGCATCGTGCGCCACCCCAAGAGCGAAGACGACATCTGGTGGGGACCCATCAACATTGAACTCGACGACCACACGTTCGAGATCAATAAGGAGCGGGCGCAGGACTACCTGAATACCCGCAAGCGCATCTACGTGATGGACGGGTTTGCCGGCTGGGACCCAGCGCATCGCCTCAAGGTACGCATCATTTGCTCCCGACCCTACCACGCCCTCTTCATGCACAACATGCTGATCCGGCCCTCGCAGGAGGAGCTGGAGACGTTTGGGGAGCCGGATTTCGTGATCTACAACTCGGGCGAGTTCCCGGCCAACCGGCAGACCAAGCACATGAGCTCGAAGACGAGCGTGGACCTGTCGTTTGAGCGGCAGGAGATGGTGATCCTGGGCACCGAGTACGCCGGGGAGATGAAGAAGGGCGTCTTCACGGTGATGCATTATTTGATGCCCAAGCGGGACGTACTGTCGATGCACTGCTCGGCCAACGAAGGCGAGGATGGCGACGTGTCTCTCTTCTTTGGGCTCAGCGGCACGGGCAAGACCACCCTTTCGGCCGACCCCGACCGCAAGCTCATCGGCGACGACGAGCACTGCTGGAGCGACGAGGGCGTCTTCAACATCGAGGGCGGCTGCTACGCCAAGGCCATCGACCTGTCCCCCGAGGAGGAGCCGGAGATTTACGACGCCATCCGGTACGGCACCGTGCTCGAAAACGTGGTGTACGACGAGGAGACCCGCACGGTCGACTACACGGACGACTCCATCACGGAAAACACCCGCGCCTCCTACCCGCTCGACTACATCGACCGGGCCAAGATTCCGGGGATGGGCGGCCACCCGGACAACATCATTTTCTTGACCTACGACGCGTTCGGCGTGATGCCGCCGGTGAGCAAGCTCACGCCCGAGCAGGCGATGTACCACTTCATCAGCGGCTACACGGCAAAGGTGGCCGGCACGGAGGTGGGCGTCGACGAGCCGCAGGCCACCTTCAGCGCCTGCTTCGGCGCCGCGTTCCTCGTGTGGCCGCCGGACAAGTACGCCGAGATGCTGGCCGAGAAGATCCGCGAGCACGACGCCGAGGTGTGGCTCGTGAACACGGGCATCACCGGCGGCCCGTACGGGACTGGCCACCGCGTGCCCCTCGAGCACACCCGCGCCATGGTCGATGCCATCCACGACGGCTCCCTGCTCGACGCGCAGAAGGAGACCGAGCCCGTGTTCGGCCTGGACGTGCCTACCGAGTGCCCGAACGTGCCCAACGACATTCTGATGCCGCGCGAGACGTGGAACGACCCGACGGCCTACGACGAGAAGGCCGAGCACCTGGTGGAGCTGTTCAACGAGCACTTCGAACAGTACGAGGACATGGCGGCGCCCGAAATCGTGGAGGCGGGGCCGCAACTGCAGATGGCGTAGTCTCCTCCGTCCACCGGCTCAGACGAGCCCCATCGATGCAGCCCCGCAAGCGCCGGGCGGCCTGGCGGCCGATCCGGCGCTTTGTGTTTGTGCCTCTTTCTCCGGCGGATGCCTCTGAGCCCTCCGGTCGAGCAGTGGGCTACGCGTCCGCCAGCACTGTCTGCGCGGCATGTCGTCCCGCCATGCCGTGCACGCCGCCGCCCGGGGGCGTGGAGGCCGACGCCAGATACAGCCGCGCGCCGTGGGCCGTGCGGGCCGGCACGCGATAGGGCGACCAGCGAAGGGCCGGACGAGCAACCACCTGCATCAGGTCGAACGCGCCCCCGTTGATATCGCCCCCCACGAGATTGGGATTCCAGGCCTCCAGCGCCTGCGGCCCCATGACGTGCCGCTCCAGGATCGTGTCGCGGAAGCCGGGCGCGAACCGCTCGATCTGCCGTTCGATCTGGGCCGTGGCGTCTACGGTCGACCCGTTGGGAACGTGACAGTAGGCCCAGGCGGTGTGCTGGTCGCCGGGGGCGCGGGTGTCATCGAACGGGCTGTGCTGGGCGAGGAGCACGTACGGGCGCTCCGGCACGCGTCCCTCCGCCACGGCCTGCTCCGACGCTGCAATCTCGTCGAGCGTGCCGCCGACGTGCACCGTGCCCGCCCGGCGACACGCTTCGGCCGCCCACGGAATGGGATCGCTGAGGGCATAGTCGACCTTGAAGGCCGCCGCGCCGTAGCGATACTGTTCCAGTTGACGCTCGTAGCGACCCGGCAGGCGAGAGCGGGCGACGCGCAGTACCTGTCGGGGGGTGAGGTTGAGCACCACGGCGCGGGCCGTCGGCAGGTCGTCGACATTCTGCACGCGGCGGCCCGTCTCGATGGTGCCGCCCCGGTCTCGCAGGTAATCGACGAGGGCCTGCGTGATCGCCCCGGCGCCGCCTTCCGGAAACGGCCAGCCCACCGCGTGCCCGGCCATCCCGAGGACGAGCCCGAAAGCGGACGACCCGAAGGCCGACAGCGGCAGGTTCGAGTGCGCGGCCAGGCCCGCCAGGAGGGCCCGCGCCTCCTCTGTTCGAAAGAGCCCGTTCCCGAGAAGCTTCGCGGGCCAGACCGCCCGCAGGCCGAATCGCGCCAGGAGCAGCGGCGCGCGCGGCAGGTGAAGGACCGGCTGGAGCACCTCGTCTAAAAGTGCTTTCCACCGCTCGGCGAGGGGACCCGTGAACCACCGGTACCGACCCTCATCGCACCCGAGCGCCCGGGCGGTGGTCTCCAGCGACCGGTGCAGGGCCACCGCCCGGCCGCCGTCGAGCGGATGGGCGAGCGGCAGGTCCGGCTGCACCCATGACAGGCCGTACTCGTCGAGGGGAAGCCGCCGAAACAGCGGCGACGCGGCGGCGAGCGGATGAATGGCGGAGCCGAGGTCGTGGACGAAGCCGGGCCGCGTCACCTCGGCCGACCGCGCCGCGCCGCCCACCGTGTCGGCCTGCTCGATCACGTGCACGTCCCAGCCCGCGCGGGCGAGCACCACGGCGGCCCCCAGCCCGTTCGGCCCCGCGCCCACGACGATGGTATCGGTGTTGGACATGCGTGTTGGACGTTGTGCTCGGAATAGACTCCGGCGGGTGCCGCTCGCTAATCAACAAACCGATCTACAAACTCGAACGTCTCGCCGTCGAACAGGCCCTGGTCGCTGAGCTTGAGTTGCGGGATGACGAGCAGGGCCAGGAACGAGAGCGTCATGAACGGGGCGTCCATCGGGCTGCCCAGCTCCTCCTGGACGTAGTTGCTCAGGCGCGTGTAGCGGCGGGCCACCACGTCGTGCGACTCGTCGCTCATGAGACCCGCGATGGGGAGCGGCAGCACGTGGGTCCCCTCCGCCACCGCGCTGATGCCGCCTTCCTGCCGCACCACTGCATTTACTGCCCGGGCGAGCGCGTCGTCGCTGGTGCCCACGGCCACCACGTTGTGCGAGTCGTGCGCCACGCTGGAGGCCAGAGCGCCCTTTTCGAGCCCGAAGCCCCGGACGAACGCGACGGACGGCTCAGGCTCGTCGGCGTAGCGATTGACCACCGCCAGCTTGAGCAGATCTCGGCCCGGATCGGCCACGACCCGCCCGTCCTCGATGGGCGTCTCGACGATCCCTTCCTCCGTCACGAGCTGATTGTCGACGGCCGTGATCACGCGCATCTGCTCGCCCGCCGCCGCCACCCGAAACGCTTCCGGCGCGACCGGCTCCGCATCGAAGCGGTTGACAATGTCGGACTCGGTGCGCTCGATGTTCGTCTCTCCCGCCTCGGCCACGAGCTCGCCCTCCACGTACGTCCGCTGCACAGTCAGGGACTTCAGGTCGTCCACCACGATGAAGTCCGCCGGGTCGCCCTCGCGCAGCAGTCCCACGTCCAGCCCGTAGTGCACCACCGGGCGCACGCAGGCGGCGCGGAGCACGTCGAAGCGGTCGTAGCCGCGATTGATGGCGCGGCGGACGAGCCCGTCGATATGCCCGTCAACGAGGGCGTCCGGGTGCCGGTCGTCGCTGCAGAACATGAGACGGTCCGGCGCCTCGTCCATCAGCGGAATGAGCTCGTCGAAGTTCCTGGCGGCCGAGCCCTCGCGGATGGCGATCGTCATGCCCGCCTCGAGCTTCTCGCGCGCCTCCTCGATCGCCACCGACTCGTGATCCGTCTCGATGCCCGCCGCGGCGTACTGCCGCACGTCGTCGCCCCGCACGCCGGGCGCGTGGCCGTCCACCGGCTTGTCGCGCACCTGCGCGGCCCGAATTTTCGCCAGCACGTCCGGGTCGCCGTTGATGGCCCCGGGATAGTTCATCATCTCGCTGAGGTACGGCACGTCGTCGCGGTCCAGCAGCGCCGACACGGCATCCGGCCCCAGCTCGGCCCCGCTCGTCTCGAAGGGCGTGGCGGGGACGCACGACGGGGCGCCGAACGCGAAGTGGAAGGGCACCGGCCGACCGTCCTCAATCATGTACTCGACCCCCGCCACGCCGAGCACATTGGCAATCTCGTGCGGGTCGCTCACGGTGCCCACGGTGCCGTGCACCACCGCCGCCCGGGCAAACTCCGACGGCGGCAGCATCGCGCTCTCGACGTGGACGTGCGCGTCGACGAAGCCGGGCAACAGATACCGATCCGGCACCGCGTCGGTCGGCACGATGCGGTCGATTACGCCGTCCTGGACGTGGACGATGGACGGGCGGATCTCACGGCCATGAAGATCGACGAGGTGGCCGGCGACGGAGCACGAATCGGACATGTGACGGATCGAATCGTCCCAGAAGCAACGCGGGACGACAACCTACAGAAACGTCGGCAGAGCGTCGAGTCCTTTACCGATGCGTGAGGAACTTCTTAAACGGGATGCGCCCATCTTGATCGAGAATGCTCTGGCGGAACGGGGCTGAGTATGGGAGTATGGGCGTTCGGGCGTTCTTTTCTCCACACCCACATACTTCCAAACGCCCAAACCCAGAGGCTTTATCCTCAGGGATTTCTGCACGGCTCGATATTTTCCTCTCGCAACCCCAAGGGACACCCCCTCTCCCCCATTCTCCCACTCCCATCGTCACACCGACTGACGCCAGCGACGGAGTCTCTTTCGTCCGATCTGCGTCCCTATCCTCAAGGGCTGCCTCCCCGATTCCACTGCACGATGTCGTCCAGCGGCTTCCGCTCGAGGTCCGGCACCGTGGCGTCCTCGGCGGGATAGCCGACCGGAAAGAGAATGTACGGCCGCTCGTTCGAGGGCCGCTCCAGGACGTCGCGGAGGAAGTTCATGGGGGCGGGCGTGTGGGTAAGCGTCGCCAGTCCCATGTGGTGGATCGCCGTGATGAAGAGGCCGCAGGCGATGCCGACGCTCTCCTGGACGTAGTAGTTTTTCGTCTTCTCCCCGTCCGCGTCGATTCCGTACTGCTCCGCGAAGCAGACGACGAGCCAGGGAGCGCGTTCGAGATACGGCTTGCGCCAGTCCGTCCCGAGCGGCGCCAGCGCTTCTTCCCACTCCTCCGTCACGCGGTTCTCGTAGAACTCCTTCTCCTCTGCTTCCGCCGCCTCGCGGATCTCCGTCTTCAGGGCCGGATCGTCGACGGCCACAAACTGCCAGGGCTGACGATGGGCCCCGCTAGGCGCCGTGCCCGCCGTCCGGATCGCCTCCTCGATGAGCGCCTGCGGCACGGGCCGATCCGAAAAGGCGCGCACCGAGCGCCGCCGGCTCATCTGCTCGCGAAAGGCCCGGGCGCGCTCCCGCATCTCGTCGGGCGGGTATTCGGTGAAGTCGAGCGGGATGGGGTCGTAGGCATCGGACATGGAAGACAGAACGGAAAAGCAGCGGAACCAAAAGCGGAAGAAAGGAACTCAAGTTGCAACTCACGTGCTGTTTTCGCTGAGACGGTGGGCCGAAGGCGTTCGGCCCGCCGACCGCGGTAGATTGCGAGCAACAGCGGTCCGCCGTCCGCGGTCGGCCGTCATTCCGGATCCAATTCGCTACTTCTACCGGGATCCCAGGACGATTTCGGCGAGGGCCTCCAGATTGGGCTTGATCTCCGGCACCGGATGCGATCGTGCCATCACCTCGGCCAGCGGCTCCGGCACGTCCACCTCGTGCCCCACGAGCGGCTCCACGACCTCCGGAAACTTGGCCGGATGCGCCGTCGCCACCAGCATCCATTCGTGCTCGTCATCGGGGTCCAACCGCTCGCGGACCTCGACGGCACAGGCCGTGTGCGGGTCCCACACCACGTCCCATGCATCGGGCCCCTGGCGAGTCTGCCGCTCAATCTGCTCGTCGGTCACCCGCTCGGCAGTGATCGCCTCCCGCAGGGCTGCGGCCGAGGACCAGTGGTGGCGCAGGCGCTCCATGTTGCTGGGATTGCCCACGTCCATCGCCGTCGCCAGCGTCGTTTGGGAGTCGAACGGCTGCCATTCCCCCGTCTCCAGGTAGTGCGTAACCGGACGGTTCTCGTTCGTCGCAAAGACGACTTCCCCGATCGGCAGTCCGCACTCGCGGGCGTAGAGGCAGGCGAGGCCGTTGCCCAGGTTGCCGGACGGCACGATCACGTTCGGCCGCGTGCCGTGGGCGCGCCAGTGCTGGAGGGCGGCGTGGGCGTAGTAGGTCATCTGCGGGAGCAGGCGCCCGATGTTGATGCTGTTGGCCGAGGACAGGCGCAGGCGTTCCTGCCACGCCTCGTCCTGAAAGGCCTCCTTCACGAGCGCCTGACAGTCGTCGAACACGCCGCGAACGGCCACGGTCTGCACATTGTCGCTCCAGCCGGTGAGCTGTTTCTCCTGCCGGTCGGACACCTTGCCTTTCGGATAGAGGACGACGACCTCCACATTCGGTTTCTGCCAGAAGGCCGACGCCACCGCGGCGCCGGTGTCGCCGGACGTGGCCACGAGGATGGTGAGCGGCTGATCGGCCTCTTCGTTGAGGCGGGCAAAACTGTCGGCGAGGAAGCGGGCGCCCACGTCTTTGAAGGCCGCCGTGGGGCCGTGGAAGAGCTCCAGCACGCTCGTGTCGCGGCCAATCTCCCGCCGCGGTACAGGAAACCCGTACGTGGCCTCGCAGACGGCGGGGAGCGACTCGGCCAGCGGATCGCCCTCCGCAAAGGGACGGAGGAGCCGCTCGGCCACCGCCTCGATCGTGGTGCAGCCTTCGAATGCCTCGGGCTCGAGGTCGGGAAACCGCTCCGGCACGTACAGTCCGCCGTCCGGCGCGAGGCCGTCCTGGAGCGCCGTAGAGAGGGACACGCGATGATCGGGCGAGCGGGTGCTCAGGTACTGCATGGGGCAAGCTTCCCTGGTGAGTAGAAATGCTGAGAAGAAACGAAGCACCCGCGCAACACAGTACCGCAGCAATTCAGGTTCGTGATGCGTGACTCGTGATGCGTGA
>JBDGQM010000024.1:0-17090 GCA_042219065.1 Salinibacter sp. | reverse complement strand
GAGCGGGGGGGCGGCGGGGTCGGTGCGGATCGCTGCGACCCCGCGCCTCATTGCCGCTCGCCCCGACGATCCGGTGACGAAGGGCTGAAAACCAGGATGCCCATTTCTCGCTTTGACGCGGATTCGTCCGAGGTCGTATCTTTCCCGCGGGTCGGTTCAGAAACGGCATTCGCCTCTCTGAGACAATCGAACAAGCCGAGCCCGAACGTCTAGAAGCAACGCCCAGACCCGTCCACGCGAAGGGCAACACTTCGTACGCCAGCTGCCCCCCAAACCGGCCGTAGCGTCACCGAAAAAAAGGAAGCAATACACGACCTGCCGGCCACTCCAGAGGAGTCCCCAAGTCCATGATTCGGAAACTGAAGCTCTACAACTTCAAAAACTTCCGCGACGCCACACTCTACCTGGGCCCCTTCAGTGTCCTCGTCGGAACGAATGCGTCGGGCAAGAGCAACGTGCGGGACGCCTTCCGGGTGCTCCACGCCATTGGCCGGGGCTATCGATTGGGGGAGGTGTTCGGGGAGAAACGAGGCGAGAGTGGCGAGCAGCAGTGGACGGGGATTCGGGGCGGCACCCGAGAGGCAGCCTTTCACGGAGAGGCGCAGTTCGGGATCGAAGTTGAGCTGGACCTCGTGCTGCCGAGAGGGAAAAAGCCAAAGACGGTGACGTATCGAATCGACATCGATACCGGCGAACGGGAAGAGGGAGACTCTGACGATCCTCGCGTCGTGAAGGAGCGCCTGGAGGTAAAGGGGTACAACCATCCGATTCTTGACTCCCATCCCGAAGGGAATGCGATCGGGGAAGATCGGGATCACATCAAGGTGAAGGTGCGGAAGCCGACCCGCGGCCGACATCCGAAAATCCAATTCCTTAATTCTCGTCCGGTACTTACTCAAATGAGGGGTCATGACTCCGAAAATGTCGTCCCGTCCCAGGCGAAAATTGCGGACCGGGTGGCCAGTGCGCTCGAACGCATGCGGTTTCTCGACCTGAGTCCGAAGGCCATGCGGGAGCCCTCCGTGCCCGGTCAAACCGTGCTCGGCGACCGGGGCGAAAATCTGTCCTCCGTGCTTAAGGCGATCTGCGAGGACGAGAAGCTCAAGGATCAGCTCACGGCGTGGATTCAGGAGCTGACCCCGATGGACGCGGTGGACGTCGAGTTCCCGACGGACTTTCAGGGCCGGACGCTCGTAACGCTCGTGGAGCGGGGAGGCGAGAAGACCTCTGCGTACAGCGCCTCCGACGGGACGCTCCGCTTCCTGGCGGTCATCGCCGCGCTCCTCGGGCCCGAGCACGCAAATCTCTACTTTATCGAAGAGCTCGAAAACGGAATCCATCCCACTCGCATCGACCTTCTTCTCCAGCTCATCGAACAGAGCGTGGCGGCGGAAGACGTGCAGGTGGTGGCCACCACCCACTCCCCGCAGCTTCTTCGCCTCCTGAACGAGAAGACGCTCGAATCGGCCGCGGTGGTGTACCGCCACGAAGGACGGCCGGAGGCAAAGATCACGCGGGTGAAAGACATTCCGTACGCTGAGCAGGTCCTCGAACGAAAAGATCTGGGCCGCCTCTTCGAATCTGGATGGCTGGAAGACAGTCTCTCTGCCGCCGAGGCGGCGTCTGACGGTCAGCTCAGCAAAGCATAGTTCTTCCCATGTCTCTCAACGTCCTCATCATCGCCGAAGACTATCGAAACGACCAGTACATCCTCAAGCCCATCGTCAGTTCAATGCTGGAGAGCGTCGGGAAGCCGAACGCCAACGTTCGCGTCTGCAGGGACCCAATGATTGGGGGCGTCGAGGATGCGCTCGCTCCAGAGACCATCGAGGACGTCATCTCTACGAATCCGCTGTTCGACCTCTACCTTTTGCTCGTGGATCGCGACGCCGATCCCAACCGGCACGAGCGATTGGACGAAGCAGAGGACACTGCCGACGCACACACGCGTCCGACGCAGGCCTTTCTCGGCGGACAGGCCCACCAGGAAGTGGAAGTCTGGCTGCTGGCGGGGCAGAACGACCTTCCGACCGAGTGGAACTGGAACGCCGTGCGAAGGGACCCGCAGCCCAAAGAGCGGTATTACGAACCGTACGCCGAGCAGAAAACGCTGACCAACTCGCCGGGCGGCGGACGAAAACCCCTGGGCCAGACCGCGGGGGCGAACTACACGGCTCGGGTTCGCCCGCTCTGCGACGAAGTGCAGGATCTGGAGGAGCGGGTTGCCGTGACGGTAGCGTAACTCGTTCTCTCGTTGCTTCTTGTCTTATCCTCCTCTTGCACGTCTGCCGCCACTCTGGTCGCTCGTCGTGTCCATCAGGGCCATTCTCACGCCTCCCCGACGCGCCCGCTGGCCCAACGGGTAACCCTGACCAAACGGTGGAAGGCCGCGGCCGGGTCGGGGACGCACCGGGGCCCGGGACGTCGACATCGGTGCGCGTCGCTGCGATCGCGCCCCTATCCGCAGCACCGCGCAACCGGTCGCCCCCGGGATGTCCCGACTCGGCCGATCGGGGCAGGACCGGACCGGGCGCCCCCACGCACCCGGCGCACAGCGAGAATGGGCTCCGACAGCCGTCGATGCGCCCCGCGCCCATTCGCCCGCGCGGACCTGGCCTCCGTCCTTGCGACCAGCGGCCACTGCGCCTCCAGGGCTTGCCCCGACGCTCAACGTACGATCGCCCTGGCTTGCAACTCCCGGCTGCCGCTCGTTTCTTTTGGATGCTTTGGGTCACAGCATCTCTATGATTTGCCTCTCCACAGGCGTCCCCCCGCATGAGCCTCCGCGACGCCTTCCCGGCCCGCACCATCGACACGTCGTCGCACGACATTGTGGGCGACTTCTTCGTGCCGATGCTGCAAAACGCCACGCGCTACGACCGCGGCGTGGGCTATTTCAGCTCCGGCTGGCTGCGGGCCAACGCGCAGGGGATGGTCGACTTCGCCACGAACGGTGGGCACGCCCGCTGGATCACGAGTCCTAAGCTCAGCGAGTCTGACTGGACGCACCTGCGGAAGGGCGAGCGGGCTCGACGGAATCGAGTGCTTCGTGACGTGCTGTCGCGACGGATTGACGACCTGGAGCGCTCCCTGGATACGGATACCCTTTCGGCTCTCGCCTGGATGGTAGCCGACGATATTCTCGACTTTCGCCTCGCTGTCCCTCACGAAAAACTTGACCAGGGCGACTTCCACGTCAAATTCGGCATCTTCGAGGATGACGACGGCAATCGCGTCGGTTTCAATGGCTCGTACAACGACAGCATTCAGGGCCTGCGCAACTACGAATCCCTGAACGTCTTCCCCTCCTGGGACGACGCCTGCGTGTACGTTGACAACGTCGAAGACCGATTTCAGCGTCTCTGGGAGGACGACGATCCATCTGTGCGGACCTACGTCCTTCCGGAAGCGGCCCGGCGCCAGATCATTGAGCTCCGATCCGACGAGCGTCCCTATCGTCCGCCGGAATCGGTGCAATACCCGACGACGGTTCCGACGGGACAGGTCGGCGAAGGCGGAATGGAGCTGTGGGACCCGCAGAAGGAGGCCATTGAGGCGTGGGTCGAGAATGACTGTGTGGGGCTCCTCAACATGGCCACGGGAAGCGGCAAGACGGTGGCGGCCCTGATTGCGGCAGAATCGCGACCCGATTTGGAACTGCTTGTCATTGCCGTGCCCACCACAAACCTCGTCGAGCAGTGGGACGAGGAGCTCCAGTCCGTGACCGATTTTCCGGATCCCGTTCTCATATTTGGCAGCTCTGCTGAATGGCAGGACCGGGTCTTTCGGAAGCTCTGCGCCGGGCACCAGCGGGGATGGCCCGAGCCGCTCGTCCTCATCGGCACAATGGCGTCCATGAGTGGCGACCGCTTCCAGTCCGTTCTGGCGGACGCCGGCATTCCGGAGCGTGCCATGCTCATCGTTGATGAGGTGCACAACGTGGGTGCACCGACCTATCGCCGCATCCTCGATCCTTCCTACTCCCTCCGACTCGGCCTCTCGGCCACGCCGGAACGCCAGTACGACGAAGAGGGCTCCGCCGCCATCATGGACTTCTTCGAGGAAGAGGTCTACCACTACTCCATGGAAGAAGCCCTGGCCGACGAGCAACTGAGTCCGTATACCTATCACGTGTATCCCGCTCCGCTGACGACGGACGAGTACGAGGTGTATCTGTCCCTCACCCAGCGCATCCTCGCCGCCCGGAACGACGCCGGCGAAGACGCCACGCTGTTTACGAACAACCGGCTCGACGGCGACTCGCGGGACGTCGAAATGCTCCTCTTCAGACGCGCCAACATCCTGAAGAAGGCAACGGCGAAGGTCGACCTCGTCCGGGAGATGCTCGACGACCATCCTCTGGAACGCGGTCTCATCTACTGCGCCGACCGCGAGCAGCTCCAGTCGGTCCACGAGATTCTCCGGGACCTCGGCGTGGTGCATCTCCGCTACACCGGCGAGACGCCGAAGGAGAAGCGACAGTCGGCCCTCGACGCCCTGGCCACCGGCGACGTGCCCGCCCTCCTCGCCATCAAGTGCCTGGACGAAGGCGTGGACGTGCCTGCGGCGGACACGGCCATCCTGCTTGCGAGTTCGCGGAATGAACGGCAGTTTATACAACGCCGTGGCCGCATTCTCCGCCAGGCCCCCGGCAAAGACACGGCGACGCTGGTCGATGCCATCGCACTGCCGCCGCCCGAAGTGGGGCGCGACGGCAAATGGATGCTCGAAGGCGAGCTGGCCCGCGCCAAAACCATGGCCGATCTGGCCGACAACCAGCACCGTGCCTTGCTGCAACTGAAAGACCACGCCGAACGCTACGGCGTGTACCTGAGCGAACTCCTCGCCAATGATTCCGACGCAGATTCCGACAACCATGCAGAAGGAAATCTTCAAGAGCCGGACGGACGAGTTCGACCGTCTGTTAACTGAAATTGCAGACGAGCATGCGGTAGACGTCGATTTGCTCTATGAAATGATCGACTTCGAAAAGAGAAAAGTTCATCTAAAACAACGGCGCGGTGCTAAGGCTAAGCTCCAGGAAATAATTGAACAACGACTGACCGACGCAACAGAATGAGCTTTCACTTCGAAGCGCTCCAAATCAAAGACTGGATGGCGTACCGGGAGGAGGAAATTACCTTTTCGGACATCAAGGAAGGCGAGAATCTCGTCACGATCCACGGGAAGAATGGATATGGGAAAACTTCCCTGTTCCGGGCGCTGGAGTTCCTCTTCCACGATCCTCTTGGTGGACGGGAGGCATACCTCGAACACTGGCATAACGAGGCCAGTGAGGCGGAAGAGGGAAGCATGGAGATAGCAATGAAGTTCACATACCGGGACCGGCGATTCAAATTGATTCGCAAGGTTGAGTTTTACCCTCATGCTCACCACGACACGACGGCTACGGAACCATCGCTGCAGTTAATCAACGTCGAAGCAGGCAACGAGGAAGAGGGCCAACTCCAGGACAAGATCAATTTGATGATTCCGGAGGAGTCGCGTCAGTTCGTGTTCTTCGACGGGGCGGACATTCAGCGGTACGCGCAGAAACAACACGGGGACGGCGTCCGCGAGGCCATCGAGCGCGTGCTCGGCATTCCCGCCGTCCGCAACCTGGAATACGACCTCGGCAAGCTGACCGAGGACCTCGAAGAGGAACAGAAGAAAATCGGGATTCTGGAGGGGGAGAGTGAGGAGCTCGTCCAGGAAATCGACGACCTCCAGAACGAGCGGGAGAACTACCAGAAGCAGAAGGAAGACAAGCGGGAGAAGCTCCAGAATACGGAACAGGCGGCCCGAGAGCTAGAGCAGGAGATGGCGGAGCTCGAAACCATCCGCGCCGAGCGGGAGAAACTGGACGAGAAGAAGCGCCGCCTGGCCGATCGCGAAGAGCAGCGCGAGAACATCACGGACCGCATCGACCAGTTTCTGAGCGAGGCGCCGCTCCACATGCTCAAAGATCCCCTTGAGCAGATTGTACAGGAGGGACAGGCCCAGCACGAAAACGGGAGTCCTTCCCGGCACAGCGAATACAAACGGCAGAAGGAGTTTCTCGAATCGCTGCTAGAAGAAGAATCCTGCGTCTGCGACCGACCACTGACCGAGGACGCACGCTCCACGATTCAGGAGGAAATTGAGCGGCTTACAGAGCTCACCGACCGGACCCAGGAGTCATCAGACAGCCTGTTCACGATCCCCGAACTCAACCAGCTGGCCGGGCGTCTGGAGAGCCTCCGCGACCCGGGGGTGGACCCGCAGGACTTAATGGACCAGCGCGCCATGCTCGATACTAAGATCGAAGAAATTGAAACGGACATTCACCGGCTGGAGCGCGAATTGGAGGAACACCCGGATGTTAGTGTCCAAGAGCAGGTGCGGCAGCAGAAGGAACTCGCGCAACGGAAAGCGGAGCTCGAACAGAAAATCGAGAACCTGGAGACGAACATTGACCGCGTGTCGAAGAAGATTGACGAGAAGCAGCGTCGGCTCGACGAGGTGACAGCCAACACAGAGGACGGCGAGCGGGTTACACGCACGTTACAGGAGGCGCGCACACTGCACACGGCGGTCGAGACGTTCGTGGACCGGCTCGTGGACGAAAAGCGGGAGGCCATCGAGGAGAACACGTCGGACATCTTTACGCGCATCACGAACAAGCCGCTCGAATACGCGGGCGTGAACGTAAACGAAGACTACACCCTGGAGGTGTATCTTAATGATGGGACGGCCGTGAAAAACGAAAAGCTAAGCAAGGGGGAGAAGGAGGTGCTCGCCTACAGCTTCATCACGGCGCTCAACCTGTCGAGCCCGGACCCGGCGCCATTTGTGATGGACACTCCATTCGGACAACTTGACAACACGCACCGAGACCGCCTCCTCGGCTCTCTTCAGGAGCTGGACGTGCAGGTGATTCTGCTCGCCACGGACCGGGACCTCCCCGACGAGGAGCGCGAGCGCATCCAGGACGTAGTGGCCGACGAGTTCGTGATCCGGCGCAACCAGCAGGACGCCTACTCACACATTGAACGACGGTAGCGCATGATTCATCTTCAGAGCAACCAGCGTCTGTACATCAGCGAGGATTTGCGTGGGTACGCAAAAAAACTGAAGGGGGAGGGGACTATAGTGAATGCCGTGGATTTCCTTCAACTTGGATTCGCGCGTGCTGTAAACGAGGAATTAGATCCTGCAGAAGACTTCAGCCGCCACGAACTTACGGACATCTATACTCTAGGAAGTGCTCAGATAGTACTTGAAGCTACTGCACAATGGTATGCCCGTGAGAGTGGATTTGGAAAATTAAGAAATAGCAGCGAGTTATTGAGATTTATTTGCAATCTTGGAATTTCTGGAGGACGTGTCTTACACGAGAATTGGAATGTACGGAGCAAATCCCAGATTCGGCAACATATTATCGAAATGTCAAAATAGCACATATGTCTTCGATCGTAAGAAGCACTTCAAAACCATCATTCCACGATCTTCTAAGAGAGGCATACCCCTTTTTCGTACATATATACCAAAGGGAGTATTCCTGGGAGGACGAGGAGATAGATGACTTCATAAAGGACGTGACAAATCTTATAGATCAAAGAAATACAGAGGAAGAGGAGGGTATAGAGCCGCATTTTTACGGCGGAATAGTAAGCGTGCATCACAGCGCCGATAACGTCGCTAACCGGAAGCATGAGATCGTCGATGGTCAGCAGCGCATTGCGACGATAACTATGGCTCTGAGCACCGTCGTCGAAGCACTTGAGGAATTGGAGACAATGGGGGTCGATGGAGCAGGTGCACATAAAGAGCAAATGAAAGAAGATTATATCTACTACAAGAGCATCGTAGGGAATACCAGAACGTCTAAGCCTAAAATAACCTTATCACGAATAGACAATAACTTTTTTCAAAGAGTTACTAGCGGCGAAGAACCTGACCCACAAAGAGAGTCACATAAACGTATTCTATCCGCAAAGAACAAGATTAAAGAACGTTTATTATCACCAATACTCAATAATACAGATATAAACAACCAGGAAAAGTTTGATGAGATACTAACTATTTCGAAGAGCATAGCACATGACTCACAAGTTATACATATAGTCACGCGAAGTAGAGAAAATGCGTATCGGCTCTTTTCCGTTTTAAACGACAGAGGGCGTACACTTAGTGATGCAGATCTACTTAGGTCCAAAACTCTGGAGCTCCTACAAGAGCATCCAACAAAGCAAGACACGGTCGTTGATCTGTGGAACGATATTTTTTCTGTAGGACAATCTGATATTGATAGTTTCCTGAGATCGTACTATCCGTCTCATGTCGGTGAGCGAACACCCCGTCACGACCTCTTCGACAAGTACTGTGAACACTTCTTCGACTATGAGCCAATTGATGAAGGAGATAATGATACAGCTTCAGAGATTGTATCTAGAGTAAGGGATCTGAGAAACGAACAGCGTCTATACCAGAAAATAACTGATGGCGAATGGCCCTATGATGACCCAACCGTATCTGCATGGGAGAAAGACCGCCTAGATAGATTAGTAAATGTGCTACGACATAGCTTATGCCACCCGCTACTATTAAGTGCTTGCCATTTGGATGAGGATAAATTTGTTGAAATAGCAAGCTTGTTAGAGAGATTTGTATACAGGTATATAGTAGTCGTTAGCGCGCATGCAAACACGCTTTACAGCCCATACTATGAGCATGCAGTGAAAGTAAGAAATGAGGATAACTACGATATAGAAGAGTTGCGAGAAGACTTATATGAACTAGTACAAGAGAGAGCAGGTGATAATGCCTTCGAGTCTGGCCTTAGAGAAAAACTGCTGTACTCTAAATCGTCAAAAGATAAAAGAGCAATCAAACACTTACTAACCAATATTGAGGATTACAGAAGGTGGTATAATAATGGAGCACCTCGTAGACCTCAGACTGATAAACTTAGCTCTTATGATATAAACCAGATTACACTTGAGCATATCTACCCGAGGAATGCAAGAGAAGGGGATGTAGATGAGGACCTGGAGCCTAGAAAGAATCGAATTGGTAACCTAACATTTTGGGGTGAGAATGACAATAGAAATGCTGGAAATGACCCCTTTGAAGATAAGGTTGATAGATATGAGGAGTCAAATATACCGATGACAAATCAACTTTCCGACCTTGATAGATGGACCCTTGAGGAATATGAGAATCGTGAGCAGAATCTAATTGAAAGGGCAGTCGAAATATTCGACCTCCATTTACAGCAACAGTAACTTTATCTTAAACTGATACTCGTCGTAATGTCTGCACTGCTCTGCAAATAGTTTTATATGCTTTTTCAGCTTCGCTAGCTGTGTTAGTTCTGCCTAGCCCCAAGCGAAGTGATGAGAATACTGACTCATCACTATTATCCAGAGCGGAGATAACGTGTGATGCTTCAACACTACCAGTGGTACATGCTGATCCACGTGACAGAGCAAGTCTTCCCTTGACCTGAACAATTAGGGCTTGGGCCTCAACATTCGGAATTGCAACGTTTAAGTTATTGGGAAGCCGCTTTTCTGGATGCCCGTTCAGTTTGATCCCGTCAATCTCGGCGTGCAGCCGTTCCCAGAGCACGTCCCGCAGCTTTCGCACGCGCTCGGCCTCCTCAGCCTGCTCCTCAATCGCAATCTCCGCGGCCTTCCCAAAACCCACGATGGCCGGCACGTTTAGTGTGCCCGAACGGCGGCCCTTCTCCTGTCCTCCCCCCCGAATCTGCTCCTTCAGCCGCACCGTGGGGCTAATGCCGCTCACGTAAAGCGCCCCAATGCCCTTCGGCCCGTAAATCTTGTGGCCCGAGAGGGACATCAGGTCAATGTTCATCGCCTCCACGTCGAGGGGAATGTAGTTCAGCGCCTGCGTCGCGTCGGTGTGAAAGAGCACCTCGTGCTCCTTCGCAATCTGCCCAATCTCCGAGAGCGGGTGCAGGACGCCAATCTCGTTGTTCGCGGCCATGAGCGAAATGAGCACCGTGTCCGGCCGGATGGCGTCGCGCAGGTCGTCCAGGTCAATCATGCCCTGGCTATCTACCGGCAGGAACGTCACGTCGTAGCCCGCCTCCCGCAGGTCCTTGCAGGGATCGAGGACAGCCTTATGCTCCGTCACGCACGTAATGATGTGATCGCCGGGCTCCGCATAGTGCTCCACCATCCCGTCAATCGCGAGGTTGTTGGCCTCCGTGGCCCCGCTCGTAAAGACAATCTCGCTCCCATCGGCGTTGATGGCCTCCGCAATCTGCGACCGGGCCCGCTGCACGGCCTGCCCAGCCTCGGCCCCGTACGTGTGGTCCGTGCTCGACGGGTTGCCGAAGACCTCCGTAAAGTACGGCTGCATGGCCTCCACCACCCGCTCGTCGGTGGGCGTCGTGGCGTGGTGGTCCATGTAAATCGGCTCCTGCTGCCCGTTGGACTGGCTCATGGCACTATTCCGTCTCAGAGTTGGCAATGTCGGCTTTGCGGTGCGCGTTCTTGACGAGCGTCGTAATGTCCTCCAGCTCGTCAACCCGGGAGTACAGGTTGAGCACGCCCCGGCTCAGGTGCGCGAGGAACTGCTCCTCCAACTCCTCCTTCACGTCGAGCCCATCCTGGGCCATCCGCTCCCGGAGGAGCGCAAAGAAGAACTTGTCCCACGGCCCCGTGAGCGTGTACCGGTTAAACTCCCGGGCGGTCTCGTCGTCGTAGAGGTCCGGATCCGGAATCCCCGGCTCCTCCAGCGACAAACAAAACCCAAGTCGACAGAGCAGGTTCGGCGTGAGCCCCGTTTTCCCCTTCAACTGCTTCAGCCGCAGGGCCACCTTCTCCCCCACGTAAATCCGATTCAGATCAGGCATAGATAAAATCCAGTTTCAGTGAGTCCCTCATTGCAGAAGGGTGAGTACAGTCCTTTCGTAACGAGCGTCCCTCGAAAGAGGACATTCCCCTCGTTGCTCTGAGCTTGACTCAGAGCCAACAGTGTGAAGTTGTTCGATTTGAAGGAGACTCAACGGCTGACGCTCGAAAATACCGGTTATCGATCCCTCCGGCCTTCAGAAAATGGCCGCTCGGAGACCTGCACTCGCGGAACGACCGAAATTTCTCATGTTTGAGCAAGGCAATCTCAGATTGCCAAGCGAGTTTGAGAAATTTCAGTGGAGCGAGTAAAGGTCTCAGGCCATTTTCTGCCAGCCAGGCCCTTTTCGTCCATTTTGGGGCTGCCAAAATGGACGCTCGACCAAGCGGAAAGCACTCAATTTTGGTTGATCGGCTTACCGGATCGGCGAAGTAGAAACAAATCCGCCTGATTTGAGACAGTTGCCCCCCTCTCCGAAAACAACTTCACACCATTGACTCAGAACCTATTCGACGATTGGATTGAGCTTTTCCTTGCGGAGGGATAGGCTCCAGAGCAAGTCTGGAGCGACGACGGAGAAAAACCGCAAACTAGTGAGCTTCAAGCACCTGTCCCACCCACGCCGACATGATCGGGATCGGCAGCCACGAACGCTAACCCCTCACGTGAGAACGCCTTGATCCAGCGCCGCCGCGGACTGCCGGGCCGCCCGATCCGCCGTGTGCGTCGCCTCCACGGAGGTGGCGCCCTCATCCTCATCGAACACGAGCCGGTACGCCCGCGAGAGGGTCGGCGTAATCTTCTTCAGCAGCGCCTCGTCCAGCTCCGCCGACGTCGCGAGCAGAATGGACTGGTCGGCAATGCCCGCGAAATAATCTTTGAGCACCCGCGGCCGGTGCACCTCGTCTAGTCGGGCAAGGGGCGTATCCACCACGAGCGGCAGCTGGCGCCCACTGATCTCCCGAAGCGCCTGCAGGAGCGCCAGCACGTACAGCTCCCGCTCCCCCGCCGAAAGATCCCCCACGCCCTGCAGGTGGCCGTCCGCCGTTTCGAGCTCCACGTGGAAGTCCTCCCCCACCCGCGCATCCCGGAGCAGACGCTCCTTCCGACAGAGGTCGTTGAACGCCCCGACAATCGCGTCCTCCAGCGCCGCCGCCCGCTTATTGATGAGCGTGCGCCGGTACTCGCGCAGGACCCGCTGACTCTTCATCGCCCGCCGGGCACTCTGCTTGTCCGCAGAGAACTCCTTGAGCTTGGCGTTGAGCTGTTCGATTTCGCGCTCCTTCTCCTCCATCCGAAAGGAAAGCGTCCCCTTCTTTTCGAGCACACGTTCCCGCTCGGCAGCGAGCTCGTCGAGTTCGTCCTCGATTTCCTGGATGCGCTCGTGGATGGGCGCCAGGTACTCCTCGTCCGGCGCGCGTTCCAGTTCCGTCTCGATCTGATCCTTCTCCTCTCGAAGGTCACCCAGCCGCTCACCGACCAGCTCCGCCTTCCCAGGCATCACATCAAGGGCCTTCTGGATCCACCCCCGCAGTTCCTGCCGCTCTTCGTCGGTCAGGTGATGAATAAGCCTGTAGTCCGCGTCGGCGTCATCTTCCTCGAACTCAAGCGTCTCCATCACCTCCCGAACGAGGGCCTCCCGCGTCTCCTCGTCCACGTCGTCGAGCACGGACTGCTCCTCCAGGCGCTCCTCGACCTCCTGTTTGCGCTCCTGCCAGATCTCGTCGGCGATTTGCTGCCGCTGGGACGTTTCCTCTGTGTCGAGCCGATCCTGAAGATCTCGACAGAGGGACGGAGCGAGAGCAAAGGGAAGGAGTCCTTCGCAAAGCTCTTCAAATTTCTCGGCGACCTCCTCCATCTCCGGCTCAATGTTCGAAAGGCGCTCCTTGAGTTTGGGCCGCCGCTCGGCGTAGGTCCCCCCTTCGGAGCGGAGCTTTCGTTCCTGTTCGGCGAGCTGCTCGCGGAGCTCCTCCTCCCGGTCGTCGAGCTCCTCCAGGGTTTCCTCAATCTCGGCGTTCTCCTCCCGAAGCTGATCCAGCACCGATTCCTTCTCCCCCTTTTCGCGGCGGAGCTTCTTCGCCTTGGAGCTGCTCCCGGACTGATTGATCAGATACTGCAGGTCGTCCTCCAGCCGATCAACGAGGTTCAGCCCCAGCAGGCGGTAGAACGTATCCGCAAGGAGATCATCGTGCGAATCCGGATCCGCAAGGTCGCGAAGCTGCTCGGCGTCGAAAAAGCAAAGCGCCTGCAGGCCCGGCGGCACGAGGTCATTGAGCCAGTCCTGGTACTCGTCCTCTCGTACGTCCACCTTCGTGCCGTTTTCGAGGACGGTGAGCGTCTCGTCCACGTCCTCGCCCCGCCGCTCCCATGTGCGCTCGACCTGGATGCGCAGCGGCTCCCCGGAGCGAATGTAATCGAACGCGAGCCGAATGCCGGCCTCGTCCTGTACGGTCGGCGAGCCCTCCTCCGCCCCTCGATGTAGCAGTCCAAACAGGTGATTCGAATACTCCCGCTGGCTGACCCGATCGCCGAGTGCGAGCGAGCCGTAGAGCGCCAGTTTCATGGAATGAAACAGGGTGCTCTTTCCTGCGCCGTTGTGGCCCCGAAACACCAGGAGCGGACGGTCTCCCTCCGTCTCCGTCGTAAGTAGATTAAACTTGTGGTGGCCCCGAAAGACCCCCACGTTGTAGACACTCAGGCTTCGGAAGATCATGCGCTGGACGAACTGTCTACTACCAAAATGGGCACGATGCCGAGGATCCTCTACCTATTGGGGTTCTGCACGACTGCTTTGATAAAAACGTCGCTCCAGACCCCGATCTGGAGCCGATCAGGCCGTACGGATTATGGGCTCCAAGTCAAGCTTGGAGCGACGAAGATAAGGAGATGCTCCGAAGCGAGAAGCTTCAAGAATCTAGCAGAGCATGTGTGAAAGGCCACTATGCCTCTGCCAAAACCTCTTCCCCCTGTGCCTCCGCCAGAATTTCTTCGTCCGACCGCCAGTCCTTCTGCAGTTCAGAACGGATGTCCTTGTGGATGTCTGCCCGGCGTGCCATTCCGTGCGACCGTCGCTCTGCCTCCAGCAGATTGACAATCATCTGCACCGGCACGTCCTCCTCGTTTTCACAGGCCTCGCGGAGAAGCTCCTTCTGATCGGTGTCGAAGAAGCCGTCGTCGTCAACCGGCCAGTCCAGATCCTCGTCGTAAACCTCCCGGTAAATCTCCGGGACGGAATCCTCCCAGTCGACCTCACCCCCGACGCCTTTCGTTCGCCAGAGTCGACGAATTTCAAACAGTTCCTCCTTCGACACGAGCTCCATGTCGGGCTTGTGCTCCTGCGCGACCTTCTGCGCCTCCAGGAGGTCTTTCAGGTATTCCTTTACCTGATCGAGGCTGTAGCTTCCCTGGAGCACCTCCCCGTTCCGGGTCCGCACGTTGCCGTGCCGTCCCCGGACACTGCGACTGTCCCAGTCGTTGCGAGTCTCTTTCAACTTCTCCCGGAACTGGTGTAGGGGTTCGAGCCACTCTTCGCCATTCTGGATGACGTTCCGCATCGACACATCATCCTCGACCACTGTACACGTCCAGCAGCCAAAGCGACTGTCTCCACAGGAGGGCGTTGATCCGTCAATCACGAGGGGACACTCGCTCTCCTCCTGGGCCGTCTTGTAGATCGCCGCAAGGTCTCGGTTATTTCCGCCCCAGGGCGAGTTGTTCGCAAACAGATAGGTCCACACGTCGTCCGCCGTGAAGTCCTCGATGGGCGCGTAGACGTAGGCCCCTTCCAGGTACTTGTGGTAGCGGAGGCTCGCGTGGCCCTCCACCTCGTAGGTGTTCATCAGCTGGGCCCGGGTGTTGCTTTCGGCCTTCCGGGTCCCGAGCACCATGATCACTTCTCCGTACTCCTCGACCTTGTTCTTGATGAACCGGTTTGCGGGATTGATTTTCATCCGCTCCGTGCACCAGCGGAAGGTGGGGGTCGGCGCCGGATAGCCGCGGCCCAGCAGGTTCACCCAGAAGGTCTCATCGAGGTTCGGCATCACCTTCTGCGCCGAAAACGGAAGGTTCTGCTCGTCGGACGCACTGTTGACCTTGCTGAGCGTGTTGTCGATGTGATCAACGATCACCGGCGTTTCGACACGGGTGTCTGAGGCGATCACGTATACCGGCTTGGTCCGCTTATCCGGATCCAATTGCTTGAGTGCCGTCCAGATGAGCTGCATGACCGCAGTGGAGTCTTTCCCTCCGCTATAGCCAATCACCCACGGATGTGGATAGCGGAGGTAGGTCTGCTTAATCTCGTCCAAGATGTCCGAGATCTCGATGTGCTCGAAAATCGACTCCATGAACTCACCTAGTCTGTGCAGTATCATTGACGTGAGGGAACCCAGTGACCCGCCCGGTACCACAAACTTTCCGACGCAAATGATCCCCCTGCAATATCGAGGCGCTGTTGCTTTCCCACTTCTCCTCTTCGGTCGTGAATTATAAGTGATATGGTTATAAAAATCAAGCCCTCTGGTGGTCATCTTCCACGCGAGTCAATATTTTTTCCTTGACCAGAGTCAGCGCAATCGTGTCACGAGATTATTCTGCTGGGGACTGCCTCTCGTTGACGGAATTGGGAAAACTCGCCAGACGTGAACGCAAGAGACGTAACGAGAGTCAGGAAAAAGCCGCGGAAGAGTTAAACCTGGAGCAACCAAACGTCTCTAGAGCCGAAAATGGACACTCGGAGGCGAAAGAAACACTCTTCCGCCTGGTAGCCCGATACACCGACTTTGAGGTCGACGACGCCCCCCATTACTGTCTTATCGAGAAACAGTCGGACCAATGAACGACTCCGATCTCCCTTCTGATGTCCTCCCCGACCGTCTCAATAACGAGCGAGCACGAGAGGCCGTGTCGCGCATCGAAGCGGATGCCCTCGAATCTGCCCGGCAGGACGCGAGGAGGGCCTCCGAGCTCCACATGGCCCACCTAGCCGGCGAGATCACCCGAGAGACGGCAGAGCTCAACTCCTACTGGTGCGACCTTCATCGCACGGACTCCGACGTGGAGTGGCGGTTCGAAGCGATCTGGTACGCCGTGCAGCACCACTTGTCTCGGGCGGGCCTCTACCCCGCCGGCGACGAGCGGGACGCCCGCCTGTACGCGGAATTTGCGTGCCACCTCTCTACGTTCTGGCTGCGCACGTACGCAAACAGCGACGTCATCTCCGACACCGTGGCGTCCGAGGTGCGTGGCCTGTACGACGAGGACGACTTCTGGCCCGTCTACCGGGCGTGGTACGAGGTGAAGGCACAGCGCCCCAGGGTCCTTGCCTGACGGTGGCGCATCGTCACTCGGGGTCACACGCTCGTCGCCCCGAAGCGACACGTCGCGACCGATTTCGACCTCGCCGAGCGCGAACAGCGGGCGTGCTGGCTGCTGGCCAACCGCGTGCAGTCGCTCCTTCAGGACCATCTCGCCCCCGAGGGCATCAGCCTCCGCGTCGACGGGGGCTCCGCCGCCGGGCCTTCGTCCGACCACACCGCCCTCCAGCTCCTCCCCCGATACGAAGACGAGGAGCGCCCCGACCCCGCGTCCCGAGCCGTCCGCCCCCCGTCAGACGTGGACTCGACGTAGCGGAGGAGGCCTCAGTAGTTTTCGAGATTAATTGCAGGATACCCCGATTACCCCCTCAGGCTCTGTGGGACAGCATCCAAGCTGCGGAATTTTCCCCCCGGCCTTCGAAGAAAATGCCGCCCGGACGACGGCGGAGGCGGAACGCTCGGAAATTGTTCACTGCCTGACCGAGCGAAGCGCTGGGAGCAAGGCGACCGAGTGCTCGTGGAGTGCGAGGGAGTTTGAAGAATTTCAGGGGCCCGAAGGGTCATCCCCTGGGGTGCAGCCGGAGCCGTCGTCAGGCATTTTCTTCGTCAGCCGTGATCTTTTTGGTTCGTTTTTGCATCCAGGCAAAAACGAACGTCCCGGGTCAAGGAGGGCAGAGTGCTCGTAGCCGAGAACACCCGAGAGGAAATTTGCAAAGACGTACGGCAGTTGATCTCATAATCCCACACCCGAATGAGCCCCAGCGCAATCCACCGCTTGAGTTCCGGTTCGAGTTCCTGTTCTGTCACCTGAAGCGCCCCGACCGAAGGGAGGAAGTACTCTTGGGGTGCGCCCCGAGCAGATCGCGGGGAACGTCCAGTTCAACGGTGAGTGAGTCGTCCATGGAGTAAACT
>JBDGQM010000239.1:10014-11870 GCA_042219065.1 Salinibacter sp. | reverse complement strand
TCCTCGATCGAGGTCGGCACATCCCGTTTACGAAGTTCCTCACGCATCGGTAGGAGCCCTTTCCTCTGACCTTGCGGCGATCTCGAACAAAGACTTGGAATCGGGCAGGGCTCCCCCTTTATTGAAGAGAAGTCGAAGCCAGTTCGGGCGGTCGGGACGCGTGCCGATGTGCGCGTTCTTGGGACCGGGTGCCTCCTGCTTTCCTCATTGCCTCCTTCCGCGACGTGCTACCGCTCTCCCATGGACGACGCAACGCCCTCTTGCCCCGTATACTTCGAAGGAAAATGGTCCCCGCCCGAACAAAAGACTGTGGAGACCGCTGCGGAGACCGCTGAACGTGCGGGGCTGCCTTCTCCAGTCGACGTGCTGGGCGCCCCCTGGGTAGCGACCCGAAACGTTCTCGGAGACACCCGCCTGTACATGGCCTCCCGCCAGCAGAGCGAGAGTGCCCTCATGGACCGGAGCGCAGAGGGCCTCGCCGACCGCATCCGACGATTTGCTCAACAGAAGGGAACCTCCTCTCTTTCTCCCAACGCCGACCCAGCATCCACCCCGCTTCTCCAGTTGATGTACGAAAGCACGGCGACCCGCGCAATGACAGACGCGGAGCTGTGGACACTACTGCAGCAGGCCCGGTCGAACAACGAAGCACGCGGGATTACGGGACTTCTTCTGTTTGCGAGCGGCCACTTTCTGCAGGTGCTGGAAGGTCCCGAATCGGTGGTCCGTCGCCTCTTCGACACCATCCAAGACGACCCCCGACACACGAACATCGAAACGCTCCTGACAACCCCTGCCACCAAGCGCACATTTCCCGACTGGAAGATGGGCCTGGAGCATCCCCGCGCAGCCACGGACCTGGAGGGCGTCTCCTCCTATCTGCAGACCGGATCGCTCCCGGACGCCGCCGAACCGGTCACGGCCGTGCTGGAGGCCCTCAGACAGTTCAATCAGCGCCTCCCCGACAATTAGTCCACGGGAGCCGTCAGTCCCAGCTCCGCCCGAAAATACGACAGTGTCCGCTCCAGCCCCTCCTTGCGGTCGACTGCCGGCTCCCAGCCAAGCGCCTCTTTCGCCCGCGAGATGTCCGGCTGCCGCACCTGCGGGTCGTCCTCCGGCAGCGGCTCGTAGGTGATCTCACTATCCGAACCGGTGACCTCAATGATCTCCTCCGCGAACGCCTTGATCGTGATCTCGTCGGGGTTGCCGATGTTGACCGGATCGGTCTGGTCGCTCATGAGAAGCCGGTAGAGCCCCTCGATCAGGTCGTCGACGTAGCAAAACGCCCGCGTCTGGCTCCCGTCCCCGTACACCGTGAGCGGGTCCCCGCGCAGCGCCTGGCTCATGAAGGTCGGCAGCGCCCGCCCGTCCCCGATCCGCATCCGCGGGCCGTAGGTGTTGAAGATGCGGGCGATTCTCGTCTCGACCCCGTGATGCCGGTGGTACGCCATCGCCAGGGCCTCCCCGAACCGCTTCGCCTCGTCGTAGACGCCCCGCTGGCCGACCGGGTTGACGTTGCCCCAGTAGTCCTCCGGCTGCGGGTGGACCAGCGGGTCGCCGTACACCTCGCTCGTGGAGGCCAGAAGCAGGCGCGCGTCTTTGGCTTTGGCGAGCCCGAGCGCCTTGTGCGTCCCCAGCGCGCCGACCTTCAGCGTCTTGATCGGATACTCCAGGTAATCGTCCGGCGCGGCCGGGCTGGCGAAGTGGAGCACGTAGTCCAGATCGCCGCTTACGTGCAGGTAGTCCGTCACATCGTACTCGACGAACCGGAAGCGGTCCTGGCCCAGCTCAAACAGGTGATCGATGTTCTCGGTGTCGCCAGTGATGAGGTTGTCCATGCAGACGACCGAGTGGCC
>JBDGQM010000239.1:4336-9914 GCA_042219065.1 Salinibacter sp. | reverse complement strand
TCGACGATGGCTTCTTCGATCGCCGCCTCCTGGGTCTCCGGCGCGTAGCTGGGGCGGCCAATGCTTTTGTACTCAAAGCCCATCTCCGCCATCCGGGCCGGGTCGTACAGGTTGCGCCCGTCGAAGATGATCGGCTCGGCGAGAAGATCCCGGACTTTCCCCAGGTCCGGCCGCCGAAACTCGTGCCACTCGGTGCAGATGATCAGCGCCTCCGCCCCGTCCAAGACATCGTACATGCTGTCGCCGTATTCGATCTGGTCGCCGAACGTCCCCTTCGTCGTCTCAATCGCCTCCGGGTCGTAGCCAGCCACCTCCGCCCCCTCCTCCAGGAGCTCATTGATGATTACGTGGGAGGGGGCCTCCCGCGTGTCGTCGGTGCCCGGCTTGAACGAAAGGCCCCAGACGGCGACCCGCCTGCCGTCCAAGTCGCCGTCGAAGCGCTCTTTGGTGTCCTCCGCGAGGCGCCGTCGCTGCCGGTCGTTGACGCCCAGGACGGCATCTAAGATCTGAACGTCGTAGCCTTCCTCCTGCCCTTTCCGGGCGAGGGCCTTCACGTCCTTCGGGAAGCAACTGCCCCCGAAGCCAATCCCGGCGTACAGGAAGTGCGGCCCGATGCGGTGATCCTTGCTGATCCCGAGCCGCACCTTGTCGACATTGGCCCCAACCCGCTCGCAGACGTTGGCGATCTCGTTCATAAACGAGATGCGGGTGGCCAGGAGGCTGTTGGCCGCGTACTTGATCATCTCCGCCGAGCGGCGATCGACCGTCAGGATGGGATTGCCCTGCCGCACGAACGGCTCGTAGAGGCGCTTCATCTCGTCGGCGGCCCACTCCACCTCGGTGCCGATCACGACCCGATCGGGCTTCATGAAGTCCTCCACCGCCGCCCCCTCCCGCAGGAACTCCGGGTTGGAGACCACGGCGACATCCTCTCCGTGCCCGAGGCCCCTTCCCTCAAAGACCGCCTCCACCTCTTCCCCGGTGCCGACCGGAACGGTGCTTTTGTTGACGACGATGCGCTGGTCGGGACCCGCTACTGAGCCGGAGGCAAGCAAATCTGCCACGTCGCCGGCGGCCTGCTTTACGTACGACAGGTCCGCCGAGCCATCCTCTCCCGGCGGGGTGGGGAGGGCGAAGAAGATGACTTTCGCCCCGCCGATGCCCTCGGCCAGGTCCGTCGTGAAGTGAAGGCGGTCCTCCGAGCGAACGCGATCGAAGTACTTCTCCAGGTCCGGCTCGTAGATGGGCAGTTCTCCGGAGGAGAGCCGGGCGACCTTGTCCTCGTCGATGTCCACACAGGTAACCTCGTGCCCCATCTCCGCGAAGCAGGTACCCGAGACGAGCCCGACGTATCCGGTGCCAATAACTGCGATGTCCATACCAGTCCGATCAGCTATGTTGTGGAGAAAATGAAACGCAGAATGTGTGTGGAGCACCCCGGCCGAGAAGAAGAACCGCCGGAGTGCGCCCACGCAGTATAAGTGGACGGAATTTATTTTTCACACAGACAACGGCCTCCATTCCGATCGGTTTTGGGCTCGGGTTCTCTTCGCCTCACATTCGCAGAAGATCACGAAAAATCGTTCCTGTCTACGAGCGAGACGCCGAAGCCGAGCACCCCCACTGCATCGTCATCCTCTCCAACATGACGTCCTGCGGAACGAGGGAATCGACGCGGAGCGAGGGGCCGCCGCCCGTGTGGTCGTGAACAATAACAGAAACCAAAACGGGAGGGACGCTTTCACCGCCGTCTCTGCTTCGCAAAAGTTATCCACAACGCATGCACAACGTCGCCAGACTGAAGACAATAACGGAGTACGAAAGAAATGGAAACGACCCCGCGCAGATGCGATCAGACCGGAGTGGATGTCTGTTATTGATCCCATTGGGGGCAGATCCACGTCCTCGGCTCCAGTTATCCACAACCAGGGGCCTTCAGAACCTGTTTGGTGGATGGATATTCAGCCGAGACACAGCGGGCGACGTGCACGAACGGGGCCCAAACGACACCGACAGCCGTCGGTGGATACCGGGCGAGTGCAGAACCCGTTCTGCACGAGATCCGCGAAGTCGCAGGCCATAGACAGTCCGCCAAACAGGTTCTCAGTCCGGCAAACCTGAGCGCCGGGAGGCAGCTATTTTTCACAAGCGCTCCCAACAAAAATGCCGACCGGTCCACCCAGGACCGATCGGCAAACGCCATTACCGATGCGTGAGGAACTTCGTAAACGGGATGCGTCCCCCTCGATCGAGAGTGCTCTGGCGGAACGGGGCTGAGTATGGGAGTATGGGCGTACGGGCGTTCTTCCTCCCACCCCCACATACTCCCAAACGCCCATACCCAGAGGCGTTATCCTCGGGGATTTCTGCACGGCTCGGCAACTCGCGGAAGGGGGGCCTTACTTCGAGGCATACTTGATTGTGCACCCGTAGGGCTCCGCGCGCTTCGGACGAACCTCTTCCCCGTTCATGGCCGCCTCAAGGGCCCCGCGGACGTAGTTCGTCGCGCCCTCAATGTCGGCCTCATCGGTGGTCGGCTTGTCGTCGATCCCTCCGCGATAGACCAATTCTCCATCGGGATTGATGACGTACATGTGCGGCGTCACCGTCGCCCCGTACATCTTGCCGACCTCGCCGGACGTGTCCATGAGAATGGCTGTCATGTTTCCGTTGTGCTTCTGCTTCTGCGCCTTCATCTCCTTGGGCGGATAGTAGCCTTGCTTGCCCTTCGCCGAAGACACAATGGAGAGCCAGACGACGCCCTTGTCCGTATAGGTCTTCTGTAGTTGCTGCATGTTGCCACTGCCGTAGTGCTTCCCCACGAATGGGCACTCAAAGTTGAGCCACTCCAGGACGACGTACTTCCCTTTGAAGTCAGACAGGCTGTGGGTCTCCCCGTCCGCATCTTTCAGGGTAAAGTCGGGCGCGGGTTTGCCGATCTCCGCCTGGTCGGTCTGGGCGAGCGACGCCGGCGCGAACGCGACGGCCGTGAACAGAGCAACGATGAGGGTCGTGCACGCAGTTTGGATTGAGCGTCGAGTCATGGGATGGGACTATCTGTTTTGGAAAGACAAGTCGAAGACTCAATCGAAATCGGGGCCTTGAAGTTGTGATCGCTGTGCTACAATCCATTCCCGGCGGCGTCACTGCGAGGAGACGCCCTCCAGCGCACTCAGGATGATGTCTTCCGTAAGCACCTCGGGCAGGAGTTCGGGCTCGGAGCCGTCGCCTTTGTAGAACACGTAGACCGGAACGCCGCTCCGCCCGTGCGATTCAAGGGCGTTCGTGATTTCGGGGTCGCGGTTCGTCCAGTCGGCCCGCACGAGCGCCACGTTCTTCTCCTCAAAGGCCTTTTGCACCGCCTCCGTCGACAACACGCGGCGTTTGTTCACCTGACAGGTGAGGCACCAGGCAGCGGTGAAGTCGACGAACACCGGGCGTCCCTTCGCCCGGAGCGACTCGATGGTTTCCGGCGAGTAGGACTGCCACGTCTGCTCGGTCGACGACGCGGTCGTCTCACTGGACGCCGCCGAGGCATCTTCGATGGGCGCAGAGCCGGCCCCGATGACCGCAATGGCGATGCCGCCTACGAGCGCGGCCCCGGCGACCCCTCGGGTCACCACCAGCGCCGTCCGCGACAGTTGCGGCGCCGACCAGCGGTGCACGATCCAGGCCGCCACGCCCAGCAGGAGCAGGCCCACGAGCAAGAACGCCACCCCGCCGTTGCTCGTCTGCCGCCCAAAGACCCACACGAGCCAGATGGCGGTGGCGAACATGGGAAAAGAGAACGCCTGCTTGAGCGTCTCCATCCACGCGCCCGGCTCGGGCAGACGGTCGAGGAGGGCGGGCGTCATCGACAGCACCACGTAGGGCGTCGCCATGCCCACCCCCAGGGCCGTAAAGATGAGCAGCGCCCCCGCCGTCGAGAGCGTGAGCGCCACGCCGAGCGCCGCGCCCATGAACGGCGCCGTGCAGGGGGTGGCGACGACCGTGGCGAGCACGCCGGTGAGGAAGGCGCCCACGTTGCCACTGCTGGACGTAGCCGTCTGCATGCGTCCGCCCCAGTTCATCAGCGCCGTGCCCACCTCGAAGGCTCCGAGCAGATTCAGCCCGATGCCGAAGAAGAGCATCGTCATGAGGGCGATGAAGATGGGGGACTGGAGCTGAAAGCCCCATCCAATCTGACTTCCCGCCGCCCGGAGCGCCAGGAGTGCGCCGGCCAGGACCCACATCGAGACCAGCACACCGGCGCCGAAGAGGGCCCCGTGCCGTCGCATCGCGCGTGTGTCACCCGCCTCCTCCGCAAAGCCGAGAATCTTGACCGACAGGACGGGAAAAACGCAGGGCATCAGGTTGAGAAGCACCCCGCCGACGAGGGCGAATGCGAGGGCCCACGGCAGCGAAAGGCCGCCGCCCGCAGACGACGAAGACGCCCCGACGGCGTCGGCCACCGAGAGGGTCGAGTCGACCGGCACGTCGACCCGCATCGCCCGCACCTCACCGTTCCGGTCCCAGGTCTTGCCCTCCGGCGCCACCAGCACCCCCCGCAGCCGATCGGCGGGCTCCCGAGCGTACTCCGACTGCTGCAGGGAAATTGCGTAGGTGCCCTCGTTCCGTGTCACCGGCTGGGGCGCCCCGGGATCCACGACCGACGTCTCCGACGTGTAAAAATACGCACCGTCCAGGTTTGGACGCCGCCCGTCCGGCGCCCCGAGAATCAGGCTGTAGCGCCCATCACTCCGCCCCGCGCCGACGGACCAGCTCTCCACGAGGGTCGGATGCTTCGCGCGGGCCGACTCGAACGCCGTCGCCCATTTGCTCTGCTCGGGCGCCTCCGCCGTCACGGGGAGGGTGAGTTTGAGGTCGGCGTGCGCCGGGAGACAGATCTCTTCGCAGATCAGCCACTCGGCCCGTCCCTCGAGGGTCGCCGTCGTGCCCGGCGTCAGCGTATCGGGCGGCGTAACGGTGGTGAGGAGAAAGACCTCGTCGGAGTAGCCGTAGCTAATGAGCGACCCGAACTCGATCCGGTGCGGATGGGGCCACTTCATGTCGCCGGTCTCGTACGCGTCCGGCAGTGCCCAGTCGATGGAGGTCGGCTCCCCGGACGCGCCCGGGTTCTTCCAGTAGCTGTGCCAGCCTTTCTCCATCGTCAGCCGCAGGGCCACGTCGAACGGCTCGCCCGGCGTGATGGCCGTCTGCTCGCTCACGAGCGTGGCCTCGCTGTGCGGGCTCGGGTCATCGGCGTCCGTCGTCTGCGCCTGCGCGGCGGAGAGCCCCCCAAGTGCAAACAGCGCAGCGAGGGCCCATGTCGCCGCGGCTAGCGGCAGGCGTCCAGTGCACCGGTGGACGGTCATGGAAGGTCGTATTTGATCGACAGATATCGAAATCCGGTACAGATACTTGAAGCCCCCCCGAATGATTCTCCCTCTCCCGTGCATTGTGCTCAACACCCCGGCCGCAGTTACGCATCGGCGGCGTCCCCAAGAGATCCACGGGCACATGGAGTGAGCGGACAGATCGACCCCGGCGATGTGCCAATCGCCGAAACCGGGCCGTATTGCGTGGTGCGTATTTCGTA
>JBDGQM010000239.1:0-4236 GCA_042219065.1 Salinibacter sp. | reverse complement strand
ACGCGGGGAACAGCGTGCCGGGGGGCAGTCCGTAAACGTTGTTGGATTTTGCTTTTCTCAACAAAGCCCCTGTCCCTGCATGCTCTTTCCTTCGTTCGTCTCGACCGCCGTCCGGCGCCGATCTGTGCTCGGCCTGCTGCTCGCAGTCCTCCTCCTCGGCGTGCCGCGTTCGCAGCCCGCGGCGGCCCAGCCCGCCGGCGACAACCCGACGCTCCAGGAGGCCGAGTACGGCAAGTGGGAGCGCCTCGGCCCCGCCACGCTCTCGCCGGAGGGCACGTGGATGGCCGCCCCGATCCGTCGGGTCAATGGCGAGCACGAGCTGCGCATCCGCCATACCGAGCAGGACTCAATGCGGGCTGTGGACTTTGGACGGTCCCCGTCGTTCTCGGCGGACGGGCAGTGGCTCGCCTACGGCATTGGGATGTCGGAAGAGAAGCGGAAGAAGCTCCGCAAGCAGGAGAAGCCCGCCCACCGAAACCTCGGACTTCTGAACCTGGAGACCGGCGACACGACCCTCGTCGAGGCGGTCTCCGACTTTGCGTTTAGCGACGGCGGGCGCTACCTTGCCATGCGGCGCTATCCGCCCCAGGAGGCCCCCGACGACATGCGCGGGGCCGACCTGCTGATTCGAGACCTGGAGACCGGCAGCTACACCAGCTTCGGCAACGTCGCCGACTTCGAGTGGCAGGATGACGCGGCCCGCGTGGCAATGGTGATCGACGGCATGAACGCGGCCGGCAACGGCGTGCGGCTCTACGACGCGTCCAGCGGCCGCCTCCGCACCCTCGCCTCCACGCCCGCCGAGTACACCGGCCTCTCCTGGCGGCCGTCCGGCGACGACCTCGCGGCGCTCCGGGCCCGGAAGTCGGACGAGTGGGAGAAGAAGACCCACGTCCTGCTGGCGTGGGAGGACCTCGGCACATCCTCTGCGCCGGAGCACCAGTTCGACCCGAAGACGATCGATGCCTTCCCCGACACGCTCCGCATCGTCGACTACCGGACCCCGAAGTGGTCGGACGACGGCGACCGCCTCTTCTTCGGCGTGCAGGAACGGGACTCAGCGTCCACCGACGCTTCGAAAAAGAAGTCGAGCACGGCAAAATCCGACTCGACCCAACCCGACTCGACGTCCTCCGAGTCGTCGCTCGAGGAGTACGACCCGGCGGACGTGCAGGTGTGGCACAGCAGCGACGTGGACATCATCCCGCGCCAGGAGGTGCAGGCCAAGCAGGACCGGCGCGACAACTACCTCGCGGCGTGGCACCTGACGGCGAGCGACACCGAATCGCCCTGGACACAGCTCGGCACGGAACTGACCGAGGACGTTGAGATCCTGGAAGGCGGCGACCGGGCCGTGGGCCTCGACCAGACGCCCTACCGGCAGGAGCGCATGTTCGGGCCGGTGTACCACGACATCTACACGATCGACGTGGCAACCGGCGAGCGCGAGCGGGTGGTCGAGAAGGTGCAGTATTTCGAGGGCGGCAGTCCCAACGGGCAGTATCTCCTGTGGCTGAAAAACGACCAGTACTACGCCTACGACGTGCAGGCGGACGCGACCACAAACCTCACTGCAGACCTCCCCGTCTCCGTCGTCGACCAGGACGACGACCACACCGTGGAGCAAAAGCCGCCCTTCGGCGTGGCGGGCTGGACGGCGGGGGACCGCTCCGTAATCGTCTACAGCGAGTACGACGCGTGGCGCATTTCGCCGGACGGATCCAACGCTGAGCGCCTCACCACCGGACGGGCCGACTCCGTGCAGCACCGCTACGCGGACCTGACCGACGAGGAGCCGGGCGAGCCCGACGTCGTCCCCCGCTCCGAGCCCCTCTACTGGACCCTCTATAACGAGTGGACGGAGAAGCACGGCTACGCCCGGTCGTCGCAGCTGGGCGCGGATCCGGAACGGCAGGTGTGGAAATCCAAGATGGTCGCGGGCCTCACCCGGGCCGACTCGGCTGAGGTCTACGCCTACCGCGTCGAGGACTTCGAGGACTCGCCCGACTACGTTCGCTCCGGCCCCATCCTCGCCGACGCCCGGCAGGTGACCGAGACGAACCCCTTCCGGGACGACTACGCGTGGGGCCGCTCCACGCTCGTCTCGTACGAAAACCGGGACGGGAAGAAGCTGCAGGGCGCCCTCTTCTACCCGGCCGACTACGACCCGGAGAAGAGCTACCCGATGATCACGTACATCTACGAAACCGTCTCCCCCGCGGCGCGCAACTTCGAGGTCCCCTCCCGCGAGGACCCCTACAACACGACCGTCTTCACCCAGGAAGGCTACTTCGTCTTCATGCCGGACATCCGGTATCGCCCACGGGACCCGGGCCGCTCGGCGGTCGACGCCCTGGAGCCAGCCGTGCAAGCCGTGCTCGACGAAGCGCCGGTGGACCCCGACCGGGTCGGCCTCACCGGCCACTCCTGGGGCGGCTACCAGACGACGTTTGCCGCGACGCAGACGGACGTCTTCGAGGCCGCCGTGGCCGGGGCGCCGCTCACCAACCTGGTGTCGATGTACAACTCGATCTACTGGCGCAGCGGCGGCACCGACGCCCGCATCTTCGAGATCAGCCAGGGCCGCATGGAGGTGCCCCCCTGGGAGGATATGGACGCCTACGTGGCCAACTCGCCCCTCCACAACATCGAGTCGATGGAGACCCCGCTCCTGATGGCGCACGGCACCGACGACGGGGCCGTGGAGTTCAACCAGGCCGTCGAGTTCTACAACGCCGCCCGGCGGGCCGGCAAGCAGTTTGCCCTCCTCGTCTACGATGGGGAGAACCACGGCCTCAGCAAGCAGGACAAAAACGTCGCCGACTATCGGAACCGCGTCCTCCAGTGGTTCGATCACTACCTGAAGGGCGAGGACGGCCCGGACTGGATCACCGAGGGCGTGCCGTACCTCAAGCAGATGGAACGCAAGAAGGAATCGGGGGGCGACAGAGGCGGGCGGTAGCGCTCCCGTCTTGGGGCAATGAGCCTGATACCAATTGCGAGCGTTCAATGTGCATTATTGCTTCTATCTGTTTGTGTAGGGACGATCCGCCGGTCGTCCCTACGTCGAGATGGAGCCAAAATCTACCTTTCGGTTCCCATTTATTGACCGCGCCGACCCCTCTAGACCTGCACACCGATTTGACGCAGATGGTATGAGGAGGGGATCCGGTTCCCGGCCGGACATGTCAGTGGATCCACCAGGATTTCTGTCCTCCGGGCGAGTTTAAGGCGTCGGTCGCACTTCAATGCTGTGAGTTGACCACGGAGGTGCTGCCTTGACGGGCGACGACCGCGGACGGCGGATGGCCACACGGGATGACCTTCGCTGGGCTCAGCAGGCCCCAGACCGCCGATGAACGCCGAGGGACAGCCCTCTGCGGTCCGTCGTCGGCTGTCTCCCCGTGAGGACACAGTCATGCATCGGCACCGATGTACATTCGGGCCGACACTGCGTGCTCAAACCGGTATCCCCCTCCCCCGCGGGGATCGCATCTTGGCTTTGAGTCTGGGTTCCTCCTATCCCCAGCGGTGTGCTCATGCTCCCATACGCCCTCTCGCCCATGCTCATCGGGCTGTTTCGCTGAGCAGAGGCCAGCGGGCCTGCATACCGTATCTGTGGCAAATCGTCCTATCGCCCTTCCTCCAACCGGCCCACGTGGCGGGCCATGAACCCGATCTGATCCTCGTATCCGTGCGTGGACATGAGCACCGGGTAGAAGTCCGTCCCGGCCCGGCGGACCGTGCCGTTCTTCCGGGCGAACACCTCCCCCTCCTCCACCCGCCGAAAGTTCTCGGCGACGAACGTAAAGCCCTGCCCGGGCGCGCCGCCGAACACCTCGTAGACCTCGGGGGTGGACCGGGCATACGGACGGCTGAGGAGCCCTTCGGCGGCGAGGAAATGAAGCAGGATGCGGTAGGCCGTCGTGGACGCATCCTCGTCGTCGTGGTACCCGCACTCCACAGCTATCCCCGTGACGTGGCGGGTCACCCCCCCGCCGATGTGGCTCATGTCGACCACCCGGTCGAGTCCCGTCGACTGGGCGAGTCGGAGCGAGGCGTCGTCCCCGCCGGTCACGATGACGTACGGACAGCCCTTCGACTCGGTGGAGTGGAAGTCGATCACCGTCGTGCCCGCCAGTTCTCGTCGCAGACGGGCCGCGAGGCGCACCTCGTGCTGATCGCTCGTCTCGTCGCCGGGCATCACGCGGTTGAGGTCGGTGTCGCAGTAGCGGT
>JBDGQM010000238.1:4686-9924 GCA_042219065.1 Salinibacter sp. | reverse complement strand
CGATATGATTGGATTTCGGAACGCGCTCGTGCACGACTACCTCGACATTGACCGCGACATTGTGTACGATGCGGTTCAATATCGCCTCGATGAGATTGAACGGCTCCGCTCCGTCTTCTCCCAGTTTCTCTGAGGAGCACACCATCGCGACCGAAACGGTCCTCTCACTTCTTTGAGAAACTGACCGCGTTTTGTCGCTCATTCGACGGTCCTTCTCGTGGCTTCGCTTGGCAGTCTCGGCCTCAACGCCTGGATCACCGTCGCCGTGGTGATAGGACTGGTGGGGGCGCTAATGGCGGACTGGGGACGGCCGGATCTGGTGCTGCTGAGCGGGCTGTCGGTGCTGCTCGTCTCCGGCGTCGTCTCGCCCAGTCAGGCCTTCGCCGGGTTTTCCAACTCGGCCGTCCTGACGGTCGGGGCCCTCTACGTGGTGGCCGGGGGCGTGCAGCACACCGACGCCCTGTCCAGGCTCGACCGGGTGCTCTTTCCCGAGACCACCCGCCTGGGGCCGCTCCTGGCCCGCTTCATGGTGCCCACGTCCGTCCTGTCGGGCCTGCTCAACAACACGCCCATCGTGGCCATGTTGACGCCCCGCCTCCAAGAGTGGGCCGACGCCAACGATGTGCCGGCGTCGAAGCTCATGATTCCCCTCTCCTACGCGGCAATCACCGGGGGCATGACGACGCTCGTGGGCACCTCTACGAACCTCATCGTGGCGGGGCTCATGGAGGCGGAGGGCTACGAGCCGCTCCACCTGTTCGACGTGACCTGGATCGGGGTGCCCGCCGCGCTCGTCGTCATCGCGTACTTCGTGCTGGGCGGCCACCGGCTCCTGCCCGATCGGGGCACGTCCGCCCCCGCGGTGGAGCGCGAGTTGGGCCAAAACATGTTCGAGGTCAAGGTCGCGGCCGGGTCCCCCGTCGTCGGACAGTCGGTGGTCGAGGCTGGATTGCGGGACCTCGGCGATGCGTACCTGACGCACGTGCGGCGGAGCGATCAGGTGCTGCAGGCCCGTCCCGAGCTTGTCCTTGAGCAGGGCGACGTGCTGGCCTTCAACGGCAGCCTGGCGGCGCGGGAGCGCCTGCTGGAACGGCCGGGCCTCCAGCGCCCCCTGCCCCACCCCGACGACCGTCACGACGACCCGGCCCGCTACGAAACGCTCCCGCTCTACGAAGCGGTCATTGCCGAGTCGTCGGACCTCGTGGGGACAACCCTCGGGGAGGCCAACTTCCGCGAACAGTACCAGGGCGTGGTGCTCGGCATTCAGCGGCAGAACGAGCCGGTGACCAGTCCGGTCGGGACGACGGAGCTGCGGGCGGGCGATCTGCTCATCGTGGAGGCCCCGGACGACTTCGAGGAGCGGTGGAGCAGCGGCAGCCGCGAGGAATTCTACCTCGTGGCCCCCCGCGACGGGCAGGCACGCCGGGCGGCGACGGAGGACGAAGAGGACGAAGACGACGCAGACCGATCAGGACGGGCCCCACTCGCCCTCGCCCTGACGGGCGGGATGGTCCTCGCCGCCGCCACGGGACTGGTGCCCATCGTCACGGCCGCGTTCATCGCGGCGCTCGTCATGATCCTGACCGGGTGCATCACGAGCCCCGAGGCCCAGCGGGCGCTCAACGTGCAGGTGCTCGTCGTCATTGCGGCGGCGCTTGGAATTGGGAAGGCCATCGAGACCACGGGGCTGGCGAAGGCGGCGGCTCAGAGCGTCCTCTCCGTCACGGAGGGGTTCGGGCCCGTGGCGGTCCTCGCGGCCCTGTACCTCCTGACGAACCTCCTCACGGAGATCATCACGAACAACGCCGCCGCCGTGCTCATGCTGCCGATCGCGATGGCGGCGGCCTCGAGCCTCGGGGCGCCGCCCATCGCCTTTGGCCTCATCGTGGCCGTGGCCGCCTCCGCAAGCTTCCTCACGCCCATCGGCTACCAGACGAACCTGATGGTGATGTCGCCGGGCGGATACCGGTTTAGCGATTACGCCCGCGTGGGCTGGCCGGTGACGCTGCTCGTGATGACGACGTCGGTAACGGTGATCTCGCTGCTGTGGCTGTGATGCCGTTTTGACCTCATCGTGTCGGCCCGAATATGAACCGAGGTCGGAACCGGTGGAGGGAGCTCCCGCGCACTCCCTCCTCTGCAGCGCCAAATCGATTCATCGAGCGAACGACCATCTTGATCGAACGATGGGCGGGCTCTGTCGAAAAGATCAAGGAAGGGACAGCCAGCTTTCCCATTTTCGGATACACTAATGCCTTCACATCCTGGCGTTGCCTACCGCGTCCGCCTTTCCGTCTGCAGTCGAGTCGCTTCCGATGTACGTCTCCGATCCGTCGCCGCCCGCACTGGCTTCTCACCTCCGCAAGACGACAGGCCCCGACGAAGTGGCAGTGGTGTTCCTGGGAGACGCGCACAAGGATGCATTCTCGGAGTGGGAGCGTCTCGGGGCCGAAACGGACTGCCCGGTGGTCGTCGGTCTGTTTCCCGGGGTCGTCGACGGTGCGCACTGGCGCCACGAGGGGGCCGTAGTGCTCTCGGTTCCGGTTCAGGGACGGCCGCAGGTGCTCGACCTCACGCGTCCTGTCCCCGGCCCGACCGAGGCGAGCGCGGCCGCCTCCGAATCCTCGTTCCTGGTGCTGGTGGACGGCCTCTCTGAGCACGTCGGAAAAGCGCTTTCGTGGCTTCGGGATCGGTGCGGGATGGAGCATGTCTGTGTAGGAGGGGGCGCGGGCCGTCGGTCCATGACCCCGGGGCCGTGTCTGGTTGCGAACGAGACGCGTTTGCAGGACGCCGCCGTGGTCATTCCCCTGGCCGGACAGGTGGACCTCGGCGTGGGGCACGGCTGGACGCGAACCGGAACCTCCCTCGTTGCCACACGGACCGACGGCGCCGTCATTGAACACCTCAACTGGGAGCCGGCGGCCGAGGTCTATGCCCGGGCCGTGGAGGCACACCAGGGCGCGCCGGTGGCGCCGGACGCGTTCGCCGAAGTGGCCGCCCGGCACCCGTTCGGCCTCCTCCGTGAGGGCCGCGAAGACATTGTCCGTGATCCCATCGCCCGCACCGACGACGGCGGCATCCGCTGTGCCGGGCCGGTTCCGGAGAACACCGTCCTGCACGTGCTTGAGGGCAACGCCGACGCCCTCATCGATGCCGCCGGGCAGGTCGGCGCCGCGGGAAAGCCCCCCGAGTCGACCCCAGACACGGTGTTCGTGGCCGACTGCGTCTCCCGCCAGTCGTACCTGAACGACCGCATGGACGAAGAACTGGAGGCCATCGCGGCGGGCGGCCGTCGCAACGACCCGCCCCCGTACGGCGTACTAAGCATCGGAGAAATCGCTTGCGACGGAACCGGGCACCTCGAATGGCTCAACAAGACGACCGTCCGGGCCTCGCTCTCAACGTCCCCAGAAACATTCCCGGAAGGGTCGGGCTGACGGGGCACGTGTACAGGCGTTGAGGCGAACAGGACGCGGGGGAGCTGTGGAGAAGGAGCTGTGGAGCCCCCCGCCGGAACCGAACGAGCGACGCATCCCAGAGCTCGGGATTCGAACGCAATCCAGCGCACGTTGCCATGCCCGATTCGTCCGAACTTATCGACCAGCTTTCCCTGTTGTACGAGCTGTCGCTCTCGGTGGGGGCGACGCTGGAGCCGGTTGAGAATGCGGCGGCGTTTGCCGGAACGCTGGCCGCACGGAAGGACCTGGAGGGGGTGGCCGTCTGGAGACGGAACGAGGAGGGGGAGGGCCTCCATCTTCTCCACGCCACCCCCGCGTCGTACGCCGAGGCGGAAGCCCTGCCCGCCGATCACGCCCTCGTGCAGCGCCTGCGGGCCGACGCCTCGGTGTCCGCCCACGCGTCCGACCCCGAGTTCGAGTCTCTGGCGACGGGGCGGGCCGCCCGCGGCGGCGCCCTCGCGGCCCTGCGCCTGGGCGACCTCGGCTTCCTGGAGCTTCACGACTCGCGACGCGAGGCCCCCTTCCCGCCTCGCGAGCTGCGCCAGCTCGATCCCGTCCTCGTCAAGTTCGAACAGGCCCTCCGCGGGGGGCGCTCGCACCAGCAGCTCGAAGAGGAAGTCGAGCGCCGCGTCCGCACCGAGGAGGCCCTTCGCCGGTCTCGCTCTCAGCTCTCGGCCCTCATTCAGAACCTGCAGGACGCCGTCCTGCTCGAAAACGAAGACCGCGAGCTGTTGCTGGCCAATCAGGCGTTCTGCGACCTGTTCGAAATCCCGAAGCCCCCGGAGGCGCTCCCCGGCGCCGACTGCGGGGCGGCCGCCGAGGCCGCCAAGGATCTCTTTGCCAACCCAACGGGGTTCATCGATCGGATCGACGCCATCCTGGCGGCCGCCGAGCCGGTTTCCGCCGAAACCCTTCACCTGAACGACGGGCGCATCCTGGAGCGCGACTACGCGCCCATCGACCTCGACGACGAGACGACCGGCCACCTGTGGAAGTACCGCGACGTCACCGAGCAACGCCGCCTCGATGCCCGCCTCCAGGAGCGCGAACGCGCCTACCGCCGCCTCGTCGAGTCCGCCAGCGACATCATCTACCGCTGCGACCGGGACGGGTGCTTCACGTACGTCAACCCGGTGGCGACGGAGGTGACGGGGTACGCGCACGACGAACTGGTGGGCCAGCACTTCACGGCCCTGGTGCACCCCGACCATCGCGAGCGGCTGGTGCACTTCTACGAGAACCAAATCGACGAAGAGATTCCGGACACGCGCCGGGAATTTCCCATCGTGACGGCCGACGGGGACAAGCGCTGGGTGAGCCAGCAGGTGCAGCTCGTGCGGGAGGATGGAGCCGTTGTGGGCGTGCAGGCCATCGCCCGCGACATCACCGAGCGCAAGCAGGCCGTGGAGGCCCTTCAGGAAAGCGAGGCCCGCTTCCGGACCATGTTCGAGCGCCACAGCGCTCCCATGCTCCTGATTGATCCGGAGAGCGGGGCGATCCGCGACGCCAACGCGGCCGCGGCAGAGTTTTACGGCTACACCGACGAGGAGTGGGAGCAGCTCCACATCCAGGACATCAACGACCTGCCCGCCGACGAGGTGGCCGCCCGCCGCACCGACGCGGAGGGGGGCGAGCAAAACCAGTTCGTTTTTCCCCATCGCCTGAAGTCGGGCGAGACGCGCACGGTGGAGGTCCGCTCCACGCCCATCGAGGTGCACGGCACCGCGCTGCTCTTCTCCATCATCCACGACATCACCGCGCGGGAGGAGGCGCGCGAGAA
>JBDGQM010000238.1:0-4586 GCA_042219065.1 Salinibacter sp. | reverse complement strand
CGCTGCTCTTCTCCATCATCCACGACATCACCGCGCGGGAGGAGGCGCGCGAGAAATTGCGGCGGAGCGAAGAGCGGTGGCGCCGCCTCGTGGAGTCGAACCGCGACCCGATCCAGATCACGGTCGACGGCACCATCCGCTACATCAATCCGGCCGGGGCCCGCATCTTTGGCGCCGAGGCGCCCGAGGAGATCATCGGCCGGTCCCCAACGGACTTTGCCGCCGAACCGGACGTTCTCGAAAAGCTCCGTGCCCGCAACCGGCAGCTTGACCGGGGCGAGCCGACGGAGCCGATGGAGCACACCATTCAGCGTCTCGACGGGGAAGAGCGCACTGTCGTGTCTTATTCACAGCCCATCGAGTACAAAGGAGAGTCGGCGGCCCAGACGGTGATCCGCGATGTCACCGAGCAGCGCGAGGCCGAGGAAGAGCTCCGGCACCTGAAGGACTTTTACGAGCAGGTGCTCAACGCCATGCCCATCGACCTGGCGATCTTCGGGCCGGAGGGCCGCTACGAATACGTGACGCCCAGCGCCATTAGCGATCCCGAGCGCCGCGAGCACGTCATCGGGATGACGGACGTGGAGTACGCTCGGATGCGGGGGCACGACGTAGATGCGGCCCGCAGGCGCCTGAACACCATCCGGCGCGTGGCCCGCACCCGCGAGACGGAGCAGTTTGAGGAGACGATCGAGGACCACGATGGGAATCCCCGGCACTTCATTCGGTTCGTCACGCCGGTGGTACAGGACGGAGCAGTGGTCAACGTGCTGGGGTACGGGCTGGAGATTACGCAGCGCAAGCAGACGGAGATGAAACTGCGAGACGCCAAAGAGCAGGCGGAGGCGTCGCTGGCGGCGAAGGAACGCTTCCTGGCCACCATGAGCCACGAGGTGCGCACGCCCCTCAACGCCGTCCTCGGCATGGCGCAGCTGCTGGCGCGCACCGACCTGACGGAGGACCAGCGCTCCTATCTGCAGAGCATCCGCTTCTCGGGGAACACGCTGCTGACCCTACTCGACACGGTGCTCGACTTTGCGAAGCTGGAGGCGGGGGAGGTGGACCTCGAACAGGTGGCCTTCGACCCCGTGCGCCTGGCCCACCACGTGCGAGACATGCTGCGCAGCAAAGCGAAAGAGAGCGATCTCGACTTCCGGATTGAGGCCGATCCCCAGCTCCCCACCTCGGTCGTGGGCGATGCCGCCCGGGTGGGACAGATCCTCACCAACCTGGGCAGCAACGCCCTCAAGTTTACCGACGACGGGTCCGTGGTCATCTGTGTTGAGGAGGGCCCCGCGTCGGCGGCCCCGGCGGAGGATTCTGAGGCGCCGACCTGGATCACGTTTCGGGTGGAGGACACCGGCATCGGCATCCCGCCCGAACAGCAGGACCGCATCTTCGGCCACTTCAACCAGGCCGATACCGACACGGGAGAGACGCGCAAAGAGACGCGCGAGGGCACGGGGCTGGGGCTGGCCATCGTGCAGACGCTGGTCGACCAGATGGGCGGGACGATCGACCTGGAGAGTACCCCCGGGGAGGGCTCCGTCTTTACCGTGCGTCTTCCGTTTGCCACCGACGGGGCCGAGTCGACCTGGGACGGCGAAGCGATCTCCGGTGCCCGGCCGGACCTCGCCGACACGCCGTCCCCCGACACGCCGACTCCCGAGACGGCTGTGCCCGCGTCGCGCCCGAAGGACCCTCCTGCGGACCGACTGAGCGGGGTGCGTCTCCTGGTGGTGGAGGACAACGAAACGAACCAGGTGGTGGTGCGCGACCTGCTGGTGGGATGGGGCGCCGAGGTCGACGTGGTCGGCGATGGCGTGGCAGCCCTGGAGCGCCTGGACGCGGCGACGTACGACCTGGTGCTCATGGACGTGCAGATGCCCCGGATGGACGGCCTGGAGGCCACCCGCCGCCTGCGCCACGACCTGGACAGCGACGTGCCCGTGATCGCGCTGACTGCGTCGATGCTCCGCGAGAACCGACAGGAAGCTTTCGCGGCCGGGATGGACGCCTTTGTCAGCAAGCCCTTCAAGTCCGAGAGCCTCTGCCGGACCGTCGCCGAGCACCTGTCCGACACCGAGACCGCCTCCGTCCCCTCGTCCAACACCGAGACCCCCTCTCCCCCCTCGTCCGACACGGCCCCCACTCCTTCGCCGGCGAGCCGCCCGGCGGCGGAGACGGGCGCTCTGTCTACCCTCGACCTCACGTTCCTCCACGAAAACATGGGCGGGGCCGAGGCGGCCTGGGACGTGGCAACCACGTTCCGCGACCAGGCCGATGCGTTCGTCGACGATCTGGCGGCGGCCCGCGACACCGGCGACGATGAACGCCTCGGCGACCTGTTTCACTCCATGAAGTCGGCCGCCCAGTTGGTAGGGGCGGAGCGCCTGGGCCGGCTTGCAAAGACGCTCGACCACACGGATCCGCCCTACCCGCCCGATCGGCTCGACGCCATCGCCGAGGCGGCCCGCGAAACCCGGGCGGCCCTCGACGAGAGCATTGAGGACCTCGACGGGGGCTGACATCACCTGCGGACATGCGCCGCCCCCGGTCGTCTCCGGGTCTGGGGCCCCCGGCGCAATCGTCAGGGCCGGGCCGCCGGAGCAGTGGCCCACGGAGGGGCCGAATTACAGGAAAAAGGCCTGCCTACAGGAGCAAGGACAGCCGCTCCTGGAGCTCCTCCGGGTTGAACGGCTTGTTGAGGTGGTCCTGGGCGCCGAGACGAAGCGAGGTGACGCGCTCGTCGCTCCCGTCACGGCCGGAGAGCACCATCACCGGAATCTCGTCCAACCCGTCACTCGACTGGAGCTGCTCCAGCAGGGCGTGGCCGTCGGTCTCAGGGAGGTTGAGGTCGAGCAGAATGGCGTCGGGGCGGTGCCGGCGCAGGCGCTCAAGGGCGGCCTCGGCCTCTCCGACGACGGCCACGTCGTAGTCGGGCGCCAGCAGGCGCGACACAAAGGACTGCATGACCGGGTCGTCGTCCACGAGAAGGAGGGAGGCGCTGGAGGCGCTCGTGGAGGAGGACGAAGCGGAGAGCATGAACATGGCGTAGGGAGATTGGCTATGGATGAGACTGTGCAGGGGGCGCCGAATTTTACCCCGTTTCGGCGTCTGGCGAAAACCAGTGGTCAAGCGAGCGGTCCAGCAGGGTGTCGAGGTGGCGCAGATCGTCGCCGTAGATCTCGTGGGTGATGCGGTGGCGCAGGTCGCCGGAAAGCGACTTTTTGTGTCCCAGGCGGCGCCGAACCGTTGCCAGCAGACGCTGGGCCGTGGGGGACTGGCGCAGGCGGCTCCACACCTTGGGCAGCGCCGCCGCGAGCGCCGCCTTCAGCCCCCCGTGCCGGCCCAGAAGCCACGCCAGGGCCGGATGCTGCAGGCGGTGGGAGCTATTGTGCGGCGTGGTGTCGGGGCGGAAGGCGGGATCGACCCCGAGGAAGCGGTACAGCGCCGCCATCGTTTCCTGGGGCCGGCAGGCAAGGTCCTCGAACAGAAACACCTTGATCTGCGACCGGGGAAACCGATCCAGGTAGCGCTGCAGATGGGCGCCGTAGAAGCCTTCGGGCACCAGGTCGGGCCGCCGCCACCAGATCGACGAGCGGTCGAGGGCGTCCCGGAACTGGTCGGACGGGGGGTAGCCCTCCGCCACCAGGTGCTGCCACCGCGAGAAGAGGCGCTCAGCCGGCTGGCGCAAAAACGCCACGAGGCGAACGTCCGTCCCCAGGTGATGGGCAATGTTGGCCGGGGCCCGCTCGTCGTAGAGGTACATGGGGGAGGCTTCTCCGGTCACCGTCCCGTCGGGCGCCTCGTCGAAGAGGGCCTGGTAGTCGGCCCAGGTCGTGACGGCATCCGGGTAGTGGTGCATGCGCTCCGGGTCGTCGGCGTCGGGGGCCAGATCCTCGCCCTTCAGCGCGAAAAAGTTCGGCTCCTTCACCGGGCTCATGAACACCTCCGGGTGCTGGTCGAGGGCGCGCCAGACGGAGGTCGTGCCGGATTTGCCGGCGCCGATCACCAGGAACGAAGGGCAATGGTCGGTCGAAGCGGGCGCCGGAGGGGACGCCGAGGATGGGTGGGAAGACATAGCGCGTGTGCATTACTGATGCGTGAGAACGTTCTCGAATGAGTGCCTACTCTTGGCCCCATACTGCCTCTGTCCCGAACGCTTTCAGGATCGAGTGTGGGCGTGTGGGTGTTTTTCTCACATGCCCTCAGAACGCGTTGTGCTATATGTCGGGAGTATGTGTGCCTCTCTAAACGCCAGAAAGGAGCTACGTTGTCGTCCCAAACTTGATTTGGGACCCATCCGACTGGACGGGGAGGCTTCGGCCATCGTCAGATAGGCTCCAAATCAAGTTTGGAGCGACGGGTGTGATGTTTTCTCCCGGAGGAAGCAGTCTTCCGGTGCCGCGCACATGTCTTACACCATAGCACGGGCCGTCCTCAGACGCCCGAACGCCGACACCCGTCGGCATAATCCTCGGAAACTCTTGCACGGCTCGGGAGGAACGTCGTGGGGGAGTAGCGTCAGGAGGGCGTCGGGTCGGCCTGTTCCGGTTGGGAGGACGGAGGGTCATCTGCCAGGC
>JBDGQM010000237.1:0-14453 GCA_042219065.1 Salinibacter sp. | reverse complement strand
ACCGGCGTCCTGGAGATGCGCAAAAACTACAGCAGCTACTTCAAAGGCTTCCGCAACGCCTCCGACCTGCGGCACCAGCTCATGCAGCCGGAGACGGAGAAGGGCGTGCTGGAGGTGATGCTCAACTTCAAGCCCGACGCGCCGGACATTCAGGTCCCCTCCGCGAAGCTGCCGGCGGAGACCGCCGACCCGGACGCGGTGGACACCAAAAAGCCGGACGTGCCGGACGACTTGCCTGCGCCCGGCGGCGACGGGGCGACCGAGGAGGTGGGAACGAAGAAGGCCGAACTGCCCGAATCGATGGCGGCGTAGTCCACCGGAGGACAGAGGCGACGTCCCAAGAAGGGACGCTTTCTCCTTCTCATCCTGTTCACGCCGAGTTAGAGGGAGGAGAGCTGTCCTCGAACTCGTCGGACGAGCGCGCCGGGACGAAGAACGTCGACCTTGGGGTGTCCCGGTTCATAGTCGCCGACGTTGTAGGTCACCAGATACGAGCACTCCTGCTCCAGGGCCGAGACGAGGTGCGGCAGATCTTTCCAGTCTGCACGGTCGACGTGGGGAAGAAGGGCCTCTTGGTCCGGAGCGCCCACGACTGAGAGGGCCCGACCCACCAGCCGCTCAAAATCGCCGGTCGCCGACGGGAGCTTTGTCGCAAGGTTGCGCCGACATTCGGTCAAGGCAAGCTCGGAGGTCCGTCCCTCGATGAGCGTAATTTCCGAGAGTGTGAGCAAGACCTGACTCGCACTGTGGTCGGACGGGGATGTGGCGCCCGCAAAAAGCACGTCCGCGTCGAAATACACCCGGAGAGAGGGTCGGCCATCCGGTCGATCGCCGGAGGTCTCCGGCTCGGAGGCACCTTCGCTGTTCATGGGTCGTCGCTCTCAGACTCGTTCGAAGCCTCTCGGGCATCGTTCGAACGGTCGTCTTCTGAGGCCTCCGTGCCGGGCGGCGCTCCGTACCGCTCGTTCGTCAGCGCTTCTCGCTCGTCCCGGAGACGCTTCAACAGCTGGTCTGTCGAGAGTCCTTTCTCCTCCCGAAGCTGCTCGATCTCGCGAGCCAGGCTGGGGACCACCGGCTCCATGGGCGTGAGAACGAATGTCCCGTCCACGTCTACGAGGTGGAGGGCATCGCCCTGGTCGAGATCGTATTTGTCCCGAAGCGCCTTCGGAAGCGTGAGGACGCCCCGACTCCGAAGCTGGACCGTGTTGCTGGCAGAATTTTCCATCGAGTCTCTCTGTCGGGATTAGGATGACGTAAGTGTTCTACATTTCAGTATTATCTGTATTGCAGAACGAGACTGGGGGAGGGGGCGGTTTCGAGGTCTCTCCTCCCGGAGCAGACCGCCGACCCGGACGCGGTGGGGATGAAGAAGGCGAAGCTTCCCGGATCAATGGCGGCGTGACCCATCACAAGACATACCCGATATTTTTGGGCCAGACAAGCAAAGGATCAGAGTTTCTGCGTCGGTCAGTTTTTTTGGATTCGACAATCTGTTTGCGGTCGCGATGAAGGCGAGTATGTGGATAGTAACGGATCCGAAGTTGTGTTGTGGGAGCGACGTTGCAATAGGAAACGAGGCCGCTACGGCGCAGGGACCGGTCCTGCGGCCCGCTCGAACCACGCCCGCAACACGTCGCGCGTCGGCGCCTTGGGCGGAAACCGCCCGTAGTCGAACCGGCAGATGGGCGACCAGCGCCACCAGAAGGCCCCGCGAATCGAGGCGTCGGACAGGGCCGCGGTGAGGGCTCGGGTGGCCCGCGCCTGATGGGCGGAGCGCTCCGGCTTGGCCTCCCGCTTCTCGTGCGGGAGGGCTTCTTCGACAGCCGTCCGTACGCCAGAAGCCGGACGTCGCGGAGAAGTTTGTATTCGGCCGAAAGGCCCGAGAGCAGAAATAGATTGGCGTAGGCGTAGGAGAGCGCCGCGGCGTGGGGCTGGCCCACTGCGAGGACGCGTCCGGGGACCGCGTCGACTTCACCCTGCTCGGAGGAAGGGACGCGAAGCAGCAGAACGTCCCTCGGCCCGGCGCCCCTCGTTCGAGGCCCCGAGCGGGGACCAGTCTTCGGGGCTCGCCATCCAGGCCGCCAGGAGGACCCCCAGGAGGGCGATTCCGGCGACGACGGTGCGGACGGGACGAGACCAGGTCGAAGGCATGGGAAGACAGGGGGTTGGAACGCGGACGCCACTCAAACCCGGCATTTGTCCTCCTGTTCGAGAGGAGCCGGTTGCAGGTACCGGTACAAACCGTTACCATCCGGTGCATCTGTTTCCGACAAAAATCTCTGACCCCCCATGTCTGAGTCTCCCCGCTACTGGTCCCCCGAATACGTCGAGCGCTTCGTCGAGGCCCTCAACAGCGACGACGAGTTTCAGGACACCGCCGGCACCTTTTCCGAGACCGTGGAGCTGCGCTGCCTCGACACGCCCGACGGCGAGGACGTCTCCGCCACGTACGCCTTCGCGGACGGGCAGGTCGTGGACGTGGACCTCTGGATCGACGACGCCCCCTCCGACCAGATGCGCGAGGAGGAGGTGGACACCGACGCGATCATGGCGCGGGCCACGGCGTCTTACGACGTGTGGGTCCAGATGGACCAGGGCGAGATGGGGGCCGCCGAGGCGATCGCCTCCCCGGACTATCAGATCGAGGGCTCCATGATGCAGATCATGTCCAACATGAACGTCTTCCGGGGCATGATGTCGGTTGCGGCCGGGGTGGAGAAGACGTACTGACTGATGCGTGAGGAGTGATGCGTGAGGGCCGACAATGATAGGGACGCAGCATCCATGACGGAGCCGACGGTACTCATCGTTGGTGACGCGCATCGCGTTCGTCGTCCTCGACTCGGCCGACCTGTGCGTGCGGCGCGTGCAGGAGCGCGTCCGGAAAGGCGGCCACCACGTTCCGGAGGCGGACGTCCGGCGCCGCTACACGCGGAGCAAGACGAACTTCTGGACGTTGTACCGTCCGAAGGTAGACCGATGGCACCTCCTGTCGAACGCCGAAGACGGATTCACGGACGTGGCCGCCGGAACGTCAACGGACACGTTCGTGATGGATGACGACGCATTCGAGACATTCCCACCCGCCGTGGCTGATGAGATCGACCAGACAGAGATTCCGACGGAGGTACTGAAGGAAACGATAGAGCTGAAGCGGATTGGCACTCAGTCGGCACGGGACGCACAGGAGGAGAATCGTCGGCTCAGCATCCCGAACGCGTATTCCCGGAACGGCACGCTCTATTTCGAGCTGCCGGACGGGACGATCACGCAGGAGGACCCGTTCGTGGCGGCGGACGACGAATAGCCCTTGCGGTGCACGCCGACGAGGATCCGGGCCGCCGGGCACCCGCACGTGATCTGAACTCAAACTCCAGGCTTCAACCAATGAGTGACGACGGTCCCACCATCAACGTCACCCGCGGGTCGAACCGAGAACGACGCGAGCGGACGGAGTCGTCGGGCGGCCCGTCCCGGTCGGCGTCCGGCCTCGGGCTTCCGGGCCCCAGGGCGCTGGTCTCCGGAGCAATTCGCGGCGTGCGAAATGCGTGGTGGGCCGGGCTCGGGGCGTTCGCCGTGGCGCGCGACGCCGGCGCGCAGGTGTTCGACGCGCTCGTGGCGGAGGGCAAGTCGTGGGAGCAGGCGCGCCGGGAGCGCACGGAGGCCCGAGCGCAAGAGGTGCAGCGCCTGACGGACGAAGAGGCGACGGTCGAGGCCATTGAAGACCGGGTGCGCGCCGAGGTCAACGATGTGCTTCGGCGCGTTGGCGTGCCCCACCGCGATGAGGTCGACGACCTGCGCGCCCAGATTGACGCGCTCAGTGAACGAGTTGCCCAGCTTCGCCGGATCGTTGAGAACGACGATTCCTAATCTGAGAAAGTCTCGTCCTCGCCGGGGCGCTCCTGCCGGGACGCCGAGCCTGCTGGGTTCCCGAGCCGTGCAGAAATCCCCGAAGATAACGCCTCTGGGTATGGGCGTTTGGGAGTGTGTAGTGTCGTGTCAAGCGTCAATGTTGGTGTAGCGTCGTCGACACGATCTCAACCCCCGATTTACAGCTGTCATTCCGAGCGGAGTCGAGGAATCTCCCTCGGGCTGACTGCTCGTTTCGGGGAGGTTTACTGCGTCAGTCGCTCCGCTCGTGTCTCGACTTCGCTCGAAACGACTTGCCTTGGGGGTTGAGATCGTGTCATAGCTATGAAAATCAGGATTGCCACTGCAGTAGGTGTGGGAGAAAAAACGTCCATACGCCCAGACTCGGCCCCGTTCCGCCAGGGCACTCTCGATCGAGGGGGGCGCATCCCGTTTCAGAAGTTTCTCACCCATCGGTAGGGTGCTCCGGTTCGGACAGGAGGTCGTCGGCGAGCCGGTCGAACTCGCGTTGAAAGCCGTCGATGATCGTGTCGGGGTCCGGAATCAGGCCCGCGTCGCAGGCGATGCCGAGCCGCACTTCCCCGTCGTAGCTGAAGATGCTGACCCCCAGGCCCACGTGCCCGGCCCGCGGCACCCACGGCATGATGTGCTGGATCCGGCGCCCCTTCATGTGCAGCGACTCCTGGGGCCCCGGCACGTTCGTCATCACCGCGCTGGCCTTGCTGCTGAAGTGGCGCACGGCCTGGTCCTCCACGCTCAGCGGGACGTAGCCGAGTCCCTCCAGGATGCCAAGCGCGGCGACCGCCTCCGCCGAGCCCTTGATCTCATCCATGCGTCGCTTTACCGTGAGCACCCGTTCGAGGCGGTCCTCGAGCCCGACCGGCAGGTCCAGAAACACGAGCCCGAAGCGGTTGCCCAGTTTGAAGGCCTGTTCCGGCGGCCGGAGGTTCACCGGAATGAGGGCACGCACGCGTTCGTCGCCGCCCAGTTCGTCGCGGCTGTCAATGTAGTACCGCAGGGCGCCTGCCACGGCCCCGAGCAGCACGTCGTTCACCTTGGCGTCCACCACACGCCCAATTCGTTTGACGCGCGCAAGGTCGAGCGGGGCCGACCACGTCGCACGCTGTGCCACCCCCAGCTCGCCCTTCAGCGGCGTCTCCGAGTCGTCGGGCAGGGAGAGAAACTTCGACAGCGCCGCCCCAACACTGAGGCCCTGCTTCACCCGCCGCAGGGCGCGGGACGGGTTGAGAAGAGACTTCGCGCCTTCGGCAAGCAGGCGCCGCCCCGTTGCGACAGTGCCCTGGAGGGTCTTGATCGCGCCGCGCACGGGGCCGGGCAGGAGCGTCGGCCGCTCGTCGGTGGACGGAAAGCGGGACGGATCGAAGTACTCGTCGGTGAGCGACAGCAGCACCTGCAGCAGGGCCATCCCGTCCGCGATGCAGTGGTGCAGGCGCACGATGAGGGCGCTGCCGCCCTGGTACTCCTCGATGAGCTGCATCTGCCAGAGCGGCTTCTCCCGGTCGAGCGGGTCGCTCATCAACTCGCTCACCCGTTCCTTGAGTTCGGCCCGTCCCGCCTCGCCGGGCAGGGCCGAGCGGCGCACGTGCCGGTCGAGGCTGAAGTGCGGATCGAGCTCCCAGTAGGGAGACCCCTCGGGGTCGCGGACGCGCTGCCGAAACCGCGTGAAGCCGAGAAATCGCTCCTTCAGGAGTGCCTTGAGGGTGTCCACGTCCACCGGGTCCTCGAGCACGAGGACGGCCGTGATCGTCATCAAGTTCGTCGGGTCGTCCATGCGCAGCCACGCCGCGTCGACGCCGGAAAGGGGCTCCTGAGTATCCATGACAAAAGCGGGGCCGTGAAGAGGAACGAGGCAGAGGCGCGGACCGCCATCCAGGGTCGGAGCGGCCAGTGTCCGCAATCCATCAGGTTCGGTCCGCACTCGTGTTGTACCTTTCTCCGCGTACTCCTTACGAGGGAGGCGCGGCGTCTGTCCGAGAGCGGTACAGAGCCTCGTCGAGGGCGTACACGGCGAGGCCGAGCGTCGTGAACACGACGAGCGCGACGGCCGGCGCCCAGATGATGAAGCCCCCGATGATGCCGAGCGCCGCGCCGAGGTACTTGATGTAGTTGAGCTGTTCGTTGGTGGTGCGGCGGAGGAGCATTTCGAGCTGGCGCTCGTCGTAGGCCTGCACGTTGTCGTAGATCATGCGCTCCAGGTCGAGGGTATCCACGAGGCGGAGGATAACCTGCATCAGGGCCGCCTCGATCGCGTCGCTCCGGCGCTCCAGCTCCGCCGGCAGGCGGTCGAGGACCGGATCGATCTCCTCGACCAGTGGGTCGATCGAGTTCGGAAGCCGCTGGACGGTCTCGCGCAGCCGCGCCCGGAAGTCGTCCTCCCCGAAGAACCGGTAGGCGCGCAGGGCCAGTCCGGAGAGGCCGTCGCTCGCGTGGGCCTCCACCTGCTCGGCGGTCAGGGCCACGATTCGGTCCTGAATGGCCGGAGCGGACAGGACGTCGCGCAGGACATCGCGCAGCAGGGCCTTAATCTCGGCCCGCACCGCGTCGTCGGTCGCCACGTCGCCGGCCGCTGCCACGAGCAGGTCGCGGTACTGAGCCACGAGGCCGCTCTCGCGAATCTTTTCCTTGATGATGGCCTTGTTGATCAGCTCGTCGCTCACGGCCTGGGCGAGCCGATAGGCCACCCGCTCCCGCTGGGCCGGAACCAGCCCCTGGCCCACGAGGGGACGCGCCTCCCGGGGGCGAAACAGCATGGTGATGGCGAGCCAGTTCGTCCCGAAGCCGACCAGCCCGCTCACGGCGGTGAAGCGGAGCAGGTCTTCGAGGACGACGGTGTAGCCGGCCACCGTGAGGGTCACGCCCGGGAAGTCCCAGACGAACGATACAGCAAACAGCGCCCCCAGGAGCCAGGGGAGCGCCCGGAGCACCGGAAGCCACCGCGCGTATGTGCCAGTGTTTTTGGGCGGCGGGTCTACGCTCGACGTGTCTTCGGAGGGATCGGAGCGGGAGAAGTGCGTGCCCGCCGAGCGGAGCACCTGTCGCTGCAGTCGAGACCACGAGGCCGGGTCGGCCCCGTCCGGCGGAGGGGGCTCTGAGGAAGCGTCTGCAGTTGTTGCCTCGTCCGAGGGGGCGTCCGGGTCGGAGTTGGAAGCAGCCATGTATTCGCGACGAATCCGTACGGCGCGCAGTCCCGCGGGGCGGGACGATCAACGCAAAGTGACTGACGCTAAAAGACCTTCACGAGCGTCATGTCGTCGAGGTAGCGGCCCGGATCGCGCTGGAAATCGCGGAGGAGCGTATTGGTGCGGGCCGCCGCGGAGTCGAGTCGCATGTAGAGGCTCGGGTCGTTGAGAAGGCGTCCCGCCGTCCCACTGCCGTTGTTCAGTTTGGTCGCAATGGTGTCGAGGGTGGCCGAGGTCTGCTCGATGGAGGCAAGGCTCCGGTTGAGGCGATCGAGGGACTGGTTGAGCCGCCGCACGGCCACGTCGAGGGAGTCGCCGTTTCGGCCCATGAACGCGTCCAGGTCGCTCGAGACCGATTGCAGGTTCTGGAGCAGCGCGCGGATGGTTTCCTTTTCCGCCTCCGTCACCGACTCGAGATCGCCCGTGATCTTCCGGGTCGATGCCAGCGCCCGGCGCAGATCGCTCTCGGGATTCTGGAGCTGCTCGCTCAGCGCCGCCATGCTCGCGTTCGTGTTCGTGAGCACGCTGTCTGCTTTGCTCGCCAGAATTGGGGCCTGGTCGGTGAGGCGGTCGAAGACGGTGCCCTCGGGGGGGCTCGTCAGGACTGCGTCTGAGGGGAGCCGGGGATTGTCCTGGGGGCCGGGCGAAATGGACACGTGGACGCCCCCAAGTCCGCTGAAGCCCGCTACCCGAGCGTGTGAGCCCTGCGGAATCCGAACCCCCTCGTCCAGTTGAAGGCGCGCCCGAACGGTCTGCGTCTCCTGGTCGAGGCGGACGCTGCCGACGGTGCCGATGTTGACCCCCTTCATGCGTACGGGGTTTCCGGAGACCAGTCCCCCGGCCTCCTCAAACTCGGCGTACACCTGGTACGAGTTTCCGAACAGCGAGAGGTCTTGAAAGAACCGGACGCCCAGAACGGCGGCGACGACGGCCAGGATGATGGCGACCCCGACCTTGAGTTCATTGCTGTATTGCATGCAGACGACGAAACCAAAACCAGAAGAGAATGGACGTGCGAGCCTTGGGACGCTTATGCGGAGGACTCCGACAAGGAGGGAGAGGGCTCCCCGATCGTGTACTCGCTGGCTTTCACGAACGAATTGAGATTCGGGTTCGCGCAGTGGTAAATCTCCTCCACAGGCCCCACCCATTCGAGGTCCTGTCCATGGAGAAAAGCCACCCGGTCGGCCACCTCGAGCACCGAATGCATGTCGTGCGTAATGACGACGCTGGTGACGTGGAGCTCCTCGGCGAGGTGATTGATGAGGTCGTTGATCGTGTTCGATGTTTCCGGGTCGAGGCCGCTGGTGGGCTCGTCGTACAGAATGTACTCGGGCTCCATCGAGATGGCGCGCGCAAGGCCCACCCGCTTCCGCATGCCCCCCGACAGCTCGGCGGGATTTTTTGCGCCCACGTCCGAGAGCCGTACGAGGTCGAGGCACCTCTGCACACGATCCTGAATCTCGCCCTCCGACAGCGACGAGAAGTTCCGCAGCGGAAAGGCAATGTTCTCGAACGTCGTCATCGAGTCGAACAGGGCCCCGCCCTGAAAGAGCACCCCGAACCGCCGGCGGAGCGTTCGGAGCTTCTCGTACGGGATGCAACAGAGGTCCACGTCGTCGATGTAGACGTGGCCCGCATCGGGCTTGAGGAGCCCCACGAGATGCTTCATCAACACGCTCTTGCCGGAGCCGGAGCGGCCGATGATGGCGAGCTTTTCTCCGTCGTGCACCGTCAGGGAGACCCTGTCGAGCACGTCGAGAGAGCCAAAGCTCTTCGAGATGTTCTCAACTTCGAGCATGGGACGCGGAGTGTGGCAGCGATGGCGGGAGAGCGGGCGCCCCTCTCACTGAGAAACGGCGCCCAGAGTCCACATACAGGGAGCGCGTGCGAATGGTCTGTCGGGGGATGGACAGGCAGGCGGTATCGGACGCGTGTCGGGAGGTGGGGATGGACGCGAGTCCATTCGTTACAGAATCAGCATAGCGACGAGAAGGTCGGCGACGAGGATGAACACGCAGCTCAGGACGGTGGCCTGCGTCGTGCTGTCGCCCACGCCCACGGCCCCGCCTCCGGTGTGGTAGCCCTGGTAGCAGGCGATCGAGGTAATGATGAAGCCGAACGTGGTCGACTTGATGAGGCCGATGAACGGATCGAGCAGTTGAAAGAACTGTCGCGCCCCGTCCAAGAACTCATTTGCACTCAGAAAGCCCCCGAAGTGCCCCACTCCGATGCCGGTCCCAATCCCAACGATGCAGGACACCACGTACAGGACGGGAAACATGATGATGCCTGCCAGTACGCGTGGAAGGACGAGGTAACTAATGGAGTCGAGGCCCATGACCTCGAGGGCGTCGATCTGCTCCGACACCTGCATGGTCCCGAGTTCCGCCGCGATGCGCGCCCCGACGCGCCCCGCGAGGATGAAGCCGGCAATGACCGCGCCCAGCTCCAGCATAATTGAGGGGGCGACGATGGAGCCGATGATGGACTTCGGAATGAAGGGCGTCTCCAACTGGTAGGCCGTCTGGACGGTGAGCACCGCGCCGGAGAAGGCGGCGGCGAGGGCGACGATCGGAATCGAATCGATCCCGATCCGCACCATCTGCTTCGACAGGTTCTTCCAGTACATGCGAACGTTTCCGATCGCCCTGAACGCGCGACCAATGAGGATCGCATAGCGCCCAAGGACGCGGAACGGATAGAGCAAAGAATCGAGCACCGCGGCGCGGCCGTTTGTTCGAAAAGACACGCTGTAGACGACGGACGGAGGGAGTTGGATCTCGCGCGTAATGCACATCCGGCCCGGCGGAGAGGTTCCTCCAGAGAGCACGCGTTTCCCCATCACGTTTTGATCGGCTCATGGCCCAATCGGATCCCCAATACGTGTGTCAGGAATGCGGGCACGAGGCCCACAAATGGATGGGCAAGTGCACCGGGTGCGGGTCGTGGAATACGCTCGTGAAGGAAACGGAGAGTGCCGACGTGGAGGCGCAGGTCCCCGACCTCGACACGAGCCCCCAAAACGGCGAGCCGGACTCGCACAACCAGCCGACCCAGCTCACAGAGGTGGAGCTCGGCGAGGAGGCGCGCCTCCAGACTGGGGTCGAGGAGTTTGATCGCGTCATGGGCGGGGGCATCATGCAGGGATCGTTCAGCCTCATCGCCGGCGATCCCGGCATCGGCAAGAGCACGCTCATGACGGAGCTGGGCGGCTACCTGCCCGACCACAAGATCCTGTACGTGACGGGGGAGGAGTCGAAGCGACAGGTGAAGCTTCGCGCCCGCCGGCTGGGCGTGGACTCCGACGCCCTGTATCTGCTGGCGGAGACGAACGTGCAGGAGATCGCCAACGCCGTGGACGACGTGGAGCCCGATCTACTGGTCGCCGACTCCATTCAAACCATCTACCGCCCCGACCTCACGAGCGCGCCCGGCTCGGTGAGCCAGGTGCGGGAGAGCACCGCCTCGCTCCTCAAGCTGACGAAGGAGCGGGAGTTCTCCACCTTTCTCGTGGGCCACGTCACCAAGAAGGGGACCATCGCCGGGCCGCGGGTCCTGGAGCATATGGTGGACACTGTGTTGTACTTTGAGGGCGATCAAAACCACGCCTACCGCATTCTCCGCAGCGTCAAAAATCGATTCGGGGCGGCCAACGAGATTGGCGTCTTCGAGATGCGAGAGGACGGGCTGCGGGAGGTGCCCAACCCGAGCGAGATTTTTCTGTCCGAGCGCGGGTACGGCGTGAGCGGCTCCACGGTGGTGTGCTCGCTGGAGGGGACGCGGCCGATTCTGGTGGAGATTCAGGCCCTCGTGACGCCCACCTCGTACAGCACCCCGCAGCGCACCGTCACCGGCTTCGCGTCGCAGCGGCTCCAGATGATCCTGGCGGTGCTGGAGAAACGGGGCGGGCTCGCCTTCAGCGACCACGACGTGTTCATCAACGTGGCCGGCGGAGTGCGGCTCGAAGAACCGGCCGTCGACCTGGGCGTCGCGATGGCCGCGGCCTCCTCGTTCCGCGACATTCCCGCCGATACCGGATCGGTGCTGATCGGGGAGGTCGGGCTGGGCGGGGAGATTCGGACGGTAAGCCGCATCGAGCCGCGCATCAAGGAGGCGGCCAAGCTGGGGTTCGACCGGGCCGTGGTGCCCGAGAACAATCTCGACCGCATCGCCGGCGAGCACGACATCGACGTGGCCGGGGCCGAGCAACTGACGGGCGTGGTGGACCTGGTTCTGTAGCGAGGCCCGGACCCCGGGAGCGATTCTTCCCGAAGGGGCTTCTTCACGCCTATCCCGCGCATGCCCGTGTCCCTCGACACGCACACCGGAGGGCCCAGCGTCCGGCACACAGCCGGGGCACTGTCGTATTGGGAATGGTCCTTGTGGCAAAAAAGAATGAGCGAACGGGGTGCACAATAATCGCGCTGGGACGCTCGTTCGAACCCACACTATGCCCCGATGCCCGGCCTTGCTAATGATTGGGTTCTCGCATGCAGCCTACCGACGAGGAACTGGTCACGGCATACCTGGAAAACGACGACGAGCAGGCCTTCCGGCAGCTTGTTGAGCGCCACCAGGACCGTATCTTCGGCTACCTCATGGGCATGGTCAAGGACCGCGCGACGGCCAACGATTTGTTTCAGGAGACCTTCGAGCGCGTGATCAAAGCCATGCAGGGCCAGCGCGGGTCCTACGATCCACAGGGGCAGTGGCTGAGCTGGGTCATGAGCATCGCCCGCAACGCGGCGATCGACCACACTCGGAAGCAGAAGAAGTGGAAAGATGTGCCACAGGACGAGGACGACGGGCGCTCCTTCTGGGACACGCTTGAGGACGACTCCCCGTACGCCGACGAGCAGCTCCACCGCGCCGAGCAACGGGAGTGGCTCGACGAGCACATCGAGCAGCTCGCGCCCGAACAGAAAGAAGTCCTGCTCCTGCGACAAGAGACAGACCTAACCTTCCGGGAGATTGCCGAACTCCAGGATGTGTCCATCAACACCGCCCTCGGGCGCATGCGATACGCCCTCAAGAACCTGCGCAAGATGATGGAGGCGTCCAACGAGACCGCACTCGTCGGCACACTCGATTCGTGATGCCTGCCGTTTCATAAGATCGGTTTCCGCGCCCCATGGACGATCCGCTACGCCTCATTCAGTACCTGTACGGCGAGGAGAAGGACGAGTCGACGGTTGCGCGTCGGCTCTCGGAGGACGACGCCCTGTACCGTGAGTACGAGCGTCTTCGGAGGACGAAGGAGCGTCTGGACGACCGTCCGGCCCGTCGGCCCGACCCGGCCGTCGTGGATGAGGTGGTGGACACCGCCCGGGCGGCGACGCAGTCGTCCTCCACGCCACGCTCAGACGAGGACCGCCCGGCCCGGCCACCCACCCGATCGTGGACGCGTCGCCTGCAGATGGTGGGCACTGCACTGGCCCTGGGGCTCTTCGTGGGGGTCGGGTGGTGGCAGTTGCCCGAGACCGCCGACGAGTCGACGGCAGTGTCTGCCCCCGACGGCCCCGTCCCGACGGCCTCGCAGTCGGCCCCGGCGGCCCCCGAGGAACGGCGGAGCTCAACGGACGCAGTGCCGGCGTGGGATGAAAGCGACGAACTCGTTCGCATTCATCGCCGCGTCGAACAGCTCCAGGCCCAGAGCGGCCCGAACTCGTGGGGCACGATCCAGCCGATCGACCGCCGCCGTCCCTGACCTTCGTTTCTGCACCTCGTTTCCCGCATTCAGTCCCCGCCTTCTCAGTCCGCCGATGATGTCCCTGCGCTGCTCAGAGTCTTTGTGTTCCCGCCTTGTCCTGGGACTCGCCATTGGCGTTTTGCTGTGGGGGATGGTGCTCCCCGCCGCGTCTGCGCAACAGGCGCGCACCCTTCGCATCCACGACGGCACGGTATACGTCGACGGGCAGCCCCTCTCCGACGACCAATTGCCGGACAGCCTGAACCTGCAGGGCATCGAGACCCAGTATCGGTTCGTGGGCGTCCGACGGCCGGTCGTCGAACTGAACGGGCAGCTTTTTGCCCTGGAGGACGGGCTGGAGCCGGTTACGGAGGCGGAGGTGCGCCGAAAGCAGCGGGCCGTCGTCCTGCGCAGCCGTCCCTCCCGCACTCGATCGTCGCGAGCGGCCCCGGCCGCGCGCCCGTCTGGGGGCGAGCGAGCCATGGCTCCGGAGGCCAACCACCAGCAGTACCTCGATGCGGTCCAGCGATCGAGCCGAGAGCTCTACGAGCGCCTGCTGCACGAGCGCCGAATGGAGGAGAACGCCGAGGACCTTGCACGCGCCATTCGGCTGCTGCCGGAGGGCGAAGAGCGTCGAGCGAAGATCGACACCCTGCGGGCCATGCTCGAGGATATCTTTGAGGTCAAGCAAGAAAACCGCCGCCGTGAGATCAAACGTCTCCAGCGGCAGATTCGAGAGCTGCAGCAGAATCTTCGGAAGCGTGAGCAGATGCGCGACCGGATGATCGAGCGACGCCTCGGGCAACTGATCGACTCGACGCGGAGGCCGTAACGCCGACGACAGCTTCTGGAGTGTCTGCGCTCATCCCGACCTCTCTCTTTTGGGAGCACACCCCCACAGCAATCGCCACTCGGCGTCTGCGCTCCGATACGCTTCCTCCTTGGGGCAGCGCATCTCCACGCCTGTGCTCTCCCGTGCTTCCTCGCCCGCGCTCGGGGTGTTTCCGTCAGTCAGACGCGACGAGGCCCCGCTCCCCGAACGGAAACCGCAGACGTGCAATTTCGGGGCACCTCATCCTTTACTTTAAGTGAGCTGCGTTGCATCTTGTACAGTGGCGGTGGAATACTCCAGCGCCGGTGTGCGTTTCTCGCATCGAAGCACATCTCAGCTCATGGATTGGTCTCGTGCGACAGCAGTTCGCCGCGGTAAGGGCCGCACGGCCACCGTACGGGGGGGGCTCCTGTGGGGAATGGTCGGCCTCCTACTCCTGGCAGTCGGCCCGGCTCAGGCCGGCATTCAGGTCACCGATGTCGCCTTTGCAGTCCGGTCGGATGGAGAGGGCTACGTCATGCGCCTACAGACGACCAATCGTCCGGAGGCGTACATGCTGAAGTCGGTCGGCGAGCACGAGCTGAAGTGGGTGGTATACAACGCGACGCTCCATGACGACTATGAGCACCAGGCCCCGAGCGGCCCCGTGACGCGCTACACGATGACCGAGCAGAACGGCCATCTGGTCGTGCGGGTGATTCTCGACGACCAGTTCTCCGTCTCTGCCACTGCCTATCGGGACGGGGTGTCCAGCGACCTCCTTCTGAATCTTGCGTACGACAGGGCGATGCCGGTCGCAGACGGCGCCTCCGCCGAACCGAACCCCTCGAAGGCATCTCCGAATCCGAACCCAGGAACG
>JBDGQM010000236.1:0-5351 GCA_042219065.1 Salinibacter sp. | reverse complement strand
AGGTGCGCCGCCGCACCGTGCCGATGCTCCTGGCCCGCGCGCAGGATCAGATCGAGACGATTGCTGAACTGGTGGACGCGGAGTGACGTTCAACATCCTGCACCTTTGCAGAGAAGTGCCGGGTTTTCATGGATATCCCCCCACCCGAACGCGTCTCGCTCGACGTCAAGATGCAGCGGCTCAACATCGAGTGGGCCGACGGGCACGCGTCGGTCCTTCCGCTCGACGGGCTCCGACAGGCCTGCCCGTGTGCCGAGTGCGAGGGGGAAGCGGTGGAGCGCATTCCGAAGCCGGGCGTTCTGCACATCTTCCGCCAGAAGAACCGCTGGAAAAACGTCCAGATCGAGAAGGCGGGCAGTGTGGGGCTCCGGATCACCTGGGACGACGGGCACCGCGGGGGCATCTACCGGTGGGACCGCCTGCGGGAACTGCAGCCGCCGGCGGAATAGTGTAGGTTTGGACGTACGGACGTGTGAAAGGATGGAAGCAAAATGCGTCCACACCTCCACCCGTCCATACCTCCGTTCCCAAACGGAGCATGCGGAGTTTGGTTAGGTTCGCGTTGCGGCTTCCTGCGCCACCTCGCGGCCCTCGTCCGTAAGGCGGAGGTGTCCATTCTCGCGCCGGACCGTACCGCCCGACACGGCCCGCTCCACGACCCGCTCGGCAAACGAGGGGTCCCAGTTCAGGTGCTCCTGCAGGTGGTCGACCCGGCACTCGCGGGCCGCCGCCGGCGTGTGTTCGTGCTGGCGGAGGTGGATGGCCAGCATCTCCTCGGCGAATCGCCACTTCTGCCGCCGCTGCCGTCGCCACTGCGCAAGGAGGCCGCGCTCAGGTGCCGTCAGGAAGACGAGCCCAAACACGAGGCCCGTCGTTGCCGCCATCGTCCCGGCGATCGACACGTCCAGCAGGTGGGCGCCCCAGTAGCCCACGACGGCGTTCAGAATGCCGAGCCCGGCACTGAGGCCGATCATCCAGTCCAGGCGGTCGGTGAGGAGGTAGGCCGTCATCGGCGGGCCCACCATGAGGGCCACCACCAGAATGGAGCCGACGGCGTCGAAGGCGCTGACGGCGGTGAGGGAGACGAGTCCCATCAGTGCGTAGTGCAGGACGCGCGGCCGAAACCCGAGCGAGGCGGCGAGGCCGGGGTCAAACGTGGCGAGCTTCAGCTCCTTGTAGAAGAGGGCGAGGAAGAGCGCGTTGAGCACGAGCACGCTGCCCATCGTCCAGAGGGCCTGCGGGCCGAGATCGAGCCCGAAGGCGGTGAGGCGGTTGAACGGCGCGAACGCCAGTTCTCCCAGGAGCACGGCCTCAGTGTCGATGTGCATATCGCCCGCAAACGTGGTGATGAGAATGACCCCGAGGCTGAAGAGAACGGGGAAAACGATCCCGATTGCGGCGTCCTCCTTCACCTGGCCGGTGCTGTTGATCGTTTCGACGAGGAGAGCCGTGAGGAGGCCCGTCAGGGCCGCCGCGACGAGGAGCAGGGGCGAATGGAGGGTGCCGGTGACGAAGACCCCCACGACGATACCCGGCAGGATGGCGTGGCTGATGGCGTCGCTCATCATGCCCATCCGCCGGAGCACCAGAAAGGCCCCCGGCAGGGCACACGCCACGGCCACGACGGCGGCGACCAGTTGAATTTCGATCTGGGGAAGACTCATGTATCGTCGAGCGCTGCGTCGGGAGCGAGATTGCGATCCTCGGCGAGTCGACGGGCTTCATCGAGCCCCTCGTCTGTGAGGTGCCACCGCCCGTCCGGCGTCTCGGCGACGAGGTGCTGGTCGGCGAGTTGGTGGAGGACGTATCGCGTACGGGAGGGCCCCGACACCATGGCGTCGAGGGTGGCGGTATCGTGCGGACGATCGCCCCGACCATGTTTTGCGGCGAGGGTGTAGAGGTGGCAGAGAACCCGCTCTTCGCGGAGGCGTCGGCTGGTGCGGTGCTGGCGCCACCATCGCCACAGCAGGCCGCGGTGGGGGGCGACGAGGAGCGATACGATCACGATGACCCCCATGCACAGCACGATGGTCGGACCCGTTGGCAGATTCGCCGTCGTCCCGCTCACGACCGCCCCGCTCACGCCGCTGACAGCCCCGAAGGCCGCCGCGAGGCCCACCATCGCGCCGAGTCGATCCGTCCACTGCCGGGCTGCCGCCGCGGGCGCCACGATCACCGCGCTCATCAGCACCACGCCCACCGTCTGCAGGCCGATGACGATCGCTACAACGAGCAGGGTGGTGAGCACCACGTCGAGCGTCCGGATGGGAACCCCGATGCTGCGGCCGAAGTCCGGGTCGAAGGCCAGCAGCTTGAACTCTTTCCAGAACAGCAGCATGGCAACGAGGGCGACGCCGCCCAGCACAGCCATCGTCACCACGTCGCGCTCCACCAGGGCCGCGGCCTGGCCGAAGAGGAACGAGTCGAGGCCCGCCTGTGCTGCCCCGGCGTGTTGCTGGAGGTAGGTGAGCAGCACGAGCCCGACGCCGAAAAAGGCGGAGAGGGCGAGGGCCAGGGCACTGTCGTACGGGATCCGCGTGGTGTTCGTCACCCCGATGATGAAGAGGGTGGCCAGGACGCCGGTGGCGGCCGCCCCGAGCATGAGGGGGAGCGGCGCCTTGCTCCCCGTCACCAGAAACGCGAGTGCAATGCCGGGCAGCGCCGCGTGCGAGATGGCGTCGCCCAGGAGGCTCTGGCCGCGCAGCACCGCGTAGGAGCCGAGGCCCCCGCCCACGATGCCCAGGGTGGCGGTCCCGAGCGCCACGGTGCGCAGGGTGTAGTCCGTGAGCAGTTGTGACAGCAGGTCCAACATCTAGTGCAGTCGGCTACCGAACAGGGATGCAATGACGGGCGTGCCGTGAATCGTGAACCGTGATGCGTGAGGGTTCGGACGGATGCAGGTCTCACGGATCACGCCTCACGCATCAGTGACGCTACGCAGGGCTCTCCTCCTCTCTTTTCGGAGAGGAACTGGAATCCGAAATGGGGGACTCATTCTTGTGTAAAAACCCGACGCGCCCGCCGTACGTCCGGCGCAGGTTGTCCTCCGTAAAGACCTCCTCCACCGGCCCCCCGGCGATGCGCCGCACGTTGAGGAGCAGCACGCGGTCGAAGTACTCGGGCACGGTCTGGAGGTCGTGGTGCACGGCGACCACCGTACAGTCGCGCTCCTGGAGGGTACGGAGGAGATCGAAGATGGCCCGCTCGGTGGTTGCGTCCACGCCCTGGAGCGGCTCGTCCATGAAGTAGAGGTTGGCCTCCTGCACGAGGGCGCGGGCGAGGAAGACACGCTGCTGTTGGCCGCCGGACAGCTGGCTGATCTGTCGGTCGGCGTAATCGGCCATGCCCACCTGTTCGAGCGCGGCGTATGCTTCCTCCTTCTCCTCCGCGCCGGGGCGCCAGATCCAGCCGAGGCGGCCGTAGAGGCCCATCAGTACCACGTCGAGGGCGTTGGTGGGAAAGTCCCAGTCCACGCTGCCACGCTGGGGGACGTACCCGACGCAGTCCCGCGCTTCTTCGTAGGACTGCCCGAAGACGCGCACTTGTCCGGCGGCGGGCGTCACGATGCCGAGAATCGACTGCAGGAGCGTCGTTTTGCCAGCGCCGTTGGGGCCCACGATGCCCGTGAGCGTTCCGGCGGGCACCGTCCAGTCAATGTCCCAGAGCACCGGGTCTTCGTTGTAGGCCACCGTCAGATCGCGGATGGTGAGGGCGGGTTCGGGGTCTGGCATGGGAGCTTGGACCGGGAAAAGAAAAGGCCGATTGTAGGAAGAGCGCCGGGGGTGAGAGGCGTATTGCGTGGTGCGTATTGCGTAAGGGCATCCACAACTCGATGCTCACGAAATATGCAATACGAAATACGCAATACGAAATACGCACCATGATCTCCTCTATCGCCCCTGTCGTGCTGCAGTGGGCGATGGGGACGGCTCATTAAGCAGACCTTTGACGATGGTATCGATGTTGTGACGGATGGCGCCCACGTAGGTGCCTTGGGGCGTGCCGCGATCGCCGAGCGCGTCGCCGTAGAGCGTGCCGCCCAGCTTCACCTCGAAGTCGCGGGATCGGACCGCCTTTTGAACGGCCTCGATGCCCCGCGGCGACACGGACGATTCGACGAAGAGGGCCGGGATGCGCCGCTCTACGACGAAGTCGGCCAGGGCCTGTACGTCCTTTGTGCCCGCCTCCGAGACCGTCGAAATGCCCTGAAGGCCCCGCACCTCAATGTCGTAGGCCCGCCCCAGGTAGCGAAACGCATCGTGCGAGGTGATGAGGACTCGTCGGTCTTCGGGCACGCGCTGGGCCTGTGCGGCCACGAACCGGTCGAGACTGTCGAGGCGCTGGGCGTAAGCGTCGGCACGTGTGCGGTACGCGTCTGCATGGGCCGTGTCGCGGGCCGCCAGGACGTCGCCGACGTGCTGGGTCACCCGTCCCCAGAGTTCCACGTCGAACCACACGTGCGGGTCGTAGCTGCTCGCGTACTCGGACGACGGAATCAGGACGCTGTCGGCCAGCGCATCTTCGGCGAGGGCCGAGGTGGGGACCGAGCGTCGGTCCATCTGCGCGAAGACCTCCGTCATCTTGCCCTCCAGGTGCAGGCCGTTGTAGAGCACGAGATCGGCCTCGGCCATCGTCTGCACGTCGCCCTCGCTGGCGCGGTACAGGTGGGGATCAACGCCCGGTCCCATCAGCGTCGTGAGAGTCACCCGGTCGCCGGCCACCTGTCGCACCAGATCGCCGATGATGTTGGTGGTCACCACCACCTTCATCTTGCGATCCGTAAAGTCGGCGGCCCCGCCGGAGTCGGCCTGACGGGCGCAACCGCCGAAGGACAGGAGGAGAAGGGCAACCAATGGAACCAGGAGGCACCGACGGGTGACCATGTGGAGCGAATGGAGAGAACGGAAGTCAGAGCACGCTAGTTTTTCTGAACAACAAGATAATTTAGCTTCGCCTAAATCGTTCCGCACGCCGAAGAAAACATGCCTGGAATCCCGAACGTCCCCCCGTCGGTGGCGTCCGATTTCGCAAGTTTCCACGCTCATCCCACGGTTCGGTCGCCATGAAGACGACTCCGGAGGCCGATGCGCTGGAAAGGTGGGCCCACGCACTGAAGCAACTCGACGACCGGATTCAGGTCTATTTGCTTCCGTCTGATCCGGAGGGACCGAGCCAGGACCACGATCTCCACGTTGCCGTCGTCGCTGATGTGGACGACAACCGGCTTTCGGATCTGAATAGTGCCATCGCTGACCTCGTGCAGGACGTCAACCTGGAGTTGGACCACGATCCGTTCGTAGTCGCTCATCCCACGAATCGAGACGGCGGGATCGCCCGGTCTGCCCGGCAGA
>JBDGQM010000235.1:11680-15430 GCA_042219065.1 Salinibacter sp. | reverse complement strand
TGACCGCGCCCGATCTGCTGACGCGTGCGACCGGCAACGACCTATCCGCCGATCCTTGGTTGCGGTACGCACGCGACAAATTCGGCGCCCTGTACGACCTGTCGTAGGCGCGGGCCGCCCACAAACACCACCGCCCGGCGGCCAGACGCCCCCGGGCGGTACACATCAGAATGTGAGGACGGGCGCTACTGTGGCGTCACCGTCACCTTGATGATCGTAGGATTCCCGTTGGCATCAAGGATCGGGGCGTACGAGAACCCGTCGTTGTCAGGGAAACCGTCGCCGTTGGAGTCCTGGATGCGGACGATACTTCCGTTCTCATCCTCGCCGGTGTTGGTGTCTGACTGGCGCGGCGCCTGGTCGAGCCCCACGCCCGGCTCTTCGTCGACCTCCGTGCCGGCGTCGTAGAGACGAAGCTTCCCGGTCTGGTCTCCGCTAATCGGACTTCCGTCGTCGGTGAACAGTGGAAGCCCCTCCGGCTGAAAGGCATAGAAAACGTCATTCGACTGGATGTACATGGTCCCAATCGAGAGCCGGTCGCCCTGCGCGGCGTCCACCGTCACCGTGTAGCTATTGTTGTCGGCGTCGGGGGGTGTTGGCGCAAGGGGGCCGGGCTCACTGGCCCCGTCGGGGACGGAAAAGGCGCCGCCGTCGGTAATCCGATCATCGCCCTGGAGCGACGAAACGAGCGTCGCCGGCGAACCGTCTTCGGCAATGCGCTCGACACCTTCCGACGCACTGCTGTCGACACTGAACAGCCGGATGTTGCTATTGTGCGCCGCGTAGCCGCCCGGCGACAGCGGGACCGTCACGCCCGTGAGACTCGCAAGCACACCGGCATGGTTCCCGGGAGGCATGTTCGGATCACTATCGAGAGCGCCGGCCGGTCGGCCGTCCTCGGCGATCCGCTCGATGCCCGTCCCGGTCGCGTCTTCCCCCGGCACGAATTGCGGATACGTGAGATCGTCCCCGTTCGGAAGATTGTCCCAGTGTACCGCGTAGGTGCCGGGCGAGATCACCATCGGCGCTCCATTGACCTGCGTGGCGCCGCCAACGTTCTCGATGCGCACGGTGAACTGATACCCCCCTGTGGAGGCCTGCTCACTCTGAATCGTCACCTGTATGCTCTCGCTCACTTGCGGATACTCAAATCCGTCGTCCATAGGCTGACCGCCTCCGTCGGAATTATCGACGAGGACGAGGTTGTTGGAATCGTCCGGACCCTGGTTCAGGGTATCCTGTCGCGGGGCCTGGTTGCCTCCTTCACCGGGGGTCTGGTCCTGCTCCGTGCCAGCGTCCCACATGGCAAGCGAGTCGGTGACGTTTCCACTGATGGGCGTGCCATCATCGTTGAACAGCGAGATGCCGCCTGGCTTAAACGCGTAGAAGATGTCGTTCGACTGGACGAACATCGACGCGAGCGAGAACTGCATGCCAGTGCCCGGAATTTCGTTCGGGGCGGCCGTAAAGGAAAACTCGTAGGCCTCGCCCGGGGTCAGGGGATTCGATCCGTCCGACGTCCCCACCTCGTTACCGGCCGCAAAGACGCCGCTCTTCAGAATCGGAGCGGGCGGGGAGACGTTTTCGATCGCAATCTCGAAGGTCGTGAGGGCGGTGGACACGTCCATCGTGGTCGAGTCGGTCGCCTCCTGGTCGTCGGTCACCGTGAGGGTTACCTCGTAGGTGTCGTTCGCCTCGTAGGTGTGCGCCGGGCTTTTGTCGCTGGAGGTGTTCCCGTCCCCAAACTCCCATTCGGACGATACGATCTCGCCGTCGGGGTCACTGCTCGTGTTGGTAAAGTCGGCCGTATACTCGTTGACCGAGACATCAAAGTTGGCTTTGGGGGGCTCATTGCCATTGCCGCCTCCGCTATCGCATCCCGCAACGAAGAGGCCGACACAGACTAGACATGAAATGATGAAAAGAGAGGGGGAGCGCAGAGTCATGATCGCGTAAAGTGTTGTGAGAAGTGTAATCGCATCAAACTGACGTCGCAAGAACAACGCCATCAGTCGCAATTGGTGTCCCAAACGTGCCGATGCGTAGCGGGGAGGTCCTCACAGAGACATGAATCCAAATAACATTCACCTCACATTTTCTAACAGTTCCATAACACCACTATTCTCCGGTCGGGCCTCGCGTCATCGAGACGAAGAGGCGACCGCCGCCTTTATGGGCAGCCGGAATCGAAAGGTCGTCCCCTCCCCCACCGTACTCTCCACGTGGAGCGTGCGATCGTGCAGTTCCAGAATCGTCTTGGCGATGGCGAGGCCGAGGCCCGCCCCGCCGCGGTCTCGATCCCGGCTCTTGTCGACCCGATAGAAGCGTTCGAAAATGTGCGGCAGATCGTCCTCCGGGATGCCCGGGCCTGTGTCTTCAACCTCCACGCAGACCTCGTCCTGCTCATTGTCCACCCGCACGCGCACCGCTCCCCCGTCCGGCGTGTAGTGGATGGCGTTGTCGATCAGATTAGAGAGGGCCCGCTCCACGAGTCCGATGTCCGCTTCCACGTGGGCGTGTCGCTCCGGCATCTCTACCTTCAGGGTCACCCCTTGCTCCTCGGCCCGGGGCTCGTACTGCATCGCCACGTCCTGCACGAGCTCAGCGATCGGGAAGGACTCGATCGTCGGCTCGACCTGCTGCGTCTCCAGCTTCGACAGTTCGAAGAGCTCGTTTACGAGCGTGTTGAGCCGCTTTGTATTTCGGAGCGCCGTTTTGACGTATCTCTGGCGCTCCTCGGACGCCAGGTCTCCGTCTTTCATGTGGACCGTCTCCAGGTAGCCCTGAATCGATGCGATGGGACTGCGCAGGTCGTGCGACACGTTCGCCACGAGTTCGCGCCGCATGCGGTCGGCCTGGCGCAGCTCTTCCATCGTCTTCTCCAGGTTGTCGGCCATGCGGTTGAAGCACTCGCCGAGCCGCCCAATCTCGTCGCGCGACGTCACGTCGACGCGCCGGTCAAACGCCCCGGCCTCAAAGTCGGCAATCACCGACTGCATGGCACGGAGGCGCTGCGTAAGACGGCGGAAGAGCAGCAGGCCCACCCCGGCCGTTACGAGGATCACGAGCCCGAGCCCCCAGAGCGCCGTCTGCAAAATGTAGCTCTCCCCCACCATGCGGGCCACCGACGCGTACTGTTCGCTGCCCAGGATGACGTAGAGATAGCATCCCTTGCGGCCCATGATCTCGATCTGGGCGGCCGAGAAGGGCTTCTTCGTGCCGGCCGCCATGGGATCGTCGCCCCGGATGGGCAGGTCGCCCCCGTCCATAAACCGATGGACCGGGTCGAGGTCGACCTGGCGCTGCTCGATTTGCGCATCGGGCACGGCAAACGACGCCTTCAGGTCGCCGTCTCGCTCCAGCAGATAGATTTCGATGCGGCGGTTGATGCCCGTCATGTCCTGAATCGTCGCCTCGATGGCCTCCGTGTCGATGCTGTCCTTCAGGTGCGGCTCGAACCGCGGCACCATCTCCTCCGCCAGCGTGCGGTTGAGCTTCTGCTCCACCTCACTGGCGTACTGCCGGGCGGCCCGTATCCCGAACGTCGCGAGGATCACCCCGAGCCCCACGATCAGCACGAGGAAGAGGGCACTCAGCTTGGCGTAGAAGCTGTTGAGCATGGGGAGTCCAGGGGAAATGTGAGGCGTGAACCCGTGTGTGCAGTAGAGCGGCAGGGGAAGCTGGAAAAAGTCGGGACCGGGAAGTTCGTATTGCGTAGTGCGTATTGCGTAAGTGGTCCTGAAGCACGAA
>JBDGQM010000235.1:9276-11580 GCA_042219065.1 Salinibacter sp. | reverse complement strand
TACGCAATACGAAATACGCAACACGCACTACGCCGCCAGCTCCTCCGGCTCGGCAAACCGATACCCCACCCCCCAGACCGTCTTCACGTACCGGGGCTCGGAGGGGTCCGGCTCGATCTTCTTGCGAAGCCGGTTGATGTGCGTGTTGACCGTGTGGCTGTAGCCGCTGTACTGGTAGCCCCACACCTCGTCGAGCAACTCGTCGCGGCTGTAGGCGCGCCCCGGATTGCGGGCAAACAGGAGCAACAGCTCGAACTCCTTGCTGGTCAGGTCCACCGGTTCGCCGTCGACGGCGGCCTTTCGTTTCTGCGGCTCCACCACGAGGTCCCCGAGCTCGATGGGCGTCGCGGCGTCGTCTTGCTGGGCCTCCTGGTCGACCTCCACGCGCCGGAAGAGGGCCTTCACGCGCGCCAGCACCTCGCGGATGCTAAAGGGCTTCGTGATGTAATCGTCGGCCCCCAGCTCCAGCCCGAGCACCTTGTCCACCTCCTCGGTCTTGGCGGTCACCATGAGGATGGGCGTGGGGCACTTTTCCTGACGCAGGCGGCGGCAGATGTCGAACCCGTCGGTGCCGGGCAGCATGATGTCGAGGACGATGAGATCGTAGCCTCCCTGGAGGGCACGCTCCAGCCCGTCGTCCCCGTCGTCGACGACATCGACGTGATGCCCCTCGTCGCCGAGGTGGAGCTCCAGCAGGTCGGCAATGTCGTCGTCGTCCTCGACGAGCAGAATGCGCTTCTCGGCGGTTGTCGTCACGGCAGGTGCGGTCGATGTCTCAAATCTTGACGGCCACTGGTTCGTCGCACCGCAGCGCCGCGGTGTTACAGACGCGCCGCCGGCGGGCTCCACGGAAACGTGTGAATGCGCGGCTCGTAGGGCGTGTTGTCGTTGTTTCTCGCACGTACCTTTTCTGTACTTATGTCCTCGCCGGCCGTTCAGGACTGGACTCTCGACTCGTGGCGCGAGAAGGAGGCCCTCCAGCAGCCTACCTATCCGGACGACGCCGCGCTGGAGGAGGCGCTCGATCACGTCTCGGCCCTCCCCCCGCTCGTGACCTCCTGGGAGGTTGAGAACTTGAAGGACGAGATCGCCGCGGCCGCGCAGGGGGATCAGTTTCTGCTCCAGGGCGGCGAGTGTGCCGAATCGTTTGGCAACTGCCGGGCCGACGTCATCACGGGTCGGCTCAAGATTTTGATGCAGATGAGCCTCGTGCTCACCTACGGGCTCAATACCCGCATCGTGCGGGTGGGGCGCTTTGCTGGCCAGTACGCCAAGCCGCGCTCCTCGGACACGGAGACGCGCAACGGCACCACCCTGCCCAGCTACCGCGGCGACATCGTCAACGGCCCGGAGTTTTCGGCCGAGGCGCGCCACCCCGATCCGCAGCGGATGGTGGAGGCGTACTCCAGCTCATCGCTCACGCTCAACCTCGTGCGCGCCCTGGCCGAAGGCGGCTTTGCCGACCTCCGGCACCCGGAGTACTGGGACCTCGACTTCATGGACCACTCTCCGCTGTCCGAGGAGTACCACGCCATCGTCGACGCCATCGAGGACACCCTCGACTTCTTTGAGGCCGTCACCGACAAAAAGCTCGACTCGGTCGAAAGCGTCACGTTCTACACGAGCCACGAGGCGCTGCTGCTGCCCTACGAAGAGGCCCTGTCGCGGTCGGTCCCCCACAAGGACGGCATCTACAACCTCGGCACACACCTTCCCTGGGTGGGCAAGCGCACCAATCAGATCGAGAACGCCCACGTCGAGTACGCGCGCGGCATCGAAAACCCGGTCGGGCTGAAGGTGGGACCGGACATGACCCCGTCGAAGCTGAAGACCCTGGTGCGCACCCTCGATCCCGAGGACGAGCCGGGCAAGCTCACGCTCATCTCGCGCCTCGGGGCCGACACAGTCGGCGACCGTCTGGCGAGCCTCATCCAGGCGGTGCAGGTCACCGGCCAGTCCGTGCTCTGGATTGCCGACCCCATGCACGGCAACACCGAGAAGACCGAGGACGGCACCAAGACGCGCCACTTCGACAACATTCTTGCCGAACTGGAGCAGACCCTCGACATCCACGCGGCGGAGGGATCGCACCTGGGCGGGGTGCACTTTGAGCTTACCGGCAAGGACGTGACGGAGTGCATTGGTGGGGCACGCGGCTTGAGCGAAGGCGACCTCGGGCGGGCCTACGAGTCCCACGTCGACCCGCGCCTCAACTACGAACAGTCGCTGGAGATGGCCTTCAGCATCGTCCGCAAGTACCGGCAACTCACGGAATAGGGATGGACGTACGGAGGGATGGACGTA
>JBDGQM010000235.1:0-9176 GCA_042219065.1 Salinibacter sp. | reverse complement strand
AAGTACCGGCAACTCACGGAATAGGGATGGACGTACGGAGGGATGGACGTATGGAAGTATGGAGGGACAAGAGGATTTCTTCCGCACCTCCACGCTTCCGCGCGCAGTCACAGTGAGACGCTAAACGCTTCGTCCGCGTCGAAGCTCCGCACGACCGCCGCGTAGAGCTGCACGCAGTGCTCGATGTCCTCGGTGTCCACCACCTCGACGGTCGAGTGCATGTACCGGAGCGGCACGGAGAGCAGCACGCTGGGCACGCCGCTCCGCGTCTTAAAGATCGAGTCGGTGTCGGTGCCGGTGCGGCGGCTGCTGGGCTCGTGCTGGAGGGGAATGTCCTCGGCCTCGGCCACCTCCACCACGCGCTCTACGAGCTGCGGATGGTTTGACGTGCCGTGGGTCACGGTGGGCCCCTCCCCAATCTCGACCGACCCGTGTTTCTTGCTGTTGATGCCGGGCGAGTCGGTGGCGTGGGTCACGTCGAACGCCACGGCCGCGTCAGGATTGAGGCGATGGGTAATCATCTCTGCCCCGTGCCCCCCGATCTCCTCCTGCACCGAGTTGGCCGCCTGCACGGTCCAGTCCGGCCGGTCGTCTGCGAGGCGCGCCACGGCCTGCGCAATGATGAACCCGCCGAGCCGGTTGTCGATGGCGCGGGCCGTGATGCGGGACTCGGTGAGGTCCGTCGGCCCCACGTCGAACACCATGGGGTGGCCCACGCGAATGCCGCGGTCGTGGACCTCCTCCTCACTGGTCGCCCCGATGTCCACAAACAGCTCGTGCACCTTGGGCACCGTTTCGTTCTTGGTGTCGCGGATGTGGATGGCCGTGTTGCCCACCACGCCGGTCACCGGCCCGTCGTCCCCCAGGATGCGAACGCGCAGCCCCCGCGCGATGGCCCGGTCGGACCCGCCCACACGGTTGATGTAGATGAACCCGTCGTCGGTAATGTGCCGCACCATGAACCCGATCTCGTCGACATGGGCGTCGAGCATGACGCGGGGCGGCTCCGCGGCGGTTCCCTCCAGGGTGGCCCAGGCCGTGCCGTACGCGTCGGACTCCACCGCGTCGGCGTGATCGCGCACGTAGTCGGTCCATATGCGCTGGCCCGGCGCCTCGAAGCCGGTGGGACTGGGGGTGTCGAGCAGGTCGAAGAAAAACGATTTGGCGTCGTCGGTCATGCGTAAGTCAGAAGGTCGTGGAAGAAACAGTGCAACAGGGCTCCCGGCGGCCGCCAGAAACGTCATCGATCATACGGAACGGGCCGGCGTGGTATCCCTTCGGACATCGAATTTTCGCGGGGAACGCTTGCCGGCACGACCGCACCGCTCCGAGAACTCAGGACGGACCAAAACTGCCTGCGGTGGCTATGTTATAGTCGTTCCTCGCTTTGCTACTACGTGCCATCGATTCTTCTTCCCCGCCACAACGTTTCCCCACTATGCCTAAGACGACGGACCAGACCTATCACATGCTCATTGTGGAAGACGACACGGACATCCTGATGGGCCTCGAAGAATACTTCGAGCTCGAAGATTACGAGGTGGAGACCGCAGAAGACGGTGAAACGGCCCTCCAGAAGATGAAGAACATGGACAAGTGCGACGTCGTCCTTCTCGACGTCATGCTTCCGAAAAAGGACGGCTTCGAGGTGCTCGAAGAGTCGCAGGAGATGGGCTTCAGTGCCCCGGTTCTCATGATTACGGCCCGCGGCGAACAGGAGTCGAAGCTAAAAGGCTTTGGGCTCGGCGCGGACGACTACATCACCAAGCCGTTCAATGTAGAGGAGCTCGCCGCGCGGGTGAAGGCCATCCTGCAGCGTACCATGCCGCCCGCCGAGGCCCCAATGGACGTCTACGAGATTGGGGACGTGGAGGTCAACTTCACGACCCACGAGGCGTACCGGGACGACGAAGAGCTCAATTTCACGGCCCTGGAGTTCGACATTCTCCGCTACCTCATTCAGCACAAGGGCCGCACCGTCACGCGCAAACAACTTCTGCGCGACGTCTGGGGCATCGACGAAAACATCATCACGCGGACCATCGACCGTCACATGGCCTCCGTCCGCAAGAAGATTGAGCCGGATCCCTCCGATCCTACCTATATCGAAACTGTCTACGGCATTGGGTACCGCTTCGACGACGAGTAAGACCGAATCCGTCCGTGATGCGGACGTAGTGCAGCGTCAACCACTGTTGTATAAGCGAACTCAAAATCCCGAAAACTCAGCACGTCATCCCGACAGTAGTCGGGACACGCTTCGAGCGGAGTCGAGACACGAGCGAAGCGACTGACGAAGTAAATCTTCCTGTCGAGGCCGATAGCTTCTGGGAGGCTCCTCGACTTCGCTGGGAGCGTAGCGACCAAGTACTCTTGGGGTGCGCTCGGAGCGACCTGCCTGAGGGATTTTGAGTTCGCTGCGATCTCTAAAGAATAAGGATTGACGGTCCAGTAGGGAGCGTGGAGGTGCGGACGCAGGATGCGTCTACACGTCCATCCTTCCAGCCTTCCACATCCGCCGAACGGGGCAGACAGACGCCGGGAAGGGCCTTCTCCCAGGTTGCGCCGGAGACAGGTGTTCTGTCCGCGAAGGTCGTCGAGACCTGTCGTCTCCCCGAGAACAGCACCAGGGGCGCAACGTGAGGGCGCTACTGAACCGCCTCTTGCTCCGGTTCGTCAATGCGCTCGGCCCCTTCCAGCTTGTACCCGATGCCGTACACACTCTGGATGGGCCATTCATCCTCGGCGTCGCCCTCCATCTCGTCGCGCAGGGCATTGACGTGCCGGTCGATGGTGCGCGTCTCCACCTCGGTGGGCAGGTCCCACACGTCCCGAAGAATCTGCTCGCGGGTGGCCGTCCGCCCTCTGCGACGGAGCAGGTAGGCGAGCAGTTTGTACTCCAGGCCCGTAAGGTCCACCGGGTCTCCGTCGCGGGTAACTATGTCTTCGTCCAAATCGACGCGCAAGCCCCCCACTTCAAAGACGCCGCCTTCCTCGGTTGCCTCGGCCTCTCGGCGGAGCAGCACATCGATTCGGGCCACCAGTTCGTCCGTCTCGAACGGCTTCGTCAGGTAGTCGTCCGCCCCCACCTGGAAACCGCGCATCTTGTGCTCGTGGTCGCCGAGGCCCGTGAGCATGAGCACAGGAGTCCGTACGCCATCGTCGCGGGCCTGCCGTAGCACCTCGAAGCCACTCAGGTCCGGGAGCTTCGCGTCCAGCACAATGAGGTCGTATCCGGGCAGTCGGGTGGCCTCATCCAGGGCAGCCTCGCCCTCTTCGGCCAGCGTCACCTCGTAGCCTTCGGATTCCAGATAGAGGAGAAGACTCGTGCTCAGTTCACTGTCGTCTTCGACGACAAGAAGAGAAGGACCGTCAGGTTCAGAGTCGGACATAGGGGCAGGAGAAGAGGAGTGAGAGAGATTCGTATCGGAACTTCTACGATGTCGAGCGCCGAGCGCTTCGAAACGACTGTGGAGTCGTGTTACCCGTTTGCAACAGACGATCGAGCAGACGTGCAGGTGTTGTGACGTTTTCGCCGGTCGCCAGAGGTTGTACTGCCGGTCGCGACTCTTAGAGAAGACAATTGCGCACGCCTAGACGGGAACGGAATCTACGATGCCCCCCGGAACGGACGAGCGGAGTGGGCCTCACCCGTGCATGACCGCGAGCGGTTTCAGCTGGGCCACCTTGCTGGCGAGCCGGGCCCCCGCGACCGTTTCCACCACGCCGTCGATGTTTTCTTTGAGCCGCACACCGCTGGCCGAGCGCGATCCGTCCCCGGAGCGGACGTGCACTCCTTTTCCTTCCAGTTCTTCGTCGAGCGTGACAGGTTCGGCGTGATGATTGGCCTCGTGACGGCTCATGGTGCGTCCAGCGCCGTGACACGCCGAGCCAAAGCTCTTCTGCATGCTTTCGCGGGTCGCCAGCATGACCCACGAGGTCTCGCCCATGCTGCCGGGCACGAGGACCGGCTGTCCGAGGGCACGGTACGGGAGCGAAATGCCCGGCGTGCCGGGCCCAAACGCCCGCGCCGCCCCCTTGCGGTGCACGTAGCATCGCATGTGCTTGCCGTCGACCTGATGCATCTCCACCTGGCCCAGATTGTGGGCCACGTCGTACACCGTCTTCAGACGCTGCCCGGCCCCGTCCAGGAGGTCATCGAACACCTCGCGGACGCGGTGCGCCAGTACCTGCCGGTTGGCGTACGCGTAGTTGGCGGCGGCCCGCATGGCACCCATGTAGTCGTCGGCCTCCCCGGAGTCGAGCGGTACCGACACGAGATTGGGATCCGGCGGCGTGACGTCGTACGACGGAGCGACGTCCTGGAACTGCTCAATGTAGTCCGCACAGATCTGGCGCCCGTAGCCCCGCGACCCGCAGTGGATTTGTGCCACGAGGGTGCCCTCCTTCAGCCCCATCGTCACGGCGGCCGCGCGGTTGAACACTTCCTCAACGGCGTGAATCTCGATGAAGTGCTCGCCGCCGCCGAGGGTGCCGAGTTGCTGCGCGCCGAGGGACCGGGCCGCCTGGCTCACTTTGTTCGGATTCGCCTCGTTGAGCCGGCCGCCTTCCTCCGCACGCACGAGATCATCCTGCTGCGCCATATCCTTTCGGAGGGCCCACTGCGCGCCCGACTGGGCGACGTGGTCGACTTCGCTCTTGTTCAGGGAAATGGACCCTTCCGCGTCCACCCCACTCGGGATGTGGGCCTTCAGCGCATCCGCAAGAACATCGAAGTCGCCTTTGGCCTCCTCGACCTTGATGTCCGATCCCAGGAGCCGGACCCCCGCGTTGATGTCGTGCCCGATCGCCCCCGGGGCGATGGTGCCCACCGGCCATTTCGACACGGCGACGATGCCCACCGGTGCCCCCTGCCCGCTGTACACGTCCGGCATCACCACGAGGTGTCCCACCAGCCCCGAGAGCATAGAGGTGCGGATGGCCTGCTCGATGGCTTCCCGCCCAAGGATTTCGTCGATGAGTTCTTCGCTTGCGAGGATGCGCACGGGGACGCGCATCGCCTCCTGGAACGACTCGGGAATTTCCCATGTGAAGTCGTCGATCCGCGTCAGGTCCGTCCGTTCCATACGCTGTAAGTCTGCGGACGCGTGAAGGTCAACATCCCCTGCAGGCGCCGCGTGCTGGTCTATTCTTGGTGAGAGACGAGGAAAGTTTGAACCTTCGGGGCAATTTCAGTGTTCCTCTGTTCGTTTCGAATTTCCACCGGGGCCGGCGTGGACGCCGGCACGCCGTAGCCGAATCTGCAGCTGAAGAGCACTCCCGCCAGCGCCCCGCGGCGGCGACACTACGCCGGAACGTCGGCCGCCTCCTCGGCCTCCGCGGACGCGGCCGTCCCCACGTCGTGGATCCAGCCGCCCCCCAGTACATCGTTGTCCTCGTAGAGCACGAGGCTCTGGCCCGGCGTGATGGCGCGGCGCGGCTCGGCAAATGCCACCTTTAGGGTGTCGCCGTCGGGCTGCCACGCAAGGCACCCCGCCCCGTCGTCGTTGTAGCGAATGGTGCCCCAGGCGGACCGCTCCTCCTCGAGCTCGGGGTACTTCACGAGATTGATCTCGTGGGCCGTGAGGGTTTGCTCCATGAGCTCCTCCTTCGGCCCCACCGTGATCGTATTCGTCTCCGCGTCAATATCGGTGACGTACACGCGCTCGCCGAGGGCCAGGCCCAACCCCCGGCGCTGACCGACGGTGTAGAAGGGATAGCCGTCGTGCTCCCCCACGACCGTCCCGTCGCTCAGGACAAACTTGCCGCCCTTCACGTCCTCCTCCAGCCCGTCGACGTGATCTTTGAGGAACCGGGGATAGTCGTTGTCCGGAATAAAGCAGATCTCGTAGGAGTCGGGCTTGTCGGCCACGTCGAGGTCAAACTCGGCGGCCATCTCCCGGATTTCCGGCTTCTCGTACTCGCCCAGCGGAAAGATCGACCGCGCTAGGTGCTCCTGGGGCAGCCCCCAGAGCGCGTAGCTCTGATCCTTGTTGCGGTCTTGCCCCCGGCTCAGCACATACCGGTCTAGATCTTCATCGTAGCGGACGTTGGCGTAGTGGCCCGTGGCAATGTACTCGCAATCCAGGTCATCGGCTCGTTTCAACAGGGCCGCCCATTTGATGTGGGTGTTGCAGAGCACGCACGGGTTCGGCGTGCGTCCCGAAAGGTATTCGTTGGTGAACCGCTCGATCACCCAGTCGCCAAACTCCTCGCGGATGTCCACGACGAAATGAGTGAGGCCGTGCTTGGTGGCCACCACACGGGCGTCGTTCATCGATTCAATCGAGCAGCAGCCCACTTCTTTGCCGTCGCGCCCGCCGCTGGTGGAGTAGTCCCATGTCTTCATGGTAATGCCGATGACCTCGTAGCCGCGCTCATTCAGAAGAACGGCGGTGACGGAGGAGTCAACGCCGCCGCTCATGGCAACGAGGACGCGTCCTTTCGTGCTCATTGTGGATATGGTGTTGCTTCTTTGGTATATCGTCGTTCAACATGAGTACGAAAACCCTTATCTACGGTCGGGCGTTCCTTTGCAGAACGAAACTACTGGTTTGTCAAGCCTCATTCTTTGGGCAATTGCCTCCAGTGTTACCGTAGGGACGACCGGCGGGTCGTCCTACATAAACGGACAGGAGCAATAATGCATATTTAACGCTCGCAATTGGTATTACGGAGAAAGCAGTCTTCCGGTGCCGCGCACATGTCTTACACCATAGCACAGGACGTTCTCAGCGGTGCTTCTCTCGGAAAGATCCTGATCCCGACCGCCGTCCGGAGACGAGTTATGAAGCGAGTTATGAAGACGGTTTTTCGGATGCGGTTTGAGCTAACGTATCTTTTCTGGTTCACTTTTAGGACCAGCGAGCCCCGTCACCAAAGCTTCCAACACACCCAGAGTCGCTCGGCGGGCTTGCCGGAGCATAGGCGCGGCGAAAACAGCGCACTCCGTCCCAAAACGTCTACCCAGACGGCCCCTCCTCAACTGTCCGCACGGGCCCCTGTGGACATCTCCCCGTCGCTTCAGGCAATATTCGCCTGTCTTCAGACAATATTTGCTTGTACCGCATCCCGGGAAAACGGATGTTGGAATTGTCGCCTCTCTCTGAGACTCCTTCGTTTGGATCCTATGTCCACGACGACTTCTGCGTCCCGCAGCACCGTGACGACCCCTCTTGCCCCGGCCGCCATCGGGCCGTACAGCCAGGGCATTCTCGTCGACAATCGGCTGTACGTCTCCGGTCAGATCGCGATCGACCCGGACACCGACAGCATGATCGACGGGTCGATTGAGGAAGAGACCGAGTGTGTCCTCGACAACATCGGGGCGGTCCTGAAGGCTGCGAGCATGGGATTTGAGAACGTCGTGCGCTGTGAGGTCTTTATGACCGACATGAACGACTACGCCCAGATCAATGAGGTGTACGCGCGGTACTTCAACGAGAGCCCGCCGGCCCGGCAGGCTGTGCAGGTCGCCGAGTTGCCTCGCAACGCCCGCGTCGAAATCTCTTGTATTGCCGTGCGGTAGCCTCCGGCGAACGGATCCCCAGGGACACGACGCATTGGGCGCCTGTCGCGTCCTCCGTCAAACAAAGATGTAAACGAGCCCTCCGGCAGGCTCATTTCGTTCGGCCGACGCGAGGAACGAAAATCAGTGTCACTCGGCCTCGATTTGGAAATAAACCGTCGCCCGTACGGCACTTCCCCCAGAGGGAATACTGCTCGGATCGTCCACGCCGAGCCTTGCAAACGTCTTTGAGGCCCCCGCTTTTACCGCCCTCGTCACGGTCGTCCGGCGTGTGTCGCGAACGGGATTCTCTCCGCCCGACGGAAACGTGACGCTCGCGATCTGCGGGCCGTTCACATCCATCCCGAGATGAATATCGGCCGACGAGAGCGACGTTGTCGACACCGGATCGACCCGCACGCTATCGACCTGAGCGGACACCACCTGATCTCGATTCACGCCATTCGCGGTCAGGATCTCGTCGAGATCATCCGACTCGATTGTCGAAACGACGTCGACCTGTCCCCCCTCGGTGGCATCGCCCTGCGTGTACGCGAATCGATACTGGATAGTCGGGGGGACGGACGAGTTCGCGTTGAGGATGATCGTCCCTCCCGTAGACGACAGGTCGCAACTGGTCAGCACGAGGCCTCCGACAAACAGAACGACGAGGAGCGAGGCGCGAATCGCGCCGCTCAGAAGACCCGACGTGGGGACTTGAGGATTGGCGACGGAATGGGACGATCCCCGTTCGGGCCTCCTGCCGGTTGCGTGGTGCCTCATGAGAGGTGGTTCCTTTCCCCGAATTCGGTGATGAGTTCTGCCCAATCGTTGTACTGAGTTCGGCCCGGCCACCGCCCCCCGAAACTGCCAATTCTCTTCGCACGCCGCGTGGGCCGTCACCGGCTGGTCTGCGTGATGATTCCCTTGTTGTACTCGTTTTTGTACTTCCGCACGGCTCGGAAGAGGGCGCTGGCCAGATAGACCTGCCCGCGGTCACTGTTCAGGAAGCGCGCCTCCCGCGGGTTCGTGAGGTACCCCAGCTCCACGAGGACCGACGGCATGGAGGCACTCCACAGGACGTAGAAGCCGGCCTGATGCACCCCGCGGCTCCGCCGCTTCACGCGGTGCTTAAACTGATTCTGGACGATGGACGCGAATTCTTCGCTGAACTGCATGGTGGCGCTGAGGAAGAGCTCGCCCTTCACGAAGGCCTCCGCGTTGTACTCGTCGTAGCGCTCCGGATTCTCCTCGTACTCCCGCACGACGCTGTTCTCCTGCTTCATCACCCGGCGGGCATCGTCCGTCTTCGAGCGACCGAGGAAGTAGGTCTCTGTTCCCTTGACCGAGGCGGACCGGAAGGCATTGGCGTGGAGGGAGATGAAAAGATCGCCGCCCCTCCGGTTGGCAAGGTGCCCCCGCTCCTCCAGCGCAATGAATCGGTCATCGGACCGGGTATACACCACCTCGAGGTCGAGCCGATTCTCGATGTAGTCGCCCAGCTTGAGGGCGACGTCCAACACGATGTCCTTCTCCTGCAACCCGTTGGCCACCGCTCCCGGGTCTTTGCCGCCATGCCCCGGATCGATGACGACCGTGTCGAGTCGCGATCGTTCGCGGGTCGTAGTGGGGAGGGGCGCCGGATCGGTGGTATTCGCCTCCGTTCCTG
>JBDGQM010000234.1:5965-15721 GCA_042219065.1 Salinibacter sp. | reverse complement strand
AGGCCGAGTCGCCGCCGGGCTCGGCTTTTCTGATTTGGTCCAGCTCACTACTCGCTACGCGTTTTGGGTTGAGGGTCAGTCGAACTCAAGACGTTCAACGCTCAACGCAGAACGCTCAACGCTTACGCTTCTCTTCCCATGATTCGCAGCATGACGGGCTTCGGGCGTGGCCACGCCAGCAACGAAGACGCCACGGCGACCGTCGAGATTCAATCGACGAACAAGCGCCACCTCAACATTTTTGTCCACCTCCCGGACCCGCTCCCCGAAGCCGAGTCGGACGTGCGGATGCGGATGCAGGAAGCCTTCGAGCGCGGCCAGCTCGACGTCAACGTGTCGGCGGAGCTGAAGGGCACCGACGAGTTCCCCGGTACGCTCGACGCCGACGCGGCGATGCATCGCAAGAAGCGCCTGGAGCAGCTCTGCGCGGCCGCACAGATCCAGGAGCCCATTCGCCTCGATCATCTGCTGGAGTTCGAGGACATTTTTGCCGGGGAGGAGGAGCGGGAGGCCGCCAAAATCCAGCGCGCGTGGCCGGTGGTCACCGACGCCCTGGACGCGGCCATTGAGGACCTGCAGGCGATGCGGCGCGACGAAGGCGAGGCCCTCCGCGAAGACCTGGAGCAGCGAACCCACGAGATCGACGCGCACCTCGACGCCATCGAGGAGCGGGCGCCGACCCGCGTGAAGGAGCGACAGGAGCAACTGCGAGAACGCCTCCGGGAGCTGATGGACGACGAGCACCTCGATCCCGACCGCCTCGAAACCGAAATCGCCCTCCTGGCCGACAAGCTGGACGTGACCGAAGAGTGCGTCCGGCTCCACTCGCACCTGACGATGTTTCGGGAGGCGCTGGACGGCGACGAGCCGGCGGGCCGCAAGCTCAAGTTCATCACGCAGGAGATCCACCGCGAGGCCAACACGATTGGTGCGAAGGCCGACGACGAGACGATCTCGCGGCGGGCCGTGGAGATGAAGGAGGAAATCGAAAAGATCAAAGAGCAAATTCGCAACGTGGAATAATCCGTTGAGCGTTGAGGGTTGGGCGTTGAGCGTTTCGAACGTCGGCTCGCTCAACCCTCAACCCTGAACACTCAACCCTCAACGCAGAATGCCCGACCAAAACATCATTGTCCTGACTGCGCCCAGCGGGGCCGGCAAGACGACCATTGCCCGCCGCGTGATGGACGCCATGCCGGACCTGCAGTTTTCCGTCTCGGCCACCACCCGCGCCGCTCGGCCCGACGAGACGAACGGCGAGGACTACCACTTCCTGTCGACCGACGAGTTTGAACGACGGATCGAGGCCGGGGACCTGCTGGAGTACGAGGAGGTCTACCCGGGACAGTTCTACGGGACGCTCCGCTCGGAGATCGAGGACCGGGCCGCCGAGGGCCCCGTCCTGCTCGACATCGACGTGAACGGGGCCCGCAACGTGAAGCGCCTCTACGGCGACGACGCGCTGGTGCTGTTCATTGCCCCACCGTCGATCGATGAATTACAGCGCCGGCTCGAAGGCCGCGGCACCGAGGATCGTGACTCCCTCCGGGACCGCCTGAACCGGGCCGAGCGGGAACTGGAGACGGCCGACGCCTGCGATGCGGTCGTTGTGAATGACGACCTGGACACGGCGGTCGAGGAAACCCTCACCCGAATTCGTCAGTTTCTAACCGGATGAAGTTTCTCCCATGTGCTACGCGGAGGGTAGTGTCCACCTGGAGTGAACCGTGATGCGCGATTCGTGACGCACAACCGCGAGTACTGTCCTCCTCACGCATCACGCAATACGCATTACGCAACACGAGCCCTCCGGACACGGACAAACTTCTCGCAGGGCACGTCCAACTGCTTTCTATCGAAACAGACTGTTTCTATCTATGGCCATCGAAACGCTCGACATCGACGAGCTTGCCGAGGAGACCGGCAACCTCTACGAAACCGTCGCCATTCTGTCCAAGCGCTCACGGCAGGTGGCGTCCGACACGCGCTCGGAGCTCGACGACAAGCTGTCGTACTTCGAGGGCTTCGGTCCGGAGATGGAGGACGCCCGCATGCAGGAGGAGCAGGAGAAGGTGTCCCTCGAGTACGAGAGAAAACCGGAGCCGACGGAGGTCGCCATCGAGGAATTTCAGGATGGCAAGCTCTACTACCGCAAGCCCGACGAGTAATCGGAGGCCGGCTCCGTCCGCTCCGCGCGCTCGTTCCGGACTGTGTGTTCTCCCCGCGCTCGAAAATCCAGGAACGGGGGCGACGCAGCGTCGGAATCCAACTTGATCCGGCTGGCGACACGCCGCCGTCCTGCCGCCCTTGCAGGACCGATGGCCTCGCCGACCGGATCTTTTGTGTCGGTTCTCGCCCCACCGCGTCTTTATGTCTGCCTCTCTTCCCGACCTGTCCGGGCGGCACGTGATCCTGGGTGTCACAGGCAGCATCGCGGCGTACAAAGCCGCCCCCCTCATTCGGCTTCTGAAGAAGGCCGGGGCCGAGGTGCAGGTGCTCATGACCCCGGACGCCGGGCGGTTCATTTCTCCGCTCACACTGGGCACCCTGTCGGAAAAAGAGGTGCTCACGGAGATTTTTCCGGAAAACGAGGACGGGTCGTGGACGAAGCACGTGACCCTGGGGAAGTGGGCCGATCTCTTCGTGGTGGCGCCCGCCACGGCCCAGACGATTGCCAAGCTGGCCCACGGCTTCTGCGACTCGATGCTCACGGCCACGGCGCTCTCGGCCCGCTGTCCACTGCTGGTGTGTCCGGCCATGGATCGGGACATGTACCGCCACGCCGCCACCCAGAACAACCTGGAGCAGCTCCGTGAGATCGGCTACGAGGTGATGCCCGCCGAGCATGGGGAGCTCGCGAGTGGGCTCGTGGGCCAGGGGCGCATGCCGGAGCCCGAGGCCATTCTCGACCGCGTGGCGGCGACGCTAAACGCGGAGGACTCGACCGGCGACCAGGCCCCCACCCCCGACGCCTCTCCCCTCGCCGGTCACACCGTGCTGGTGACGGCCGGGCCCACGCAGGAGCCGCTCGATCCCGTCCGCGTCCTGACGAATCCCTCGACCGGCACGATGGGCTACGCGCTCGCCGAGGCCGCGGCCCAGCGCGGCGCATCGGTAACCCTCGTGACGGGACCCACCACGCTCTCGCCCCCGTCGGCGGTCGAGGTGATCGAGGTGCAGACGGCGGCAGACATGAACGAGGCCGTACAGGCCCGGCGCGAGGACGCCGAGTTTGTCTTCATGGCGGCCGCCGTGGCCGACTACACGCCCGTCGATCCCTCTTCCTCGAAGCGCAAGAAAGACGAGGAGGACCTCGTGTTGCACCTCCGCCGGACGCCCGATATTCTGAAGACGCTCGGCGCCCACAAGCGGCCCGATCAGGTGCTCGTGGGGTTCGCGCTGGAGACCGACGACGCCCTCGAAAACGCCCGGCGGAAGCTGAACGAGAAGAACCTCGACTGGATCGCCGTCAACAACCCGACGGAGGACGGCGCCGGCTTTGGGGCCTCCACGAACCGAGTGACACTCCTTCCGCGCGACGGCGCCCCCGAAGAACTGCCGCTCATGCCCAAAGCCGACGTGGCCGAGGCCCTGCTCGACCGCATCCTGGCCGTCCATCCGGTGCAAGACTCGTAGTTCTCCTCTTCCCCCCTACCCCTTCCCTCGTCCCCCGAGATGCAAAACCTCCTCCGCGAGCTGAGGACCATCATCGAGCACGAGCGCGCACTCCGCGGAGACCTTCTTCCTCTGGCCTCGACGGACGCGACCTCATCATCCCCGGAGACCGAACCCGCCCCCGAGACGTCGCCCGACCCGGACGCTGCGCCCCCCTCTGAGACGGAGACCTCGTCTTCCTCACCCACCGAGAACGATTCCACAACTTCTCCTTCTGACGATTCCATGCCCAACCAAGACCTGTTCGGCAATCAAGTCAACCCCGCCGAGGACCCGTCGCTTCCCCCCTGGGAGCGGGTCGAATCCCTGATCCCCGACGACGCCCCGTACAAAGACGCCGAGACATTGGCGGAGGTCGAGTCGTACCTCGCCAACAACGTGCTCGTCCCCATCGACGAGGACCGCGAGAATCCGGTCTTCGGGGTCGGCGATCCGGAGGCCGACCTCGTTATCATCGGCGAGGCCCCCGGCCGCAACGAGGACGAAGAAGGCGAGCCGTTCGTGGGCCGGGCCGGCCAGCTGCTCGACGAGATCCTCGACGCCATCAATTTTGAGCGGGAAGAGGTCTACATCACCAACATTCTGAAAAGCCGCCCCCCGCGAAACCGAGACCCGAAGTCGGAAGAGGTGGACGCCCATCTCCCGGTGCTCTACAAGCAAATCGCGCTCATCCGGCCCGAGATCATCCTCACGGTCGGCAAGGTGGCGGGCAACACGTTGCTGGATCGGAGCTCCTCCCTGTCCAACCTCCGGGACCAGGAGCACGACTTCTACGGCATTCCCCTGATGGCCACCTACCACCCGGCGGCCCTCCTCCGAAACTCGCAGTGGAAGCGGCCGACCTGGGAGGACGTAAAACTGCTCCGCACCCGGTACGACCAGTTGACCGACGACGAAACCTGACCAGGCGCGTACCGGTCTTTGTGTCGGAGATGACGCCCCCGTTCGCCCATCCTCCGGGACGGACATTTGTACGTCTCGGCTCACGTCCTCCACTCTCTGTTCATGGCTGACAGCGACAACTCGCAACGGCTCAACATCGACGAGTCCTCGCGCTCGTCCTATCCCCTCGAAAAGATGCGGGGGGGAGAGGGCTCGCAGCAGCGGGACCAGGCCGAGTCCGTGCACGAGCAATCGGGACGGGTGCCGCCCCAGGCCGTCGACGTCGAGAAGTCGGTGCTCGGGGCCATGCTCATCGAGCGGGAGGCCATTCCGCAGGTCATCGAGATCCTCCCGCCTGAGGCCTTCTACGACAACAAGCACCAGAAAATCTACGAGGCGGTCCAGGACCTTTTTCAGCGCGGCAACCCGGTCGACCACGTGACGCTGACCGAAGAGCTGAGGCGCCGCGACCAACTGGAAGAGATTGGCGGGGCCTACTATCTGACCGAACTCACCACGCACGTCGCCTCGGCCGCCAACGTCGAGTACCATTCCCGCATCATCGCGGAGAAGTCGCTGCTCCGCAAGATGATCGAGACGATGACGACGGTCGTGCGCAAGGCGTACGATCCCGGGGCCGATGCCTTTGAGCTGCTCGACGAGGCGGAGAGCAAGATCTTTCAGATCTCGGACAATCAGCTCCGCAAGGCCGCCTCCCCGATGAACGAGGTGGTGAAGGACACGCTGGAGCGCCTCGAAACCATCCACGGCCAGGACGGCGGCATCACGGGCGTGCCCAGCGGCTTCCCCAAGCTCGACGACCTCACGAGCGGCTGGCAGGACTCCGACCTCATTATCATCGCGGCGAGGCCCTCCATGGGAAAGACCGCATTTTCGCTGGCCGCGGCCCAAAACGCCGCCACGCACCCGGAGCGGTCGACGGGCGTGGCGGTCTTCTCGCTGGAGATGGGGGCGCAGCAACTCGCCCAGCGCATGCTCACCTCTCAGGCCCGTGTGGATGCGCACAAGGCCCGCACAGGCCGCATGGCGGACGACGACTGGCAACGCCTCGCCCGGGCGGCCGGCGACCTGAGCGAGGCGAGCATCTACATTGACGACACGCCGGGACTGAGCGTGCTGGAGCTCCGGGCCAAGTGCCGCCGCCTGAAGGCCGAGCACGACCTCGGCCTCGTGGTGGTCGACTACCTGCAACTCATGCAGGCGTCCGGCGCCAACCTGCGCAGCGGCGCCAACCGCGAGCAGGAGATTGCCCACATCTCGCGCTCGCTGAAGGGACTGGCCAAGGAGCTCGACATTCCCGTCATTGCCCTCTCCCAGCTCAACCGCGCCGTCGAAAACCGGGGCGGCGACAAGCGGCCGCAGCTCTCCGACCTGCGCGAGTCCGGGTGCCTGACGGGCGACACGCTCGTTCCCATGGCGGATACCGGCGAGCGCGTTCCAATGCGCGAGCTCTGCGGAACGTCGGGCTTCAAGGTGTGGTCTGTCAATCCGGAAACGTACGAGCTTGAGAAGCAGACTGTCACGAACGCGTTCTGCACCGGCACGAAGCCGGTGTACCGCCTCCAGACGCAGCTTGGGCGTGCAGTTCGGGCGACGGGCAACCACGAGTTTCTGACCATTGATGGTTGGAAGCGGCTTGACGAGTTGGAGGACGGCGAACACGTTGCTCTTCCTCGTCATCTCCACGCCTCGTCGGAGCAGACCCGCCCGGACGACGAATTGGCCCTGCTCGGGCACCTCATTGGGGACGGCTGCACGGTACCGGGACATGCCATTCAGTATACCACCAACGAGCGTGATCTCGCCGAGCGTGTCGCCGAGCTTGCCACGTCGGTTTTCGGTGATGACGTCGAGCCGCGCATTTGTGAGGAGAAGGACTGGCATCAGGTCTACCTTTCTTCGACCCGGACTCACACCCACGGCGTACACAGTGCCGTGCGCGAGTGGCTAGCCGAGATGGAGGTGTGGGGACTCCGCTCCTATGAAAAGCGTGTACCGGAGTGCGTCTTCCGACAGCCTCCAGAGGCCATTGCCACCTTTCTGCGTCACCTCTGGGCCAGCGACGGATGCGTGCGGATGAGAGGAGGGGCGTCGCCGTACCCGGCTGTTTATTACGCCACCAGCAGCAAGCGCCTCGCCCGAGACGTACAGTCGCTCCTGGTGCGACTGGGCATCAACGCCCGCCGGAAGCGCGTCGATCAGGGAGACAAGGGCCGCGATCAGCACCACGTAATCGTAAGCGGCGACGATCTGAGCACCTTCGCCTCCTTCATTGGGGCCGCCGGACGCTACAAGCAGACTTCATTGGACAAAGTCCGGGAATACCTGGAAGACCGAACGGCGAACACGAATCGCGACATCATCCCGAAGGCGACGTGGCGCTCTCTCGTCGTGCCGGCAATGGAAGAGGCAGAGATGACGACACGAGAAATGCAATCGGCCCTCGGCATGTCCTACTGCGGGACGGCCCTCTACAAGTCGAACATGAGTCGAGAGCGCGCTGCCCGAGTCGCGGATACCGTCTCCTCAGAGACACTCCGTCAGCTCTCGAGTAGCGACGTGTACTGGGATCAGGTGGCCTCTATCGAAGAAGATGGCGTGGAGAAGGTATACGACCTGACGGTGCCTGGTCCCCAAAACTTCGTCGCCAACGACATTGTGGTCCACAACTCGATCGAGCAGGACGCCGACGTGGTGGCGTTCATTTACCGGGCCGAACGCTACGGCATCACCGTCGACGAGCAGGGCAATTCCACTGAAGGCATCGCCGAGATTATCGTCGAGAAGCAGCGGAACGGTCCCATCGGGAGCGTTGAGCTCGCCTTCGTCAAGCAGTACGCGCGCTTCGAGCCCCTCACCCAGTACGACGAGCCCGAGGGCGGCCCGCCGCAGGGGGACGGCTCGGCGCCGATGGGGCCGGCCCCGGAAGAAAACGCGGGAGGCGGCAACTCCTTCGAAGAGGATGCTCCGTTTTAGTCACCGGTCCGCCGCGCGACGCAGCAGAATAGATGCGCGCCAACAGTGGCCTCAGTTGCCAAAGGGCCGGAAAAGCGGACTCATGCGCTCCCGGGGCTCCAGATCGCCCTGGGTTAGTAGCGTGTACGTAAACGAGTTGCCCCACTCCTGCTTCCCCTTCTCGCAGAGGTCGAGGAAGTGGTTGAACTGAAGCGGATCGCAGATCACCTGGCATCCAGCGCTCCAGTTGTCCACCTGAATCGAGGCGCGGTCACGGTTCGCCCGGTGGATATTGATGCCGAAGTGGCCGGTTTCTGTGCGGTCGGAATCGAAGTCCAGCTCCTCGTCGCGATCGAAGTCCCGAAGGACCGTCACCGACCCGCCCTGCACGAGCGCCTTGTAGCGCCCCTGATGCTTGCCGAGCTCGTAGGCGCCGCGATACTGGCCGGGTTTGAGGATGGCCGTGCCCCGATCGGTGCCCATCCGCTCGTCCCCGAGAAAGTACAGCCCCGGGTCCGTCGTCGCGGGAAACGTGTTGAAGATCCACTGATCGTTGGAGCGGTAGAACACCGTTAGCCAGTCGTCGAACTGATTGGGGACCTGGGTGCGCGACCGAATGCCAACGATGTTCAGGTTGAACGGCCGGCTCGGAGTGTTGAAAATGCGGTAGTTCTTGCGGCTCATCGCGGTGATGACGTCGTCGAGCGTGGGACGGAATCCGATGTCGTAGGACATGACGAAAGAGGAGAAGACGGAGGAGAACGACGAGGTCCCAGTGCCGTCGCGTTCGGATGAGCGCGACTGCCGTCATCCTGTTCGACGCCACGGCCCCGGGTCCACCGTGACACATTTCTCCCATTCATCATAACGTTCGGTCCCGGCGATGAGGCCGCGTTGTCGGTGCCCCGACAACAAGTAGTGCTGTGTCAAGCCTGATTGTACTAGCTGAACGCGCGATCTCAAAACCCGAATTAAAGGCACGTCATTTCGAGCGCAGTCGAGACATCCCCACGGAAGCGGCGCCTACCTCGGGGAGGTTCACTCCAGGAGCACTTCTTCACTTCGTTCAGGGCGCCTCGACGTTACTCAGAACGACTTGCCAAGGGTTTTGAGATCGCGCACCACACCAATAATCAGTATTGACAGCCCAGTAGGGCCCGAAGAGAGTTGGCCGAGAGGGACGCTCCTTAACAGGCCGATCTGGCTGTCCCCATCAGGGAGCCCCCTACACAACGACAAAATCGTCCACCGGCTTTGGGAGACCGGGGACGCCTGGATGGAGGAGCGAGAAACAGAAATGGCCCGCTCCGTGAGGAGGGGCCGGGACACTTTTTTCTTACCTGGATCTAACCACAGCATATCAAAACAGCCCCCCGGATCGTATTAAACTGAGAATGACATTTTCGTAACGAGACATCTCAGGTCCGAGGCAAGCAGGGTGTGCGTCGTCCGGCGGACGACGGCAATCCCTCCGAAATGGCCCCGGAGGAGCCGCCCCCAAGGCATGAACTGTGGCATTGATCGAACAAAAGCGCTTCCAGGGGCTTGTAGAAGCGCCCCTGCGAAGCCGACAATTGTGACGAAGAGACGACGAGATCAGTCCGGTTCGGCTCCACGGGCCTTCCCACCGTTCCCTCAAGCAATCTCCTCCCTCGACCTATGAGCGACGCTGTATCTGGCATTCACCACGTCACGGCCTACGCCCACGACCCGCAGGAAAATCTCGATTTCTACACAGGGGTCCTGGGGCTGCGGCTCGTCAAGCAGACGGTTCTGTTCAACAACCCCTCGGAGGCCTTTATGGGGCCTACGATGTATCACTTCTACTACGCCGACGAAACGGGCACGCCGGGTTCCGTGCTCACCTTTAAGCCCCACCACAGCATTCAGCAGGGGCAGGTGGGACGCGGACAGGCCACAGCCACGGCCTTTACCATTCCAGACGGCGCGGTGGACTACTGGATCGATCGGCTCGACGGGGCCGACGGAGCGACCCTGTACCCCGTGACCGAGCGCTTCGGGCGCACCGTACTTCCGTTTCAAGACCACGACGGGCAACCGCTGGAGCTTATCACCGGCGAGTCCGACATTGAGCCGTGGGCCGACGGGCCTGTGCCCGCCGAGCATGCCCTGCGCGGCTTCCACGGCGTCACCATCCATCCGGACAACGCCCAGCGTACGGCCGACGTCCTCGAGCTCCTCGGCTACGAACAGGTCGACCAC